>CAYRZX010000217.1:0-9214 GCA_964428665.1 uncultured Gemmatimonas sp.
TGGAGACGGCGATTGCGGCGCTGCGCCACAGGGCTTACGACTACCTGAAAAAGCCGATCCAGCTCGAGGAGCTTATCGCCTGTATCAAAGGCGTGGAGCGGAACAGGCGTCCGGAGATGTAACTCCTGAGGACAAGGGGGTGATGCATCAGATATTTTTACGGTTCGTCAGAAGGGGCCTTTTCCAAAACCTTTAACCACCGGGAGGACTGGCGCCATGGGGTTCAATAAACGAGTTTTCTGCGTCGGGCTTGCTTTTCTACTCATCGGGGTGATCTTCTCCCTTACTGCCGTTCCCTCTGCATTAGCCCAACTGTGTGATCCTGCTCCTCCATCCGCTTTTCCAAATCTGGTGAGCTGGTGGCGCGCTGAAAATAATTTCCTCGACAGCTTTGACGGCAATCACGGCTCACAGCAGGGCGGAGTCTCCTTTGTCTCCGGCAAGGTCGGGCAGGCGTTCAGCCTGGACGGGACAGACGACTTCGTGAATATCCCGGCCTCCCCTTCCCTGGATGGGATCACGACGGCTGTGACGGTAGCGGCCTGGATCAACCCTCAGACGCCTTCCTCCAGTTCCAACGGGGGCGCGATCCTTGCGGGGTATACAGTGTCTGTCCTTCCTGACGGGAGCCTCCGGTTGACTGTGAGAAAGAACGGTGATCCGAACGTCGGTGGAACCGTGTATGTTTCGAGTCCGGGAGTGATCCTGTATGATAATCAGTGGAAGCATGTGGCGGTGAGTTTGAATGTGGCGGGGAACGTGGTGAGCGCGTACGTGAACGGCAGTCCCGTGTCGTTCACAAAATCCTCCGGCCTTGATCTCAGCGGCCAGTTGATCCCCCTCTCCGGCGTCCCCGTGGCCATCGGCCGTCGCGAGCAGGGGAGTTCCCCTACTGACCCGCAGCGCGCTTACTTCAAGGGTCTGATGGACGAGGTCGCTCTTTTCAGCCGCGCCCTCACCTCTGCGGAGATCCAGCTGCAGGCCGGGGCGTTCACCCAGGTCAAGAAGATGATCCTGGCGAAATAGATGTAGGGGCGGTTCGCGAACCGCCCCTACGACAGAATATCTGATTCCTTCTCCAGGGCCCAGCAGGAGACTGCCGGGCCTCTTTTTTGCGGGCGCGTCGGCGGCCTGACCGTCGGAAGACGGTCGGCTTTTTAGAAGTCGTAGGAGAAATACACCGCAACGCCCTTTTCCTTCGCGTAGACCTCCACGTCGGGGCCTGAAGTCATGTGGGTCACCAGGACCGGAAAGATCCCCTCCAGCTTGCCGCGCAGCCGATCCAGCTTCCGTTTGAAAAACCGGTCCACGTCGTTGTGCGACAACTGGGTCTTGCTCTCCCCCACGATCACCACCTCCTGCCCGTTCTTCCGCGCCTTCCCGAAGATGTTCAGCTCCAGGGCGTGTCCCTCGTTGTCCGTGACGTAGGTCCGCGTGAGCCGGTCCTGCACCACCAGCCCGGCGTCCCGCTTGAGCAGGGCGGGGAGGGCCTTGTAGGCCTCGTTTTCGAGGGTGTAGCCCACAGTGGCGGTGAGTCCACCGAGCTGCCGGCGGGTTTCGGCATGGGCGTCGATGAGTTCCTGGAGATGCTCTTCGGTGCGCCGCTGGGCCAGGGCGAGGTTTTGGACGGCCTCTTCGAGTCGTTCGAGTCGTTCTTCGGTCCGCTGCTGGGCAGCGGCGAGTCGTTCGAGTCGTTCTTCGGTCCGCTGCTGCGCAACGGCGAGTTCTTTGACCGCGTCTTTGAGATCGCTCAGGTCCACCACCCTGGCCTCAAACACGCCTTTTAGCACCTCGGTCAGCGCCGAGGTCTGGACATCGTTAAAGGCCCCTGTCAGTTTCTGTCGGATCTCTTCGGGAGTTAACATCGCTCACCACCGTTCCTGTTGGCACATCCACGCCTTCCACCTCTGTTGGCTGAGGTAAATATACTTATTCTGCGTGGCTTACGCAAGTCGGCGGCAGCCCCTGAGGCACGCGTGGTTGCGTTTTGCCGGCGTCCGGTCTGCGCAGGCTTGACATTGTGCCTTCGATCACCTATTTTGTTCATCGTTTTTCCTATATCCTCTCATGTCACCGTCTTTGCCGTAACCGTCTCACGGGCAGGTCATATCGTGGTTGGAAATTGCAAAATTCCGCTTCTCTCTGCATTTTGCATTTTGCATTTTGCATTTTGCAATTCCCCCGCCTTTGCTATCCGCCCGTACACGCCCGTCCATCTCGACCCGACGATGGAGGCGTGGCGATGGCGGTCCTTCCCAGAGCTGAAGGGTCTGGGGCTGCGGTGCATGGCCGAGGCGAAGGACCAGGCCATGTGGTTTGGGGTAGACGACGGCGTGCGGCGCTATGACGGCTTTCACTGGACGGCCTATACGCAGACGGAGGGGCTTCTGGGCGCGCCGGTGAACGCGCTCTGCGCGACGCGGGACGGGGGTGTGTACGCGGGCACGGAGGCGGGGATCAGCCGGTTCCACGAGGGGCGATGGCAGCGCGTCTTCCCGCCGGAGGGGGACCCTTCGACCCGTTCGACAGGCTCAGGGCAGGCAGGCTCAGGGCAAGCTCTGCCCTGGCCGGTGGACGATCTGACGGAGGCGCGGGACGGGGGCCTGTGGGCGGGGACGGGGTGGGGGGCGCTGCATCTGAGCCGGGAAGGGGCGACGCTCCACACGACGCGGGAGATGGGAGATGTGCTACGAGGGCTGGCGCTCTACGTCCGGCTGTCCCTCGTGCCGGATGAGGCCGCACCGATCCGCTCGTGGTCCTCCTGGGTGGGGGCCGGGGCCAGGGTCGTGGAGGGGGGGATGATGAGCATGCGCACGCCGCAGACGCCGGCGGTCTGGGCGGTGGCGCCGGGCGGGCCGGGGGCGGAGGCGGGCCTGAGGGTGGGGGACCGCCTTCTGTCGGTGAACGGCCAGCGGGTTGCGTGGGCCAACGACGCCCTGACCGGGGCCGAGGGGGACACGTCGCGGCTGCGCGTGCGCCGGGAGGGGGCGTCGAATCCCGTTGAGATGACCGTCGCCCTGAGACGCGCGGAGGGGACCTATCGCGAATTTCCGGTCTACGACGTGTGCGAGGGCCGGGATGGGACGATGTGGTTCGGGCTGCAGAACGGCGAGGTGGTTCATTACCGGCCCGGAGGGGCCGGGGCGTGGCGGCTGTACACGAATCAGGACGGCATGGAGACCGGCTGGGGGCCGCACATCGCCCAGCCCCGGGACGGTGCCGTCTGGGTGGTCTCGGATGACGGACGCAGGGGCGTGAGCCGGTTCGACCCTTCGACTACGGGCTCCGCTTCGCTCCGCCCTCCGCTCAGGGCAAGCGGGAAACAGTGGACGCACTTCCGCCTGGGCGACCTGGGAGGCACCAACATCAACACCTCCATCCTGGAGACGCGGGATGGGACGCTCTGGGTCGGGGGGTTCGCCCTGCACTTCTTTCGGGATGGGAGGTGGCGCACCCACAGCGCTCTGGGCATCCCCTGGCACCGTCAGCGCCTGCTGGAGACCTCCGACGGGGCGCTCTGGGTGGCCGGGTTGGGGCAGGAGGCGGTCCGGCTGGACTACGGGGCCTCCGAGTGGACGACCTGCGAGGGCCTCTGGTTCCAGTGCGACACGCCTGACGGGGCGAAGTGGTTTCTGTCTCAGGACAGCAGCGTTGTGCGCTATGATGGAAGGGCGTGGGTGCGCTACGGCGTCGAGGACGGGCTGATGGAGGCCCCGGTGGCGATCCTGGCGACGCGGGGGGGGGACGTGTGGGCCGCCGGGAGTCACCAGGGCGCGGCGGCCACGGCGCGACTAAAAGGAGACAGATGGTCTCTGCGGACGCACCTCCCGGCCGGGGAGGTCAAACTGACCTACGGGGTCATTGAGGCGCTCGACGGGTCCCTCTGGTTCGGGTTCGGGGAGGTGAACGGCCTGCTCCAGTTCGACCCTTCGGCAGGCTCAGGGCAGGCGGCCTGGACGCGCCACACGCCGCCGATGTCCCCGGAGGGACACTACATGATCGGCCAGACGGGCGACGGCGCTCTCTGGGTGGGCGGGTTCTTCGGCCTGCGCCGGTTCGATGGGCGGGCCTGGACGGTTGTCGCGGAGCCGGAGGGGGTGGCGTCCTACATCCACGCCGTGCACGGGACGGAAAAGGGGGACCTCTGGGTCGGCACCCGGACCTACGGGGTTTTCCACTTTGATGGGCGGACCTGGAGGCAGCACGACGAGCGGGAGGGGCTGGCCAACAACCAGGTCAACGCCGTCCTGCGGGCGTCGGACGGGAGCGTCTGGGTCGCGACGAACGGCGGGGTCAGCCGCTTCGACGGGCGGACCTGGGTGGCCCACGCCCTCCCCCGTGAACTGAAGGCCCTGGTCGCCGGCGACGGGCTCCGGCAGTCCCGCGACGGGGCGCTCTGGCTCAACATGGCGAACGACTTTCGCACGATCCGCCACGAACCTCACGCAAGCCCTCCTGAGACGGAGATCGCCGTGTCCCTGGACCGCGTCTCCCAGCCGGGGAACACGGTCCTGGCCTGGCGGGGGATGGACCCCTGGCGCGTGACCCCGGATGAGGAACTCCAGTACGCGTGGCGTCTGGACGGAGGGGCGTGGTCTCCTTTCTCTTTCGAAAAGAACAGGGTCTTTCTCTCCCTGCCCGGCGGGGGGCACGTCTTTGAGGTGAAGGCGCGGGACCGGGACTTCAACGAGGACCCGACGCCCGCCGTGGTCCGCTTCAGGGTGGTCCCGCCGGTCTGGCAGGAGCCCTGGTTCATCGGGATGGTGGCGCTGCTGCTGGGGGTCGTCGGCCTGCAGACGGGTCGGGTCGTCCGGCGGGACCGGAGGCTGCGGGAGTCGAACGCGGCGCTGTCTTCGGCCAACCGGGGGCTGTTCCAGGCCAACGAAGACCTCAAGCGGGAGATCGCCGAGCGTCAGAGGACCGAGGGGGAGCGGGCGAGGCTGGATGAGCGTCTGCAACAGCTTCGCTACCTCTATCGCATGCGGTCCTCCCTCGGGGACGCCCGGTCCCCGGAGGAGGCGATCCGCCGGGCCGGGGAGGCGCTGGTCGAGGTCCTGCCCCCCTCTGCGGGCGCGCTGATTCAATACAAGGGGCGGACGTGGCAGTTTTGGGGAACAAAAAATGCCGAATGTCGAATGCCGAATGTCGAAATGGAAAACCCCAATGACCCTCATTCGAAATTCGAAATTCGAAATTCGAAATTGGGTGGGGTGCGGTATGATCGGGGGCTTTTCTGGGGGGGGCGGGAGCGGGGCCGCCTGAGCCTGTTCTGCGACGTGGCGTTGAGCGAGTCCCAGGAGCGGACGCTTTTGGATGAGACGGCGGGCCAGATCGCCGCGGTGATGGAGGCGCGGGAGCTGGAGACGCAGATCCTCCACTCCTCCCGCCTGGTCTCCCTGGGGCAAATGGCCGCCGGGGTGGCGCACGAGCTGAGCCAGCCGCTGTCCGCCATCTCCGCCACGGCGGAGGGGCTCTTCCTCCGCCTGGAGGAGGGCATCGCGATCTCGCGGAGGCGTACGATGGAGATGATGGGGCACGTGATGGGGCTGGTGGAGCGGATGATCGGGACGATCGAGCACCTGCGCGTGTTCTCCAGGGACACCTCTGGCGAGGCCGGGGTCCGGTTTTCCGTGAACGAGGTCGTGCGCTCCAGCCTGGGCCTGGTGGGGGCGCAGCTCAGGAGCCACGGGGTCACGCTGCGCCTGAACCTGGGCGAGGGCCTGCCTCCCGTGTGGGGGCATCCCCATCAGATGGAGCAGGTTCTGATGAACCTGCTGAACAACGCCCGCGATGCGCTGGATGAGAAGGAGACAGGAGACAGGAGACAGGAGACAGGAGATGGGGAGAATCGCATCTGTAGCACGGCGATTTATCGCCGTGAGGTGGAATGGGAGAAGCGCCTGACCATCCGCACGCAACGCGAGACGTATGGGGGGAGCCGGTGGGTGGTCGCAGAGGTGGAGGACAACGGGGCCGGGATCGACGAGGCGCACCGGGCGCGGCTGTTCGAGCCGTTCTTCACGACCAAGCCGGCGGACCGGGGGACGGGCATCGGGCTGTCGATCTGCCAGGCGATCGTGCAGAAGCACGGGGGGTGGATTGCCTGCGAGAGCCGAAAAGGGGAAGGGACGACGTTCCGGGTGGGATTGCCGGCGGCGGAGGAGACATAACCTATGCCCACATCCGATGATCGCGTCCGCATGAACATCCTTCTGATCGACGACGACCCGGACATCCTCGTCTCCATCGGGGACTATCTGCGGGACACGGGGCACCGGGTGTTCGCTGTGGCCGGGGGCGCGGAGGGGCTGGAGACGCTCCGGCGGGAGGCCGTGGACATCGTGGTCACGGACCTCATGATGCCGGGGATGGACGGGTTCGGGGTGCTGCGGGAGGTCCGGCGGGCCTGGCCCGGCGTGGAGGTGATCATGGTGACCGCCTACGGGGACGTGGAGGGGGCCGTGCGGGCGATGCGGGAGGGGGCGTTCGATTTTTTTGCCAAGCCGGTCCGGCTGCGGGAGCTGAACGCCTCGCTGGAGCGGACGGTCCGGTTCCACGCGCTGCGCCGGGAGAAGGACCGCTACCGGGAGCGCCTGGACCGGCTCGACGCGGAGGATCGGCGGCGCTACGGGCTCTCTGCAATCGTCGGGGAGGGCGCGGCCATCCGGGCGGTCAAGGGGCTGATCGAACAGGTCTATCAGACGGACGCCACGACGGTGCTGGTCTGCGGGGAGACGGGCACGGGCAAGGAACTGGTGGCGCGGGCCGTGCATCACGGGAGCGGGCGGGCCGGGGGGGCGTTCGTGGCGGTGGACTGCTCGGCCGTGCCCGAATCCCTGTTCGAGAGCGAGTTCTACGGCCACGTGAAGGGGGCGTTCACCGGCGCTCAGGAGGCCCATCGCGGGTACTTTGAGCAGGCCAGCGGGGGCACGCTCTTCTTAGATGAGGTCGGCGACATGCGCCCGGAGATGCAGGCGCGGCTGCTGCGCACCCTGGAGGAGCGGCGCATCCGGCGGGTGGGGGGGGCGGAGGAGACGCCGGTGGACGTGCGGGTGGTGGCGGCCACGAACAAGGACCTTCCGGGGGCGATCTCCGAGGGGAGGTTCCGGGAGGATCTCTATTATCGTCTGAATGCCTTCACCATCCGGGTGCCTCCGCTGCGGGAGCGGACGGAGGACATCCTGCCGCTGGCACGGCACTTCCTGGACCGGTACCGCCGGGAGATGCGCAGGGGCGTGGATGGGTTCACGCCGGAGGCGGAGGCCCTGCTCGTGGCGCACCCCTTTCCGGGCAATGTGCGGGAGCTGAGAAACATGGTCGAGCGCGCGGTGATCCTGTGCCGGGGGGAGCGCGTGACGCCGGACGACCTGAGGTTCGAGCCGCCACGCTCTGTCCCCGGCGGCGCGACGGAGGACCTGAACCTGGAGGAGGCCGAGAGGCGGCTGATCCGGGAGGCGCTCCGGCAAAGCGGCGGGAACCAGGTCCAGGCGGCCAGGCTGCTGGGCATCTCGCGGGACGCCCTGCGCCGGCGGATGGAGAACTATCAGTTGTGAGGCCATAGGCGACAGGCCGATCAAGCAGGGGCGACCCACCGGGTCGCCCCTGCTTTTTTTTGCGCGTTTCCGCGCACCTCTGCGCGATTTTCCGCGCACCCTCCCTCAGCGCCCTCAGCGCGCTCTGCGGTAAAATCCCCGTGAATTTATCTCCCTTTACGCTGGCAGGGTGTTTGCATTGCGGTCGGCTGAACCACAGGTCGGGGGCTGTCCGGGCAGAGGCTCCTGACGGACGAGGACCTGAGGGGACCGCGCGATGCGCATCATGCTGGTGGACGACGAAGAGGACATTCTCCGCTCGGTCGGGGGCCTTCTGGTGGACTTCGGTCACGAGGTCATCCCCGCGCGCGACGGCGCGGAGGCGCTGGGGCTCCTGGAGGGGCGGGAGGGCATTGGGCTGATCGTCAGCGACATCGAGATGCCGGGGGGGGACGGGATCGACCTCCTGAGGTCGGTTCGCGCCCGGTGGACCGGCGTGCCGGTCATCCTGATGACCGGGCACGGGGACGACGACAGGACGGTGGCGGCGTTCCACTCCGGGGCCTACGACTACGTGAAAAAGCCGATCCGGCTCAGGGACCTCCTGACCTGCGTCGAGCGCGTCGAGGAGGAGGGACGCCTGGCCGCGCAGCTCCTGCGGGGGCGGCAGGGTCTGATGCAGGGCCAGCCCGCGAGCGCCGGGACGATCCTGGCGGGCGTGGCCTACGAGGTGCAGAGCCCCCTGGCCGCCGCGATGGGCCACCTCCAGAGCCTCGACACGTTCTGGAAGGTCGTCCGGAGCGCCCTGGGCGCGTCTCTTCCGGAGGACCCCGTTGAACGGAGGACGCTGGAGTTCATCCTGCGCGAGATGCCCGGCCTGCTGTCCGACGCGCGGAGGCGGCTGGGGCGCATCGCCGAGGTGGTGCGCGACGTGGGGGCTTTTGTCCGGCAGGAGGGGGGCGGGCGGAGGCCGGTCAACCTGATCGGCTGTCTGAAGGAGGCCGTGGAGGCGGCGAGGTCGCCCGCGTCGGGGGGGGCGACCTTCGCGGAATCCTACGACGCCGAGGTGGTCCGGGTGTCGGCGAACCGGCAGGACCTGCATCGCGCATTCTCCCATCTCCTGAACAACGCCGCGCAGGCGGCGCAGGGGCGCGAGGCCCCCCTGGTGCGGGTGACGGCCAGGGTAAAAGCGGGAAACGGAGAAGCGGAGAAGCGGAGAAACGGAGAAACGGAGAACAAAGAAACGAAGACGCGGAGACACGGAGACGTGGAGAATCCCCCCCTCTCCCCTTCTCCCCCTCTCCCCGTCGGGGATGAGGGGGGTGGCTGGGTGGAGGTGGCGGTGGAAGACAACGGCCCCGGCGTTCCGGCGGAGATTCAGGCGAGGGTCTTCGATCCCTTCTTCACCACCCGGCCGGTGGGGGAGGGGCTGGGGCTGGGGCTGGCGATCTGCCTGGGGATCGTTCGGGAACACGGGGGGGAGATGGGGTTTGAGGCCCGCGAGGGCGCAGGGGCGCGATTCTGGGTGCGGCTGCCGGTGGCGAAGGAGGAGGATTAAACCGCAGAGGACGCACAGAGAGGAGGCACACGATGAAACGGTATCGGATCTTCGGGGCAACCTTATGCGCAGCCGTCATCCTGGCGGTCGCCGGGCTTCCGGCGGCGGGCCACGCCGGGTCCGC
>CAYRZX010000217.1:9314-11824 GCA_964428665.1 uncultured Gemmatimonas sp.
GGGGAGACGGTCTGGGCGACGGAGCAGCTCAAGGGGGCGACCGTGGACGCCGTGCCGGTCCCTCAGAAGGGCTATGTTCTCCTTCTGACCACGCCCTTTGCCTCGGGCAAGTCTGAGATGGACATGATCGCGCTCGACCTGGCCACGGGAAATGCGGTGTGGGAGTCCAAGTTCGAGGACAAGGTGGACCTGTTCAAGGCCGAGGGGTCGGGCAAGATGTTCATGAAGTTCGACCTGAGCGGGCACATGCCGCCCGCGTTCGATGAGGACTCGATCTATTTCACCTACGCGGGGTTGCACCGCTACGACCTGGGCACGGGCAAGCTCGTCTGGAAGGTCCCCTACGACGTGACGGAGAAGGCGATCAAGCGGGGGAACGCGCAGGCGATCATCGCCGGGGGGGTCATCTACACGTCGGCCAAGGGGCAGCTCCGGGCAATCGACAAGGCCACCGGGCAGGTCAAGTGGACCTCCAAAGACTTCGGCGGGGCGATCGCGGAGATGGCCCTGAAGGGGGACGCGATCTATGGACGGATGGGGGGGTCCTTCTACGACTGGACGAAGAAGGAGTGGGACCTGAAGAAGCCGCTCGGCGTGGTGGCCGTGAACGGGAACACGGGGGAGATGGTCTGGCGCTACGACGACGCCGAGGACGGCATCACGAACATGGTGATCCTGGAGGACCAGGGGACGATCCTGATCGCGGACGCGAAGAACCTGATCGGTCTGGACATGAACAGCCAGGGGAACGTCAAGGAGGCGTTCAAGGTCAAGGTGGAGGTGAAGAAGAAGATCGGGGCGGGGGCGGTCGCCGGGGGCGTCCTGAAGGTCGGGCTGGGCGGCTGGAAGGCGCTGGGGAAGGGGGGGAACGAGGACCCACCCGTGGCCATCTCGATGCGGAAGAACGGCATTGCGGTGGTGCGGGGCAAGCAGCACCTGGTGGCGTTCGATCCCAAGACGAAGGAGATCCCCTGGTCGGTGCAGTACCAGGCCCCCGGCGTGCCGGGGTGGGCGAAGGTCGCGATGGGGGCCATGACGGCGGTGGCCTACGCCCAGGCGACCAGCCGGGCGCTCAACACGGGCTACGGCACGACGGAGAACCGGTGGGCGAACGAGGACCGGTTCAAGGCCATCGGCAACTATCAGCAGTTCGCCAGCCAGCGGTTCGCGTCGGCGGAGGCGACGGAGCAGTACACCTACGTCCTGACGGACGTCAAGGAGGGGGACGAGAAGGGCGCGGGCATCGTCGGGGTGAACATGGACACGGGGGAGTCGGACCGGCAGGTCATGTTCAAGGAGAAGGAGCCGGACTACAAGGTGGACGAGGTGACGGGCCGGGTGTTCAATGTGAAGGACAAGAAGGAGCTGGCGGCGTTTTCGGTGAAGTAACCACTTCGGATATCCCACTCTACCCCGGAGGATCGCGATGAAGCGTGTTTACCTGGCTCTGGTATGTGTCCTCTGTCTGCAGTTTGCGAGCAGCGCGACGGCCCAGGAGGGGGTCATCACGACCTTTGCGGGGACGGGGGCCTTTGCCTTTTCGGGGGACAATGGCCCGGCGGCGCAGGCCGCGATCAACAGCCCGTACGGCGTGGCGGCGGACTCCAGGGGGAACGTCTACATCGTGGACCTGGGCAACAACCGCATCCGCCGGGTGAACGCGGAGGGGGTCATCACGACGGTGGCGGGCACGGGGACGGCGGGATTTTCGGGGGACGGGGGGGCGGCGACGCAGGCGACCCTGCGCGCCCCGCTGGACGTGGCCGTGGACGCCATCGGGAACCTCTACATCCTGGACGGCCAGCGCGTGCGGCGGGTGAACGCGGAGGGGATTATCACAACCTTTGCAGGGACGGGGACGGCGGGTTTTTCAGGGGATGGGGGACCGGCGACGCAGGCCGCGCTGAACAACCCGCAGTCCGTGGCGGTGGACGCCAGCGGGAACGTCTACATCGCGGACGCGGGCAATCACCGCATCCGCCGGGTGAACGCGGAGGGGGTCATCTCCACGATTGCAGGGACGGGGACGGCGGGGTTTTCGGGGGACGGGAGCACGGCCACGCAGGCTGCGATCAACTTCCCGACGGGCGTGGCGGTGGATGCCGGGGGAACCGTCTACATCTCCGACACGCGCAACAACCGCATCCGCCGGGTGAGCGGGGTGGTCATCACGACGATTGCGGGCGGGGGGAGCGCCCTGCCGGGGGACGGGGGTCCGGCGACGCAGGCCAGGCTGAGCGGTCTCATAGGCGTGGCCACCGACGCCAGCGGGAACATCTACATCGCGGACTCGGGCAGCCAGCGCGTGCGCCGGGTGGGGACGAACTTTGTGATCACCACGGTGGCGGGTTCAGGGACGGCGGGATTTTCTGGGGACGGAGGCGCGGCCACGCAGGCCAGGCTGAGCACGCCGACGGACGTGGCGGTGGACGCCAGCGGGAATATCTACATCACCGACCTGGGCAACTCCCGCGTGCGCCGGGTGGCGGCGGGCGGAACGACCGGGGGGA
>CAYRZX010000218.1:0-11819 GCA_964428665.1 uncultured Gemmatimonas sp.
TCTCCAGGTCCTCGGCCTCCAGCTCCTGGCGCGTGCGCTCCATGATCAACCGACCGGCCTTCATAATCCCCACCCGGTCCGCCAGGGTGCGCGCCCGAAAGATGTCGTGCGTGGACATGAAGACCGCCTTGCCCTCCCCCCTCAACTCCTCCAGAAGGTCCATAAACTCCGCCCCGGCCTGAGGGTCCAGTCCCGACGTGGGCTCGTCCAGGATGACCGCGGGGGCGTCCCGGATGATCACGATGGCAATGCCCACCTTCTGACGCATCCCTTTGGAGAACTCCTTGACCCGCTGCTCGAAGGACTTCTCAGGAAGCCCCACCCGGCGAAGGACCTGGTAATACCCCTCCTTGTCGGTCTGCTTGCCCGCCAATCCTGCGAAGAAGTCGAGGTTCTGACGGGCGGTGAAGTTGCCGTAGAGCATGACGTTCTCGGACAGGTAGGCCACGTACTTCTTGGCCTTTAGGGGATCGCGGGTCACGTCGACTTCGTTGATTTTGGCCGTGCCCTCGGTGGGTTCGATGAAGTTGAGCATCAGGTTGATGGCGGTGGATTTGCCCGCGCCGTTGGCGCCCAAAAGGCAGAAGATTTCACCCGAGTTGACCTTGAGGTTGAGGTGGTCCAGGGCCAGCACGCCGTCTTCGTAGACTTTGGTCAGGTCGATGGCTTCGATCATGATCCCCTCCTTAGTGGTTGAGACCCCTCCCCCGGCCCCTCCCTTTGCTCCGCAGGCCCACTTTTCTTGCTCGTCCAAGAAAAGTGGGCAAAAGAAGGACGCCCCTCAAACGCCGGGGAGGCTTGGCGCGACGCAAGGGCATTGCTCCAGAGGACGGATCATCCAGAGGTTTCCATTGCGACCTAACATCTCTCCCGAACCCCGGTGGTTAGCCCTTCTGCGTCGCGCCGTTTGTCATTTTGCCAAGGCTTCTCCCCCTTTCCTTCAGGAAAGGGGGATGGGGGGATAGGTCTATCTCCTGGTCAATTTGATCCCATACCAGACGATGCCCACCACGCCCCCGATCACCAGCAGCACTAACCCCGCGCTCAGGATCAGGTTCGTGCGGGCGCTCACGTGGATGCGAACGGTCTTGTCCTGCGTCTGGACCGGCTGGTTGTTCGTGAGGGCCTGCGTCTGGATCTGAATCTCGTAGTCCCCCACGTCCACCCCCGACGGGGGCATGAACTTCAGCTTGACCACCTCCTCTTTGGCCGTTAGCAGCGACGGGATCACGTCCGGCTGGATCGTGGATTGCCAGCTGGGGGGCATGTTGGTGCGGATGCGGATGTTGTCCAGGCGGCGCGTCCCCTCGTTGTGGACTGTGATCTCCATGGAGACGTCTTCGCCGGTCTTGATCTCGTGATACAGGTTGACCGCCCGCACCTCGATCTTGCCCACGCCCCTCGGGACCAGCTCCAGACGCGCCTTGCCCGCCTTGATCGCCTCCACCTCCGAGTCCGACAGGGCTCTCCCTCCCTCCAGCTTCCCCGCCTCCGACAGGGGCAGGGCCAGGGCGTAAAACGCGATCGGTTTGTCCATCGCGACCCGCTCGTCCGCCCGCTCCGGCAGGTAGACCGTCAGGGAGACGCTGTGGCTGGTCTCATTCTGCCGGAAGTTGATCTGGCTTAGCCGGGCGTTGCTCCCCGCGTCCGTGAAGTTGTAGGTGATCTGCTGCGGGAGGTTGACCACGGCCAGTTGAAACGCCGCCCGCCCGCTGGAGAACCGCTCCACCTTGAGGGCGTAGGTAGCGCTCTGCCCCAGGTCCGCCTCCTGAGAGAACTGTGCCGCCTCCACCACCGGGATGCTCTGCGACGACTCGGCCTCCAGCACCACCGGCACGGCCTCCGCCACGTCCAGGTAGGCCATCTGGATCGTGATCTGGTCGGCCTCCTCCTGAAGCAGCTGAAAGGTCAGGGTCTTTTTCTCCCCCAGCCTGAGGGACGGGACGATCTGGTCGTAGGGCTTGCCGATGATGGCCCCCCCTTTGGCCTGGGAGATGGAGACGATGATGTTCGGGATGTCCAGGAGCGAGGTGAGGCGCTCCTGGGACACGGACGCATCCGCCTCCTCCGGCCCGGCGACCCTCAGGCTGTCCTCCGACGCGGGCGCGAGGGACTCCGAGAGGTAGGTCTGCGCCTCCGACACGTTGGAGTTGTTGCTCAAGGTCACGTCCACCATCCGCCTCCCGTCCGGGAGCACGTACTTCTTGGCCTCCGTCACGGAGATGTGGGTCGCGTCCTTCAGGAAGTCGAGGCGCGTCTGCCGGAGGTCCAGCAGGGCCTGCTTGTAGAGCATCTCGGCCTCCTGGTAGAGGTTCTGCGCGTCGTTCAATTCCTTGAGTGTGTAGATTTTCTCGTTGAACAGCTCGCGGGCGATCTCCTGCTCCCTCCCCTTGCTGATCAGGTCATTTTTTCGTTTTTCGAGCGCCACCCTGGCCTTGCTCAGCCTGAGTTCGTTCAAGAGTTGCTGCCTCGTCTTGCCCGTGTCCGCCGGCGCGGAGGCCCGCCTCTCCGGCTGGGCGTCTCCCTTTGCGAACGACAGGACCAGGCAGATAAGCCCGATCCAGAGGCTGGTCCTCCGCTTCATTCGCCCCCTAAACCTAATCGAAGTACCCGATGGCCTGCCGCAGGTCCTCCAGCGCCCCGATGTAGGCGTCCTGCGTCTGGAAAAACTGCTCCTGCTCCCCAATGCTATGTTTCATCCTATTTTATTTGCCTGAAGCGCGAGTTTTTGTTAGATTAATCATGGTCATAAATAATAGTCATTATTGGAGGCCGCCGTGAAGACCGTTCCTGTCGGAAAGTTCAAGACCCACTGCCTTTCACTCCTGAAAGAGGTCGCGAAGACGCACGAGGCGCTCGTCATCACGAAGTATGGCAAGCCTGTGGCCCGCGTCGTGCCCTTCATCGTCTCTTCCGAATCGGGAGAAAATCCCCTGAAGGACAGCATCGTGTTTGAAAAGGACCTCATCGCCCCCATCGACGTGGCGTGGGAGCCACGGATGTGATCCTCCTGGACACGCACGCCTGGGTCTGGTGGGCCACCGAGTCTCCCAATCTCTCGACTGGCGCGAAGCGGGCCATCGCCCGGTCCGATGAACTCGGCGTCAGTGTCATGTCGTGCTGGGAGGTGGCCATGCTGGTCGCCGGGCAGCGCATCGGGTTCAGCCTCGACGTGCAGGACTGGATCGACCTGGCCCTCCAGCGTCCCAAAGTCCGGCTGATCCCCCTCGACCCCAGGATCGCCGTCCTGGCGACCCGCCTGCCGGGGGAGTTTCATGCCGACCCGGTGGACCGGCTGATCGCGGCGACCTGCCTGACCTACGGGGTCCCCCTGGTCAGCAAGGACCGGCAAATCGTAGACTGGGGGCAAATCTCTGTCATCTGGTAAAGCGCTTCGCGGTTTTGTTTCTGCCGTCTGCCCTTCGATACGCGGCTTGCAGCCGCTACTCAGGGCATACGGTTCCGCTTGCCCCGAGTAGCCTCATCCTTCGGTACGGGGCTTGCGCCCCTACTCAGGACATGCGGCGTTGGACATTCCGACCCTCCCGAGTAGCGAGCATAGCGAGCGTATCGAGGGAGGGGCTGCCGTCTGTCTGCCGACTATCGCACATCATACCGCAGGATGGCCACGTAAGCCCCGGCGAACCCCGCGATGGCCAGCAGGGTTAGGTTCAGGATGTGGATGGCGTTGCGGGAGAGGCATTCTCCGACGGTTTCGCGGTCCTGGTAGGTGAACCAGGAAAAATGGGCTGGGTCCTCCTGACCCCGGATGACCCTGGACATGTAGATCAGATGCGCACTCAGGGCATCCTCAATTTGTTCCTGCTGAATATACCCAGTGCGCGCCAGATCCATCGAAACAAAAGTGACGGCACTCATGGGGGAGGTCGCGGACAGCGCCATGGCCAGTCGCTGCTCCTGTCTCATATCGTTGCGTCGCTTCGTCTGGAGGTCCTTCAGACGCGAATAGAACGCCATGTCCAGCCTCTCCTGGGTCTTTCTTGCTCCTTCCATAATCTCTCGCCGTCGCACCTCAGGCAGGGCGTTCCAATTCTCCACACGGTTTCGTTGCCAGTAGGTCTTAATTTCTGCCTGTCTCTCCTTCCTGTTCTCCCACCGTAGCGCGCCGGCCTGCCTTTCCAGATCATAAGTGCTCTCCACCGGCGTCAGGCCCCGAGCTGCGCGCACCGCGAGGTTCGGCACGACGAAAAGCCAGACGGTCCAGAGCCCTAAAAGCCCGAGAAAGGCCGTCATCCGGCGATGAGTCAACGCAGACCCCCAGAGCCCAAATGCTGCGAATACGGCCAAGTAAAGAACAAACATCCCCATGAGCGCCGCCATTCGCCCCCAGTCCTCTCCGAGCAGTTCAGCTCCAGAAGACAGAGATAGTACTGCTGCTGCCAGCAGGTAGGCAAAGAGAAAAGGGGTCAGCACGGCCACTGTCGCCCCCACGAGTTTAGCCAGCGCCAGGTGTGATCTCGGCACTGGAAAAGAGGCATAAAGCCTCAGAGTCCCCCCTTCCTTTTCCCCGCAAATGGCATCATAGGTGAAGAGCAGGACGGTCAGACTCAACACCACCTTGACGATAAACGCTAGGTCGAGTACACCGAAAAGGGCATAGATCGGATCGGTCTCAAACAGGCTGGCGACAAACTGCGGAGGGTTGTCGTATTTTATGGTCACCTCCTTTCCCAGGACCCCTGACAGTCCGTGGACCACCGGACTCAGCACCTCCGGCCGGCGATTCCAACCATAGCCCATCCACTCGAATTCGGTGAGGTTGGACTGAAGCCACTCCTGAGCAGTGCGACGATTGCTCTCGGACACCGCATTATACTCCTGAAGGCGAGTGACGTAGTTCCTCGTGCCCACATAAACGCTCAGAGCCGAAAGCAGCGCGCAGATCGCGAACAGGGCAATGAACCGAAAGTCGAGCAGATAACTTAGAAGCTCCTTCTGAACGAGTCGGGCGAACATGGCCCACCTCTGGTTGGTGAGTGGTGAATGGTGAGCAGGCCCTCACCCCGGCTCACGTTGTTCGCCACCCCTCTCCCACACGTGGGAGAGGGGAAGCCGAGCGAAGCGAGGCGGGGTGAGGGCTGTTTACCTCAGATCATACCTTAGCATCGTCACATAGGCCCCGGCGAAGAAGGCCAGTCCCCACAGGGCCAGCACCCCAATATCAACCAAGGCCACCTGCGCCTCCTCTTCCGGCCAGGTCTCCTGGTAACTGAACCGTGGCATCCCCAACAGGTCCCATTTGTAGGCTCCGTATTTCGCAGGATTGACTCGTCTCAGCGCATCCCGGTTCTTTGCAGCGACAGCCCATTCCCCGTACTGCTTATTGAAGACCTCAAAAGCAACCAGGAAGCGTCTCTGCCGGTCGATCCCCGTGCCCGCCAATTGGACTGTGGCATTGTTCAACGCAAATGCCGGGGAGAACCGCGCCAGGAGGACCGCCAGGTCCAGACGGGCCTTGTAGCGGTTGCGAAACGCCTCGTTGATACGGGCAAACTGTTCCTGGCTCTGCCTTCCAAGTTCCTTCCGCAACTGGCTTAAATAGATCCGGGAACCTTCCATAATCTCAGGCGGCTGTCGATTAACCCCTGGAATGAAGTGTTTCTTCTCCCACTCCTCCCACAACTCGTACTGTTTTTTTCCGAAAGCGTTTATAATGGCGGTCCTCTCTGTCTGGATCTCGTGGATTGACGGGGCAGGCCGGAAACCGTCCGCCGCAATCAGGCTCAGGCGCGGCAGAACGCCCACAGTTGCCACCCAGAACACCAGCAGAAGCACAAACGATGTGGCGGACCGATGCGTCAGGGAGGAGGCTAAATAACTTTTCATAAATCTTGTGCATGGAACGATGTCGCCTGTCGCACAGGCCCTCACCCCGCCTCGCTGGCGCTCGGCTTCCCCTCTCCCGTACACGGGAGAGGGGTGGACCGCGCAGCGGGCCGGGGTGAGGGCCGGAGCCGCAGCGATTTTTTAATCAGGCTCTCGATATGGCTCCCTGCACAGGAATAGTGAAAAGCTATATAGCAGTCCGACGCACGTGAAAGTAGCCAGGTAGACGCTGAATGTTACCAGAATAAGCCCCAGCCGGGCAATTTCCGCACCGCTCAGGTGAACCTCTGGAGCCAGAAACACGACCCCGATGCCCAGCAGGAGAGGCGCGCCGAAAGCGACGAGCGTTGGGATTAGAGCGCCCAGAAACTTCCCCAACAAAAGGTGCCATCGAGACAGTGGAAACGAGCTCATCAGGCGCAGTGTGCCCCCCTCTTTTTCCCCCGACATAGCGTCATAGGTCAATAACAAGATGAACAGGCTTAAGATCACCTGGACCACTTGCCCCAGGTCCAGAGGCAGGAAAAACCCCAGGATCGGCGTCATAGCTGCCGGGCTCTCCTCTATTCGGTTGACCGCTGTAACACGGATCGACCGCCCAAGAAACGGTTCCAAACCCCGGATGAAGATGCTCATCGGAACAGGCGGTTTATGGACCTGGTAGCCTTTGGCCGTCACCTCCGACCAGTTGTCCGCGACGGTGATCTGCCGTATGCGGTCCTCTGTGGTCGTCTGCGCCAGCCGATAGTCCGTCAGGCTATCCCGGTAATAGGCGTATCCGTCGTAGAGGCTGAACCAGATCACCAACGAGCCCAGTGCTGCGAGAATGAGGAACCGGAGGCTGGAGAGGTGGTCCAGGATCTCCTTGCGGATGAGATGGCCGAGCATGGGGCCTCCTTTGGGAGAGGTGGGGTTTCGCGTTTTTCGTCCTTTTCGCGCCTTTCGCGTTCCCGCGTGTCCTTTCGTGATCCGGCTTGCAACCCGCGTGCCAGGGGACCCCACCGGCCTGCTATCGGGCAGATGTCTTGAGATGGCAACGAATTACGACGAAAAAGAAAATCGGGACGGATGGGAAACCGTCCCGAAAAACGAGTCATGCGTATACAGCGCTGTGTAGGGATGACACAGCGCAAGTCAGTTGGCAAGCCTCTCGATTTGGCCCACGACCTGTTCCAGCTCCTGGCCGAGCTTCTTGAAGGTTCGCAGCTTGCGATCCGTGCTCTTGATGCGGCTGTCGAGCCGCTTCATAGCCTTATCGAAATCCTTCTGCGCCTCTGCGATTTCGTCTGGCATTTCTGCGCGTGTTCTTGCCATAACAGAACCCTTCGTCACTGTACGTCGTGCAAGGTTTGACATGGATGCGATCCCTGGCAGATAGGATACGCGCAAAGAGGGGCGAAGTCAAGAAAAATGTCCGGCGACAAAATCACAGACCGTACTGCGCGATCTTGGCCAGGAGGGTCTTGCGGGTGATGGCGAGGCGCTCGGCCGCGCGGGTGCGGTTGCCCCCCTCCTGGGCCAGGGCCTCGGCGATGAGCTTTCGCTCCACGGCCTCCACGGCTCCGGCGAGCGTGCCGGCGCGAGGGGGAGTCGTCTGAGTGACCCTCCCGATGTGCGGCGGCAGGTCGCAGGCCCGGATGACCTCCCCTTCAGCCATGATCGCCGCGCTCTGCGCCGCGTTGCGAAGCTCCCGGACGTTCCCCGGCCAGTCATAGGCAGACAGACACGCCAGGGCGTCCTCAGAGAAGTCGCGGGGAGGGTTCCCGGCCTCCCGATCAAAGGCGGCCAGAAAGTGCCGCGCCAGCAGAGGGATGTCCTCCCGGCGCTCCCGCAGGGGAGGGATGCGAAGGGAGACCACGGCCAGCCGGTGATACAGGTCCTCTCTCAGCGCGCCGCTTCTCACCGCCTCGGCGGCGATGAGGTTCGTGGCCGCGATGACCCGCACGTCCACCCTCACCGGCGCGCTCGACCCCACCCGGCTGACCTCCCCCTCCTCCAGCGCCCGAAGGAGCTTGGCCTGGAGACCGACGGGCATCTCGCTGATCTCGTCCAGGAACAGCGTGCCCCCGCTGGCCTGCTCGAACCGACCGATCTGCCGATTCCGGGCATCCGTGAAGGCCCCCTTCTCGTGCCCGAAGAACTCGCTTTCGACCAGGTGGTCCGGCACGGCCGCGCAGTTGACGGCCACGAACGGCCCGGCGCTCCTGCGGCTGGCGTGGTGGATGGCCCGGACGAGCAGCTCCTTGCCCGTGCCGCTCTCCCCTTCGACCAGCACCGGCACGTCCGACTGCGCCGCCCGCCTGGCCGCGTGGAGGACCGTCCGCAGGGCCTCGCTCTCTCCCAGAATGCCCTCGAAGGAATACCGCTCCCCCAGGGCCTCGCGCAGGGTCTCGACCTCGTGAGCGAGCCGCCGCGCCTCCATCGCCCGGCCCACGCGCAGGAGCAGCTCGTCGTTGTCGAACGGCTTGGTGAGATAGTCGTAGGCCCCCCGGCGCATGGCGTCCACGGCCAGGTTGATCGCGCCGAAGGCCGTGATCACGATGACCTTGACCCCCGGCACGCGCTCCACGAGCCGCTCCGTGGCCTCCTGGCCGGACATGCCGGGGAGGTTCTGGTCCATCAGCGCCACGTCGGGCCGGAACTCCGTTGCGAGCGCCAGGCCCTTCTCGCCCGTGTCGGCCTCCATCGCCTCGTAGCCCTCCTCCGACAGGAGCCGGACCAGGACGCGGCGGATCTTGACCTCGTCGTCGATCACCAGGACGCGATTCGGGCGTTGCATGGGACACCTCACCTATCCCCCCGACCCCCTTTCCTAAAGGAAAGGGGGAGCAGACCTCTTCTATTTCTGCGCATCGGGAAAGGACCTCCCCTCTCCTTCAGGAGAGGGGCCGGGGGAGAGGTCTCTTTGGGGCCGGGGGAGGGGTCTCACAACCGTATCTCCACCCTGGTCCCCTTCCCCGGCTCACTCTCCACGTCGATCTCCCCGCCGTGGCCCTGGAGGATCGAATGGCAGATGGAGAGGCCCAGGCCGGTGCCGTCCGGCTTGGTCGTGAAAAACGGGTCGAAGACCTTCTCCCGGTGTTCCTCCGGGATGCCCGTCCCCGTGTCGGTGATCTCCACCCGATAGCGGAATCTCCCCGAGGCCGCCTCCAGGCGGGTCACGCAGACTCCGAGTTTACCCCCGTCCGGCATGGCCTGCAGGGCGTTTATCAGGACATTCAGAAAGACCTGCTTGAGCTGGTCCGGGTCCGCCCGCAGCCGGGCGGCGTCGGGGGGGAGCCGGGTCTCGATGTCGACGCGCCCCTTCCGGGCGGTGGGCTCCACCAGCCGCACGGTCTGGGGGACCACCTCGCAGAGGTCCACCGCCTCCAGCCTGAGCCTGGCCGGCCTGGCCAGGGAGAGCAGGCCCTCGACGATGGCGTTGATCCGGTCCGTCTCTTCCAGCAGGTCCCCCACCATCGCAGATCGCTCAGGGTCCTCTTTCAGGCTCTTCTGGAGGTACTGGATCGTGCTCCGGATGGAGGTGAGGGGGTTCCGGATCTCGTGCGCGGCGTCCGCCGCAAGCTGGCCTGCCGTGGCCAGGCGCTCCGCCCGGTAGAGCCGGCGCATTCTGTGCCGCTGTTGCTCATATAGAATGGCATTTTCCAGGGCCAGCGCCATCTGCGGGACGAAGGACGAGACGGCCTCGACCTGGTCCTGGCTCAGGCCCCCATCCCTGGAGAGGAGGACCATCCCGACGAGGCGGTTCAGGGCCACGAGGGGGAACACGGCGTTGACGTGGAGGCGCTTCAGGGTATCCTCCTCCTCCGGCCCCAGGTGGTCCATTACACCCGGGCTCTCCGGAGGGATGAGGTGGGTCTCGTTCATGCGGAGCCATTTCACGAGCCTGGCGTCGTCCCGGAACGCGACCCCGGAAAGGGCGGCCTCCTCATACCCTCGGCTGGCCCTGGCCGTGTAGGGCTCCCCCTGTGCGCCTGACATCAGGACCGCGATCCGGTCGGCCCCCGTCAGGGTCCGGAGCTTGCCGGTCTGGTTGCCGAGGAGGTCGTCCGGGTCCACGATCAGGGAGAGGGCGCGCGTGAACTCCTCCAGGTCCCTCACATAGGTGAGGGTGGCGGACAACGGCGGCTTTCGGGGGCGATGAATGGAGGGGAGGAGGACGCAGAGGCCGACGCCTGCTGCGCTGCCCCAGACCGCGCCCGCCAGGACCGCCAGGTCCGCGTGCCGGGAGACCACGTCCGGGAAGAGCAGCGCGGCCACGGCAACGCCGGTGGCCGCGATCAGGAGGGACAGGACGATCTCCAGAAGCAGGAGTGAAAGCGCTGCCCCGAAGATGCGCTGTGAGAGTTCGCCTTTCACGGGCGCTCGCGCAGTAGCATAAATCTTGTGCGTGGAACGATGTCGCTTGGCGCACAGGCCCTCACCCCGTCAGGCTGCGCCTGCCACCCCTCTCCCACATGTGGGAGAGGGGAAGCCGAGCGTCAGCGAGGCGGGGTGAGGGCCGGAGCCACAGCGATTTTTTGAATCAGGCTCCTAACAGGGCATTTTACGCAGTTTTCGCGGAAGAAGCAAGCCCTGTTTTGCCCTCCCACCGGCCTCTCCGAGGGGCTGACGCGCCCGGCAGTTCTTTCCTCCCACGCCGTCTTTTATTCCTTCTTTTCCTCACGTCCTCCCTTCCCCGCGCGAACATATTTTTGAATAAATACTGAATGTTACAGTAATTATAGGCCGATGTGGCATACCCCTTGCTTACCCCTCATGGCAAACTGCCAGGGAGGCGTGTCCCTTGACGTGACACGCCGCAGGCGAAGGTCGGGGACACAAGGAGGTTGAAGGATGCCGCTGCGCGTCAACAACAACATCACGGCCATCAACGCCCGGCGGGCGCTGGCGGCCAACAGCCGGACGCTCTCGACCCGGATCGAACGCCTGGCCACCGGTCTGCGGATTAACCGGGCGGCGGACGACGCCGCGGGGCTGGCGGTCAGCGAGGGGCTGCGGGCGGAGATCGGCGGCCTCACGCAGGCCGTGCGGAACGCGGAGCACGCCACCAACCTGACGCAGGTGGCCGAGGGGGCGCTGAACGAGGTGAGCGCCATGCTCATCCGCATGCGGGAGCTGGCCGCGCAGGCGGCCTCCTCCACGATCAACGACGGCAACCGGGTGAGCCTGACGGCGGAGTACAACCAGCTCATCTCCGAGATCGACCGCATCGCCAACGTCACCTCCTACAACAACACGGTCCTCCTGATCGGGTTCGGGAACGTCGTCACGGCCACCCTGTCCACGGCGCTGTCGGACACCTCGGTGGGCGTGGACAGCGCGAGCATCACCGGGGCGCAGGCAGGGACCTATACCTTTATAGACACGGGCAGCACGGACAGCCAGATCACCCTGGGCAACGGCATCGTCACCCAGACCATTAACATTGCCACGGCGCTGGACGGCAACCGGGTGGCCACGGGCACGACGGCCATCGCCAACTTCGACCGCCTGGGCATCACCCTGAACCTGAATGACACGTTCACGGACGGGGACCTGGACGGCAAGTCGCTGGTCATCCTGTCGGGCACCGGGGGGTCGTTCCAGGTGGGGCCGGACAACGGGGCGTTCAACCAGATCGAGTTCAGCATCGCGGACATGCGGGCCAGCGGCCCGGCCCTGAACCTGACGTCCACGTCCATCGGGACGCTCCTGAACGCGCGGGACGCGCTGCCGGTGCTGGACCTGGCCATCGACCGAATCGCACGGGAGCGGGGGAACATCGGCGCGATCCAGAACCGAATGGCCTTCACCATCGCCTCGACGCAGAACGCCATCCAGAACATCCAGGCGTCGGAGTCGTCGATCCGGGACGCGGACGTGGCGGAGGAGGTGTCGGAGTTCACGCGGGCGCAGATCCTGACGCAGGCGGCCACGGCGGTGCTGGTGCAGGCGAACGCCATTCCGCAGACGGCGCTGTCGCTGTTGCA
>CAYRZX010000219.1:0-8644 GCA_964428665.1 uncultured Gemmatimonas sp.
GCGGAGTATCGGTCTATCGAGCTGGACCTGCAGGGGCTGTCGCCGGGCAAGGGCGCGCTGACGATCACGGTCAGGGACCTGAACAACGGCCAGACCACCTCGCGAGAGCTGGCCTTCACGATGGCGGAGTAGGGCGGAAATAAATTTCCGCCCTACGATTGAGAAGCCCGGCTGCGCCGGGCTAAAAGACAATCAGTCCGCTTCAGCGGACTTTTCAGGGGTAGCGCGGGAATTCATTCCCGCGCCAGACAGGACGCCGAACCGGGAATTCATCCCTGCGCCCTTCCCCTTGACAACGTGGCGGAAGTCGGTTATATTCAAGCCCCTATGAATCGTTTAGACGACATATTGGAGATGATCCCCGCGCCGGACGGCGACCCCCGCATCGTGGTGGGCATGAGCGGCGGGGTGGACAGCTCCGTGGCCGCGTTCCTCCTGAAGCGCCGGGGCTACGAGGTCATCGGCGTGACGATGCACCTCTGGACCTACGACCAGGTGGGGGGGGACCCGGACCGGAAGGGGACCTGCTGCGGGATGGAGGGGATCAACGACGCCCGCGCGGTCTGCCACCGGATCGGCGCGCCCCACTACGTGGCGGACCTGCGGGAGGCGTTCGGGCAGTCGGTCATCCGAAACTTTATGGACGAGTACCTGGACGGGCGCACGCCCAACCCGTGCGTCATGTGCAACCACAGGGTCAAGTGGGACCCGCTCCTGCGGAGGGCGCAGGCCCTCGGCGCGGGCCGGATCGCCACCGGGCACTACGCGCGCGTGGCGTGGGACGTGGGGCGCGGGCGCCACGTCCTGCGGCGGAGCGAGGACCCGCGCAAGGACCAGTCCTACGTCCTGTGGGGGCTGTCGCAGGGGCAGCTCCGGCGCACCCTGTTCCCGCTGGGCGGGCTGTCGAAGGAGACGGCGCGGGAGGTGGCGCGCGGGGCGGGGCTTCAGACGGCGGACAAGGCCGAGAGTCAGGACATCTGTTTCGTGGTGGACCGGGACGTGGAGCGGTTCATGCGCGACCGGGCCAGGATCGAGGGGGTGGCCCCGCCCACGTTCGAGCCGGGGCCTGTGGTGGACCGGGAGGGCCGGCGGGTGGGGACGCACCGGGGGGCCGCGTTCTACACCGTGGGACAGCGCCGGGGGGTGGGGGTGGCCGCGGGCGCGCCGCTCTACGTCATCGACGTTGAGCCGGAGACGAACACGGTCCGGGTCGGGGGCCAGGACGACCTGCTCGCCCGCGAGGTGACGGCCTCCGCGGCCAACTGGATCGCCGTGGAGAGGCCCGTGGCCGGGATGCGCGCCGGGGCCAAGATGCGCTACAGGCACGACGCGGCCCCGGGCGAGCTGCTGGACGCGCCGGAGGGGGGCATCCGCTTCCGGTTCGACGAGCCGCAGCGGGCCGTCACGCCGGGCCAGTCGCTCGTCCTCTACGACGGGGACCTGGTCCTGGGCGGCGGGATCATCGACGCGGCGGTTCCGTGAAAGACCCTGTGAAACGGCAGATGGCAGACGGCAAACGGCAGACCACGGGACCACAGGACCACAAGACCACAGGACCAATGCAAACGCCACATGGTCTTGTGGTCAGTGGTCGGTTTTTGTGTCTCGCGTCTTATCCTCTGCTCTCCTCCCTCCTCTCCGGCCTGCTCCTGGGCCTCGCCTTTCCCCCCCTGCCCGGCCTTCTCGCGTGGGTCGGGCTGGTCCCCCTGCTCTGTCTCATCGACGGCGGATGCGCCCGCAGGGCGTTCCAGCGGGGGTATCTCAGCGGCGTGGCCTTCAATGTCGTCGCGCTCTACTGGATCGCCTGTCTCACCCCGCTCGGCGCCCTGGCCGCCGTCCTCTACCTGCCTGTCTATACGGGTCTGTTCGCCGTGGGGATGACGCGCCTGGTCCGGCGTTTTGGGGCCTCTGCGCTGTGGGGCGCGCCGGCCGTCTGGACGGCCATTGAATACCTCCGATCCCTCGGGGAGCTGGGCTTCCCGTGGACCGCGCTGGGCCACACGCAGACCCGCTACCTGCCGCTCATCCAGCACGCGGAGTGGACCGGGGTCTATGGGGTCTCGTTATGGGTCGTGGCGGTTAACGTGGCCGTGTTTCAGCTCATAAGGACGGGTGAATCGGGGAAGCGGAGAGCCGGAGAACCGGGGAAAAGAATCTCTCCGTTTCTCCGTTTCACCGTTTCTCCGTTTCAGCTCGTGATTCTTATCGGGCTATTCGTCTTCCCTTTGGCCTACGGCCTGTGGCGCGTCCCCTCCGCGCCTCTGAAGGGGAGCCTGTCGGTCGGCGTCGTGCAGCCGAACCGCTCGCCGATGGACCGGTGGCAGCCGGACGGGGTCGAGAAGACGTATGAGACCCTGTTCCGGATGACCCGCGAGGCCGCGGACCGGGGGGCGCGGCTGGTCGTCTGGCCGGAGACGGCGGTCCCGACCGCCATCCGCACCCACCGGGAGCGCCGGCGGCTCGTGCAGGGCCTGGCCGACTCCCTGAAGGTCAGCATCCTGACCGGCGCGCCCGACTACGTCGAAGGGACGGGGATGTACTACAACGCGGCGTTCCTGTTCAGGCCGGGGCGGGAGGACCTCCCGCGCTACGACAAGATGCACCTGGTGCCGTTCGGGGAGGCGATGCCCTACGGGGATGTCTTTCCGGCGCTGCGGAAGGTCAGCTTCACCGCGTCGGGGTTCACGAGCGGGGACTTCGGGCGGGGGAGGGAGAGGACGCTCTTCGAGGGGCCGGAGGGGCGGTTCGCGACGCTGATCTGCTTCGAGTCGGTCTTTCCGCACCTGGTCCGGGGGATGGTGAGGCTGGGGCCCGATTTTCTGGTCAACATCACCAACGACGCCTGGTTTGGCGCGACCTCCTCCCCTTACCAGCACGCGGAGATCGGGGTGCTCCGGGCCGTCGAAAACCGGGTGGCCATCGCCCGCTGCGCCACCACCGGCGTCTCGACGTTCATCGATCCGTTCGGCCGGCAGTCGCAGACGACGGGCATCTTCCATCCGGCGGTGCTGGTGGAGGCCCTGCCGCGACGCGAGGGGGAGACGTTTTACACAAGGTATGGTGACCTGTTTGCGCAGGGGTGCGTGGGGCTTTCGATCATCGGTCTGGCAGTGAGCCTGTATGTCCGACGAGCCGAATAAATCTCAAGATGGCACGCCCGACGGGGAGGCGGAGCCTGTCGAGGAGAGGCCTCGCGAGGGCCAGAGGGAGATGCCGTTCCTGGACCATCTCGAAGAGCTGCGGTGGCGGCTGGTCAAGGCCCTGGCGGCCCTGTTGGTGGGCATCCTGATCTGCGGCATCTTCACGGACCGGCTCCTGGATGTCATTCTCCGGCCCGGCAGGATGGCGAACCCGCCCGTGCAGTTCATCAACACCCATCCGATGGGGATGTTCCTGGTGCGGATGAACGCCGCCCTGGTCGGGGGCCTGATCCTGGCCCTCCCGGTCATCCTCTACCAGCTCTGGCTGTTCGTGGCCCCCGGTCTCTACAGGACGGAGCGCCGGTACATCCTGGGGATCGTCCTGGGCACGGTCGGCTGTTTTCTGGCCGGGGCCTCTCTGGCCTATTTCGGGGCGATCCCCACGATGCTGAAGTTTCTCGTGGGGGAGATGGGGGCGCCCGGCATCCAGAGCATGATCGATGTCCGGCAGTATATCTCGTTCGTGATCTACACGGTCGTGGCCTTCGGGACGGTCTTCGAGCTGCCCATGGTGGCGTTTTTTCTGGCGAAGTTCGGCCTCCTCACGCCCCCTTTTCTGAGACATTACCGGCGATATGCCTACCTGGCCATCTTCATCCTGGCCGCCGTGGCCACGCCGTCCCCGGACCCCTTCTCGCAGGTGATGCTCGCCGTCCCCCTCTGTATCCTCTACGAGGTGAGCATCTGGGTGACGAAGTTCGCGGCGAGATAATTTTCTGTCCGGCGGAGATCCCCATCCGGCATTCCGGGCGGGGATTTTTTTGGGTTCAGGGTTGACAATCCGGGCGGAATTTACTATAACTGTATAAACATTTTAAAAAGGATATCTCATGTCCTCCGATTTTCCGAAGATTCGCCCGGTCGAGGCGTTCCCGGTGGAGATGGAGGGACGGCGCGTCATCTGTCTGAGAGACCCGGAGGGGCTGACCGACAGCGTGCTGATGGTCCCGCCGGAACTCTTTTTCGTCCTGGCCATGTTCGACGGGCAGCACTCCATCCCGGACATCCAGATGGCCTTCACCAGGCAGTTCGGCACGATCCTTTCCAGCCAGAAGATCCGGGAGATCGCCGACCAGCTCGACGAGGCCCGCTTCATGGAGGGGGAGCGCATCGCGCAGGTCCGCCGGCAGGTCCTGGAGGCCTTCCGCAACGCGCCCGTCCGCCCGGCGGCCCACGCCGGACAGTCGTATGAGGCCGATCCCGGCGCGCTGCGGGCGTGGATGGACGCCTTCTTCGACCCGCCGGAGGGGCCCGGAAGGCCCGGCGCAAATGGCCGGGAGAAGGCCCTCAGGGGGGTCATCGCGCCGCACATCGACCTGCGGCGTGGGGGGCCCTGTTTCGCGTGGGCCTACAAGGAGGTGGCCGAGGCGTCCGACGCGGACCTGTTCATCGTGTTCGGGACGGGCCACGCCGTGGCCCGGGGGCCCTACGCCCTCACCCGGAAGGACTATGACACGCCCTTCGGGCCGGTCCGGGCGGATCGGGGGTTCATCGACGCCCTGGCGGAGCGCTGCCGGCCGCTGGACCTGTTCGCGGAGGAGCTGGGGCACCGGACGGAGCACTCCATCGAGTTCCAGGCCCTGTTTCTCAAGTATCTCTACCCGGACCGGGAGGTCGCCTTCGTCCCGATCCTGTGCGGGTCGTTCCACGAGATGATCGCCGCCCGGAGGTCGCCGGTGGAGACGGAGGCCGTCGGGCGTTTCATCGAGGCCCTGCGGGAGACCGTGGAAAAGGATGGGCGCCGGGTTTGCACGGTTGCGGGCGTAGACTTCGCCCACGTGGGGACCAAGTTCGGGGACCCGGGGCCGATGACTCCGGCGTTTCTGGAGGCCGTGGCGTCCGAGGACCGGGAGCGCCTCGATGCCCTCGCGGCGCTGGACGCCGAGGCGTTCTTCGGGACGATCAGCCGGGACGGGGACCGGAGGCGCATTTGCGGGACTTCGTCCATCTACACGATGCTGCACACGATGGGCGCGTCCGAGGGCCGGCTTTTGCGCTACGACCGGATGGTCGATCCCCAGACCGACTCCTGCGTCACGTTTGCGAGCGTTGCGTTTTATTAAAGGCAACGATGAACGCGGAACGCGGAACGATAAAAAGGCAACGCGGAACGCGGAACGATGAACGCTGAAGTAAAAGCATAAGTCTGTTTTGTTTTTCGTTCATCGTTCATCGTTCATACTTCATCGTTATCTTTGTTCATCGTTCATACTTCATCGTTGTCTTTGTTCATCGTTCATCGTTCATACTTCATCGTTATCTGTGGGAGGGAGATGAAGGTCTGCGTGCTGGCGAGCGGGAGCGCGGGGAACGCGATCTATGTGCAGGAGGGGCGCACGCGCGCCCTGATCGACGCCGGGCTGACCGGGAGGCAGGTGGAGGACCGGCTGCGGGGGATCGACGTGGACCCGGAGACGCTGCAGGCGGTCGTGATCACGCACGAGCACGCGGACCACATCCGGGGGGCGGGCGTGCTGGCCAGGCGGTTCAGGCTGCCGGTCTGGATAACCGGGGGCACCCTGGAGGCGTCCGGGGAGACGTTCCGGGGGGTGGAGCGCGTCCGCCTGTTTGAGAACGACGAGGCGTTCGGGGTGGGGGACCTCCTGTTTCAGCCGTTCGCGCTGTCGCACGACGCGGCGGACCCGGTGAATTTCGTCGTGGCGGGAGGGGACGCCCGGCTGGGGGTCGCTACGGACCTGGGGGTGGTGACGCGGCTCGTGCATCAGAGGCTGAGGGGGGCGGACCTGGTCGTGATGGAGGCGAACCACGACCGGGACCTGCTCATGAACGGGTCTTACCCGTGGGACCTGAAGCGCCGGATCGGCGGGAACCGGGGGCATCTGTCCAACGGAAAGGCCGCGGAGGCGCTCTGCAGCCTGGCGGAGGAGGGGCTTCGGCAGGCCCTCCTGGCGCACCTGAGCGATGAGAACAACCGGCCGGACCTGGCGGAGGGGACGTGCCGGTCCGAGCTAAAGGGCCGGGGGGTGCGCGATTTTTCGCTGGCCGTGGTCGAGCAGGAGCGGCCCAGCCCGATCTTTGTGATTTGACGAGGTCTTCATGGACACTGCTGTCTTCAACGGGAAGCTCGCGGACGTGCGCTACAAGCGCCTGCGCGTCTTCGCCGACGACCGGGGCTTTTTCGCCGAACTCCTCCGGGCCGACGATCCCTTCTTCGGGGGGGCGTTCGCGGGGTTCGGGCAGACCGCCGTCACCATGTCCTATCCGGGCGTGATCAAGGCGTTTCACTGGCACAGGCGCCAGGACGATGCGTGGTTCGTGCTCAGGGGGATGGCGCAGGTCGTCCTGCACGACCTGCGCGACGGCTCTCCGACGAAGGGGCAGACGGAGGTCTACTACATGGGGGAGCAGAACCCGATCCTGCTCGTCATCCCGCGCGGCGTGGCGCACGGCTACCGCGTCCTGGGGAACGAGCCGGTCTATCTCGTCTATCACGTGACCCAGCCCTACGACCCGAAGGACCCCGATGAGCAGCGCATCCCCCACGACGACCCGGCCATCGGGTTCGACTGGGCGACGAAGATGAGGTGACATCCTCTGTGAAGACTCTACTTGTGACCGGCGGCGCGGGGTTCATCGGGAGCAACTTCATCCGGCATCTCCTGGGCGCGCACGAAGATTATCGCGTGATCAACCTGGACAGGCTGACCTACGCCGGGAACCCGGACAACCTCCGGGACGTGGAGAAGGACCCCCGGTACGAGTTCGTGCAGGGGGACATCTGCAACCGGGAGCTGGTGGACTTCCTGATGCGGCAGGTGGACATGGTGGTCAACTTCGCGGCGGAGAGCCACGTGGACCGGAGCATCATGGGGGCGGAGGACTTCATGCGGTCGAACGCCATGGGGGTCTATACCTTGCTGGATGCGGCACGCCGGAAGGGTGTGGAAAAGGTGTTGCAGGTCTCGACGGACGAGGTGTATGGGACGCTGGGAGAGGGGGAGTCGCCCTGGACGGAGGACGCTCCGCTGGCCCCGCGCAACCCCTACTCGGTCAGCAAGGCCGCCGGGGACATGATGGCCCGCGCGTTCGCGGTGACCTACGGGCTGCCGGTGGTGGTCACGCGGGCGTCGAACAACATCGGGCCGTTTCAGTATCCTGAAAAGCGGGTGCCGCTGTTCATCACGAACGCCATCGACGACCTGCCGCTGCCGGTCTACGGGCAGGGGCTGGCCGTGCGCGACCATCTCTACGTGACGGACCACTGCGAGGCCATCGACCTGGCGCTGCACAGGGGGGCGGTGGGGGAGGTCTACAACGTGGGGGGGGAGAACGAGGCGGACGGGGTGACGGTGGTGGAGAAGATTCTGGAGTTCGTGGAGAAGCCCAGGACGCTCATCCAGCACGTGAAGGACCGCCCCGGCCACGACATGCGCTACTCGATGGATGCGTCCAAAATACGAGCGCTGGGCTGGAGGCCGCGCTACAACTTCGAGAGCGCGCTCCGGCAGACGGTCGCGTGGTATCTGGAGAACCAGAAGTGGTGGAGAAGGATCAAGGAGAGCGCGGAGTACAGGGTGTACTACGAGAGGCAGTACGTCAGGCGGTGAGCCCTATTCTTTCACCACTTTGCTGTCCCGGATGACGGGGACCACGTCGGTGGCGTCGATGCGGGCGCAGAAGGGGAGGTCGTCGCCGAACCCGATCTCCACGAGGCGCCGGCCGTGATCCGAGGTCTGGAGGAGGCCGAGGAGGTCGTGGGCGTGGCGCTCGTAGAGGACCTGCGCGGTGCGGGCCGCGTCGTTCAGGGCGGCGTCCGGCTTCGATTTTAGAAGCCGCGACACGATCAGGCCGCCGCAGGCCATGTCCTCTATGGAGAGGGCATTTTCGCGTCCCGAGCAGACGACGGCCACGTCGGTGTTGGCCGAGAGGATGCGACGGACCACGGCCTCCGCGTTGATGAACGCCCCAATCAGGCCGAGGTGGCACCCTCGCACGAAGACCATGGCGCGCGAGCCGTTGGTGCTGGTGAAGATGAGGGTCTTTCCGGCGACGATGTCGGGGAGGTATTCGCGGGGGGAGTTGCCCAGGTCAAACCCCTGGATCTTCAGCCCGCCACGCTCCCCGCAGAGCAGGACCCCCTGAGGGCCGATGCGCCTCCGGGTGGACATGGCCCGCTCGACGGTGTCCGCCGGGATGACCTCCCGGCAGCCGCTGGCGAGGGCGGTGACGAGCGTGGTGCTCGCCCGCAGGGCGTCGATGACCACCGCGGTGCGGTTTGCGAGCGAGCCGTCGGAGATTTCCTGAGGGGTGGTGTAGAGGTCGACATTCATGAGGCCATAAATGTAAACAGAACCTCCGTCATTGTCAAATAAAAGTAGGGGCGTGTTTTCAACACGCCCCTACCTGTTGACATCTACCTGACGTAAGAGCGTGTTTTCAACACGCCCCTACCTGTTGACATCTACCTGACGTAAGAGCGTGTT
>CAYRZX010000219.1:8744-11794 GCA_964428665.1 uncultured Gemmatimonas sp.
TTCAACACGCCCCTACCTGTTGACATCCACCTGACGTAAGAGCGTGTTTTCAACACGCCCCTTACATGTTCACCTCCACCTGCGCCACGACCTCCGTCGTCGCCTTTCGCCCGTCCAGGGGTCTCTGCCGCCAGAGACGGAGGGTCGTGCGGGCAGGCCCGGCCCTTGCCGAGATCAGGACGTATCCCTTTACGCCCCGGCCCGTGAGGGTCCGAAAGGCCATCATCCCCTCCGGGGCGCCCTCCCATTCAAAGACCCGGGACTCGTAGGAGGGGGCGTTGAAACAGGTCAGTCGCCCCGCCGCCCGCAGGCCCTTATAGCGGACCTTCAGCTCCCCGAAGGCCGACCCCCCGGTCTCCCGGCCCGCCCCTATCGCCGCGTTCACGAGTTCTCCCCTGACGAGGAGCTGCATGCCTCTGCCGAGGTGTTGCGTGGCGTCCATCCGGAGGCCACGACGATGGCGGGGCAAGACACCCTGCTGTTTCCCCTTATAGACCTGGTCCCACCGCGCCTGCCCGCTCCACTGGAGGAGGAGGCCGCGCAGGGGGGCGTGCCGGACGCGAAATGCGAGGGAGGACCTGGCCGAGCCTGCCGGGAGCGTGGGGGTGGGGCCGGGCCTCCAGGCCCGGTCGAAGGTGAGGGAGGCCGAGCGGATGCGGCGGGCCCTCCAGGCCAGGCCGGCAAAGACCCCCCGTTCGTTCTGCGCGTCGCCGAAGGTGGAGAACCCGGCGCCGCGCAGGGTCTGAAAGCGCTGGCCGTAGTCCCTCGCCTGAAGCCCTGCCTCGATGCGGCGGAGCTGGCAGGTTACTCCGGCGACCCACGCCCGGCCCCCTCCGGTCTGCGCCATCTCCCCCGCCATTTTCAGGCCGCCCAGGGAGGCGCCGGCGTCCAGGCCGAGGACGGTCGCGGACGGGCCTGAGAGGCCGCGTCCCTGCGGTTTGAAGGGGGGGGTGAATCCTGAACGGAGGGAGGTCATCCCGAAGCGGGACCGGCCCGCGACCTCGACCCGCAGGCCCAGGGCCGTCTCTCGCAGGGCGTCGGCCCGAGACCGCTCCAGGTCCGTCACGTGCAACCCACCCTCGGTCAGGCGCTCCACCTGCCCCGACGTGTCCAGGGCCGCGTCGAAGCGGGCGGAGGAGCCGAGGGCCGCGACCCGCCAGGCCCCTCTCGTCCCCTCCAGGTAGACGCCTCGCAGGGCCCCGTTCTCCTCGGTCGAGCGATAGCCCACCTGTCGCGAGGCCCGTCTCACGACCTGGCTGAGGTCCGCCGGGGCACGGGTCCACCGGCTGAACACCAGCCCCTGTGCGAAGCCGGGGCGAAAATCCCCCACCACCAGGCGGGCGGTTTCGGAGCGGACCTCCGCGTAGCCTGCCGCAAAGTCGAGGGGGTTCCCCTCTCCGGCGTCCTTGTCCGTGGTGATGGACGCGGCCACGAGGTCCCCGGCGCGGTAGGTGGTCCGGGCGTGCAGGCCCGACCCGGTGAGGAGGGACCTGCCCCGGGCGGAGGAGGAGCGCCGGACGAACCTGAGGCGGGAGGCTGTCTCGCGCGGGTGGCTCCGCTGGCTGACAGTGACGTGGGGGAGCAGGGACTCCACGACGGGGCGGGGGAGGCCGACGCGGTCGAGGTCGCGGGGACGCCGAAAGGGGCCGCGTGCCACCCGAAAGGCCACGATGCGCTCGGCGTCCGCGTAGGAGAGGCCGGGGAGGGAGGCGAGGTCCTGGACGGTCGCCGCATTCAGGTCCAGGACGACCCCGTCGCGGTCCTCTATGAAGTCCTGGGAGACCCCCTCGTCCCCGTCCCAGACCTGGTCGAGCAGGTCCTCGCCAGAGGCCGGGGCCGCGAGGAGGAGGAGACAGAAGGCAGTCAGGTGAACGCGCATTTCAAGCCCCTCCGGCAGGAGTGAAAGGGATGATCCCTCCGGCTGCCGGCAGGGCGCGACTGTCTGTCTGTCCAGGCTTGTGAGTTACAAAGGGTTGCGCCGCGCCGGCGGGGGGATCGGCTCACAGAACCGCCGTACAGAGGCGCAAAAGAGATGCCAGGAAAAACGAAACGGAGAAGCGGGGAATCGGAGAGCCGGAGTTCCCCCCCCTGCCACCCTCCAGAACCGGGGAATCGGAGAAGCGGAGAAGCGGGGAAAAATATCTCCCCGTTTCACCGTTTCACCCTTTCTCCGTTTCGGGGGGTAGGGAGGAAAGGGTTGCTCCGTTTCACCGTTTCCCCCTTTTCCGCTTCATCTTTTTATATTGCAGCCTCGTCCGTCTCGCCCGTGCGGATGCGGATGGCCCTCTCCACGGGCAGGACGAAGACCTTCCCGTCCCCCACCTGGCCGGTGCGGGCGGCGCTCAGGATGGCCTCGATGGCCCGGTCCACCTCGTCGTCGGGCACGACGATCTCGACTTTGACCTTGGGGAGGAAGTCGACCCGGTACTCGCTGCCCCGGTAGACCTCCGTGTGCCCGCGCTGCCGGCCAAACCCCCGCACCTCGCCGATGGACATGCCCACCAGGCCGATCTCCGTCAGGGCATCCTTGACCTCGTCCAGCTTGAAGGGCTTTATATAGGCCTCGATTTTTTTCACGGAATGGCCCTCCCGGAAAAAGAAGGCGGAAAGCAAAAGGCGGAAAGCAGAAAACAACCTGAAGACCGTGCGCAACGTTCAGAACTTACACCTATCTCCCGGCGATGTCAAGAGCCCATTTTTTCTGTTGATTGATAGGAGTTTATACTGTATTTTAGATAGCCCTTCGGGGAGGGAACAGCAAGGGCGCTCTTGCTCGTGAGGGCATACAAATTGCTTTTGATTTTTCGGAAAAAGCCTCTGACAACCTATTTGGTGAGCGACCCCGACAGGAGGAGATTTCGTAATGAGCAACGCCTCTCGAAAAACAATCAGCGGGGAGAAAAAAAGAAAGGTGGCCGGGCGAAATACTCAGAATGGTAAAAAGGCTAAAGGGAGGACAACCTTAGATGTGAATCAGAAATATTCCACGGTGGAGATGAATGGCATGAAGATAAGAGGTCAAGCTGCTAATTTTCTTCGTAACTCTTGTC
>CAYRZX010000220.1:0-1423 GCA_964428665.1 uncultured Gemmatimonas sp.
AGCACCTTCCGCCGGTCGGCCTCGGAGAGGTCCGCGGTCATCACCCGGCCCACGTGGATGCGGGGCTCCATCAGAGGGAGGTCCGACCCGTAGAGCACCCGGTCCGCCCCGGCCCCGGACACGAGGTCCTCGACGGCGCCGGGGTTCCGCCAGGAGGAGCAGATCTCCAGGTAGAGGTTAGGGACCTTCCGGGCTGCCTCCACGGCGACCTTTCGCCCGGCCTCCGTCCCACCCGCGTGCCCCATGATCCACGACACGTTGGGATACCGCTCGGCCAGGGGCACGAACAGGGAGGGGCAGCACTTGGCGTCTCCCCCCCAGGTGTGCGAGATCAGCGGTAGCCCCCGCTCGTTCGCGAACGCGAAGACCGGACTCCAGACCGGGTCCGAAACCGGCCGGTCGAAATAGGGCGGATAGATCTTGATCCCCCTGAATCCGAGGCGATCCACCGCCCGCTTCAACTCCGGGACCATCTCCTCCGGGTAGTGGGGCGTCACGAATGCGAACCCGACGAACCGGTCGGGCCGCGCCCTCACGAACGCGGCCAGGGCGTCGTTCCCGCGGGACGCCTCGCCCCAGAAGATGTTGAACAGGCAGGCCACGTCCACGCCCCCCCGGTCCATCCCGTTGAGCACCCCCCCCAGCCCGTCGTCCATCCCGTACTGCTGCCACGACCCCACGTGTCCGTGCGCGTCGATGATGCGATAACCGTCGATCATGCCTGTCCTCCCAGCAACCTCACCAGATTGTCGTGGCAAATGGCCTGGAGCGTCCCCCGGTCGAACCCGCAACGATGCAGATAGAAGAGATAGGGGGCCGGGTCGAGGTCCGGGAAGGCCGACCCGTAGAGCAGCCTGTCCGGCCCCATCCGGGCCACGAGCCGCTCCACGGCGTTCGGCACGTCGTAGCGCGACAGGTCCACGTAGAGGTTGGGCAGCCCCCTCAGGAGCGGCTGAAGCACGGCGTGATGGACATAGTGCACATCGGTCAAGACCACCCGCAGCCCCCCCCAGGCTGAGGCCACGTCGTAGAGGTCCCTCGGTTCGACCTCGTTGGCCGAAGCCCAGAGCCCGACCCCCGCCCCGGCCATCCAATCCCCCCATTCGCCCACTGCCCACGGCGTCAGCGGGTAGAGATGCGTCTTCGGAAAGGCCCGCAGACTCCTCACCCCGGCCCCCTCCACGTTCTTGGCGAACGCCTCCACAGCGTCCGCCGTGAAGTTCACGACGAACTGCGGGGCCAGGCGCGCCTCCCCGCCGATCAGGTCCAGGAGGTGCCGGTTGCCGGCCTGCGTGTCGTAGGTGACGGCGTAGGGCGTGTGCACGAGGGCCCTGCCGATGCCCGCCCGGTCCATGGCCGCGATCACCCCCTCCCGGCTGTCGGAGCGGACCCGCTGGTCGTGACGCCGGCCCAGCGCGGCGTT
>CAYRZX010000220.1:1523-10224 GCA_964428665.1 uncultured Gemmatimonas sp.
GCGACTCGAGGCGATGCTCGCCTCCTGCGACATCTGCCCGCGCGACTGCCGGATCGACCGCCTGAGGGACGAGGTCGCGGCCTGCCACTCCGGCTACCTGCCCGTCGTCTCCTCCCACACGCCCCACTTCGGGGAGGAGCCCCCGCTCGTGGGCAAAAACGGCGCGGGCAACATCTTCTTCGGCAACTGCAACCTCCGGTGCGTCTATTGCCAGAACTACCAGATCAGCCAGCGGCGCCGGGAGCAGCGGGGCAACGAGGTCTCGTTCGAGCGCCTGGCGGAGATGATGCTCGACCTCCAGGGGCAGGGCTGCCACAACATCAACTTCGTCTCCCCCACCCACTTCGTCCCCCAGATGGTCAAGGCCCTGCTCATCGCGGCGGAGCAGGGCCTGCGTCTCCCGATCGTCTACAACACGAATGCCTACGACTCTGTGGAGGTCCTCCGGCTCCTGGACGGCATCGTGGACATCTACCTGCCCGACCTCAAATACAGCGACGACGGGGCGGGCTGGAAGTATTCCAAGATCGACGGCTACGTCGGTCACGCCCGCGCAGCCCTCCGGGAGATGTATCGTCAGGTCGGCCACGACCTGACCTTCGACGACCAGGGGCTGTTGCGCCGGGGGCTCATCGTCCGTCTGCTCGTGCTCCCGAACGACCAGGCCGGCCTCCGGGACTCCCTCCTGTTCCTCCGGGACGAACTCTCCCCGAAGGTCGCCCTGAGCGTCATGGCCCAGTACTTCCCGACCAACCAGGCCACGGTCGAGCGCAACCCCCTCCTCAGCCGGAGGATCATGGCCAGCGAATACTGGAACGCCCTCGACCTCCTGAGCGAACTCGGCCTCGAGGAGGGGTGGGTGCAGGAGTTCGAGAGCGCCGACTATTACCGCCCGGACTTCACCGACGCCGACGTGCCGTTCAGGGACATCCGCGACTTCCAGGGCCCCCTCTCCTCGGCCTACATCCCCGCCTCCGCACCCCTTCCAGTCCTGAGCAATGAGTCCTGAGTCCTGAGTAAAGGCAAAAACTCTGTTCTCTGGTTTTACTCAGCACTCAGGACTCAGCACTCGTTACTCTTTTATTCTGTGGTGCCCCGCCGCCTCGGCCTCGGCCACGATCTTCTGCGTGATCTCGCCCGGCACCGGCTCGTAGCGGGCGAACCTCCTGCGGAAGTCCCCCCGCCCCTGCGTCATCGACCGGAGGGCCGTGGAGTAGCGGTGCAGCTCCGCCAGGGGCACGTCTGCCTGGATCGTCTGGAAGTGGCCGTTGGGCTCCATCCCCAGGATCTTCCCCCGCCGGCCCGACAGATCCCCCATCACGTCCCCCGCGAACTCCTCCGGCACCTTCACCTCCACGTGATAGATCGGCTCCAGCAGGATCGGCCTGGCGTCCATGAACCCCTTCTTGAACGCCATCGACCCGGCGATCTTGAACGCCATGTCCGAGGAGTCCACCGCGTGGAAGGAGCCGTCGTAGAGAGACACCTTCACGTCCACCACCGGATACCCGGCCAGCACCCCCTCCCCCATCGCCTCGTGGATGCCCTTCTCCACCGACGGGATGAACTTGCCGGGGATGGCCCCCCCCACGACGTCGTCCTCGAACTCGAACCCCGCCCCCCGCTTGTTCGGCTCCATCCGGATGAACACCTCGCCGAACTGCCCCCGGCCGCCCGTCTGCTTCTTGTGTCGGTGCATCGACTCCGACCTCCCGACGATGGTCTCCCGGTAGGGGATCCTCGGCTCGACCACGTCCACCTCCACCCCGAACTTCCCCTTCAGCTTGTTGATCACGACCTCTAAGTGCAGCTCCCCCTGCCCGTAGATGACCGTCTGCTTGATGTCCGGGTCGTACATGGCCGTGAAGCTGGGGTCCTCCTCGTGGATACGGGAGAGCCCTATGCTGATCTTCTCCTCGTCCCCCTTCGAGCGCGGCAGCACCGCCGTGTGGATGACCGGCTCCGGGAACTGGATGCCCGGCAGGGTCACGGGCCGGTCCCTGTTGCAGAGCGTGTCCCCGGTCTTCGTGTTCTTGAGCTTGACGAGCGCCGCGATGTCCCCCGCCGACACCAGCCCCACCTCACCCCGGTCCTTTCCGTTCATGACGTAGATCTGCCCGACCCGCTCCGTCGCGCCCTGAGTGGCGTTCAGGACCTCGTCCCCGGGCTTGAGCGTCCCGGAGTAGACCCGGAGGAAGGAGAGTTCGCCGACGTGCGACTCCGACAGCGTCTTGAACACCACCGCCGCGAGAGGGCCGTCCGGCCTCGGGCCGAGCGCCACCTGTTCCTCGGAGTTGGGCCTCTTCCCCATCGCATCCCCCCTCTCTCCGGGCGAGGGGAGATAGTCCACGGCCGTGTCTAACAGCAGACCCGTCCCGATGTTCTTCGGCGCGTCGCTGCACAGCAGGGGAAACAGCGTCCGGTTGGCCACGCCCGCGCGGAGCCCCTGAAGGACGTCCTCCGGGGAGAGTTCCCCCTGCTCCAGATACCTCTCCGTCAGCGCGTCGTCGCTCTCCGCCACCGCCTCGATCAGGCGCTCCCGCATCTCCGCGGCCCTGTCCGCCAGCGCCGCCGGCACGTCCCCCTCCGTCGCCTTCCCGCTCCCGTCCGTCGCGTAGGTGAACGCCCGCATCCGCAGGACATCCACGATCCCGTTGAACCCGAGGCCGGGGTTGACCGGCAGGTGGAGCGCCACCACCCCGTTCCCGAACCGGTCGACCGCCGACGCGAGCGTCTTGTCGAAGCTGGCGAACTCCTTGTCCGCGTGGTTCACCAGCAGCAGGCAGGGGATGCCGTATTCCTTCGCGTAGTCCCACACCTTCTCCGTGCCCACCTCCACGCCCGACATCGCGTTGAGAAGGACCACCGCGCCGTCCACGGCCCGCAGCGCCCCCTTGGCCTCCCCCGTGAAGTCCGCATATCCCGGCGTGTCCAGGAGATTGAGCTTCGTCCCCTTCCACTCGCAGTGGAGCATCGTGGCGCTGATGGACACCTTCCGGGCGATCTCGTCGGGCGTGTAGTCTGACTTCGTCGTGCCGTCCTCCACCCGCCCGATCCGGTTGGTGACCCCGGCGGAGAAGAGGATGGCCTCCGACAGCGAGGTCTTGCCGGAGTGGCTGTGCCCCACCAGGGCTACGTTCCGAATCTGTTCCATGGCATATTGGTTCACGGGAAACCTCCTCTACAGATCCAAAGCTAACCGTAGCTTCTCGTTGACTTCTTCCAGAAGGTCGGGAGATAAATCTCCCAAACGTCCCAAAACAATTTTCCGGCTGATCGTAGCCAGTTTATCCAGCTTGATGATGGAGTCGCGTTTTAATCCGGTCGCCCCGAAATCCAGACGACTCCTTGAAACCAGCAGGTCGGTCTCAGATTGATCTCTGGCAACGGAAGAGATGAAGGCGACAATGACATCCTCTCCCAACCGGCGAGAACTGGAGACTACTACAGTCGGGCGATTTTTCTGCCCGGCCAGATCGGTGAACGGGAAAGGCGTCAAGATAACCGTTCCCTTGGTCACCGGTATCGTTCCTTCAAATCATCCATGGTGTAAACGTCTTCAGCCGGATCACCCAGAAAGGCGAAAGCATCATCCTGTTCAACCAGCTTCATCAGTCCTTCTATCGGCAGATCGTCGTCCACTTCTTCGACCGTCACAGGTTCGACTGTGCTGGCTCGCTGGACCAGTTCGTCAAAATCCTTGCGATCCAGGATCACCTTCTCCCCGCCGATTCTTTGCAAATTTATGGTCAGCATAGTCTTCTCCCATTTTCGACAAGAAAATTCTAATCCGCGAGTAACTTAAGAAAACGCACAGGGGCTGTCAAGGACTGTTTTGTCCGACCTGGAAATAGGCATTGACAAGGCAGGGGGAGGCGTCTATAATACGTAAAATGGCTCTTACTTTTTCTCGCATCCGCTTCATCGTGAACCCCTCGGCGGGCCGGCGGAAGGGGGACATCGGGGCGCTCATCCGGGAGACCCTGGACCGGTCGGGCGTGGACTTCGAGGTCCTCTGGACGCAGCGCCGGGGGCACGCGGAGACTCTGGCGCGGGAGGCCGTCCGGGAGGGCATCGGCCTGGTCGTGGCCGCGGGCGGGGACGGGACGGTCCACGAGGTCGCGTCGGGTCTGCTGGGCACGGAGACCGCCCTCGGTATCCTCCCCTGCGGGTCGGGCAACGGCCTGGCGCGGGCGCTGAGGATTCCCCTGAGCCTTCCCCGCGCCTGCCAGTCGCTCCTGACCGCCCGCGTCCGCCGGATCGACGCGGGTCGGGTCAACGGCCGGCCCTTCTTCGCCACCGCCGGCGCCGGCCTCGACGCCCTGGTGGCCGCGCGCTACGAGGGCAGCGAGAGACGCGGCCTGCTCCCCTATGTGATCCTGACGGCCCGGACCTTCTTCACCCGCGTCCCGGAAGAGGTCACCCTCACCCTGGACGCCGGCCCACCCCTGACGGCCCGGCCCATCCTCCTGACCGTCGCCAACACGGAGCAGTACGGCGGCGGCGCGATCATCGCCCCGGGCGCCCGGCCCGACGACGGCCTTCTGGACATCTGCCTGATCGAAGACGTCCCCCTGTTCCGCGCCCTCCTCCACGCCCCCCGGCTCTTCACCGGCGCCATTCATCGGATGCGCGGGGTGCGCCTCTTCCGGGCCGCTTCTATCCAGATCGTGCGCCCCGCCCCCGGCCCCTTCCAGATGGACGGGGAGGCCCTGCAAGGAGAGGCCACCCTGAGCGTCCAGGTCGTTCCTGGGGCGCTGAAGGTGGCCGCGCCATGAGAATCCCCTCCTTCTTCCCGCTCTTCTCTGCGCTCTTTGCGTTCTCTGCGGTAACATCTCTTTTATCCCCTGCCTCCGAACGCGACTCCCTGCGCATCGTGACCCGCGAGGAGCTGGCGCAGGCCATGCAGACGCGCCGGCACGGACCCTACGACATCACCAGGACCACCAACGCCGGCCGGCTCCAGGCCGAAACCCTGCTTGCCCTCGTCCGGCGCGCGCAGGCCAGCGACCCGGACCGCCGGCCCCTGTTCATCAGTCACAGGGACTGGTTTGAGGCCTACCTCGAAGTGGCGGGTCTCAGGACCGGGGCCGCGCCCATTTTTGCAAAGCTTGGCTATGAATACGGACAGGACGTCCGGGTCGAGCACCGTCCTGAGCGGGTGATCCAGAACATCCGAGGGCCGCGGCCCCAGGCCGCGCTCCACGTCACCATCTGGTGGCCGGAGTCCTCGCCCAGGCCGGACCATTACTCCTACGAGGACACCCTCTCGGTCCCGCGCCTCCAGGTCACGAACCATCGCGTGATCACCTATCGCATGCTCGATTTTGAAGACATGATCGTCCTGGACGACATTCAGGGGCTGACCGGCCGCCCCACCACCGGCCTGCTGGGGCTTCTCTTCCGGCTGATCGGGGAGGGACGCCTCGTCGAGACGCGGATCGCCGTCTCGTCGGACGGCCTGCAGCTGGTGCGAGGAAACGCCCGGAAGGGCTTTATGGGCGTCACCACCACCGCCACCGTCTACCCCGACGGACGCGGGATGAAGGACATTCCAGATGGGCGGGCGGACCTGCTGGCCGTCGAGGCGCGGTTGAAAAGGGAGATAGAGGTTGAATACGCGCCAGTTCCGCAGGAATCCCATTGACAAGCCCTGCGGGATGGGATATCTTGTAGCATGGCGATTATGATGTTTGAAAAACTGAATCGATGGTATTTGCCCTCATTCCCTCGATACGCCCCGTCCGTCCCGAGTAGCGGCCAGAGGCCGCGTATCGAGGGACGGGGCTACTCGGGAACTCGGTGTAGGGTCATTACCGTCTGACGCGAAAGGAGCCTTTGGGATGGGGAAGAAGATCCGGATGGGGTTCATCGGGTGCGGAGGCAACGCCTCCGGTCACGTGAAGCGGGTCCTGGAGACCCTCAAGAACGACGTGGAGGTCGTGGCCCTGAACGACACGAGCCAGGCCAGCCTGGACCGGCTGTTCGGGCGGCTCCCCGACGCGAAAGACCTCCCGACGTTCTCGGACTACAGGGAGATGATCAAAAAGATGGAGCTGGACGCCGTGGAGATCTCCACGCCCCACACCCTCCACTTCGAGCAGATCATGGCCTCCCTGGACGCCGGCCTCCACGTCCTGACCGAGAAGCCGATGGTCTGCACCGTCGATCACGCCCGGCAGGTGATCGCCAGGGCGAAGGCCGTGGACAGGGTGCTGATGGTCTCCTACCAGCGCCACTTCGGGGCCGGCTTCCGGTTCATCAGGAACACGATCCAGGCAGGGGAACTGGGCGAGATCCAGTTCATCAGCGCCCTGCAGGACCAGAACTGGTTTCGGGGCACGCGGGGGGCCTGGCGGCAGGTCCTGGCCCTGTCCGGCGGCGGGCAGCTCAACGACTCCGGCAGCCACCTCCTCGACATCGTCCTCTGGATGACCGGCCTCCAGGTGGACGAGGTCTCTGCCTTCATGGAGTACTTCGGGGGCGAGGTGGACATCAACTCCGCCCTGTCCCTCAAGTTCACCAACGGGGCCCTCGGCAACCTCTCCATCGTCGGCAACGGCCCGCGCGGCATGTGGGAGGACATCACCATCTGGGGGTCCAGGGGGGCCATCTACTCCCGCAACGGGAAGGTCACCTGCCAGTTCGAGGGGTCTCAGGAGGTCTACGAGCCGCAGGGCCTCCCCACCCGCTTCACGTCGCCTGACAGGAACTTCATCGACGCCGTGCTGGGCCGCGACGAGGTCCAGGTCCCGCCCATCTGCGGCCTGCGCGTGATCGAGCTGACGGAGGCGGCCTGGGCGTCAGCCGGACAGGGCGGTAACCCCGTGAAGGTCCAGCGGTAAGCGTCCCCATGTTTGAGGTTGACATCCTCGCGGGATAGGGTTATATTGATAGGTAGGGGCGACTCTTAGAGTCGCCCCTACCTCTGGTTTTTTCGAAAGAAGGTGATCCCCGTGTTGATCCGGTCGGTCGAATTTCAGGACAGCTTTGCGCGGGCCCCTGTGGAGGGGGCGCGGCAGTTGAGCCTCGACCTGAACCGCCCCGACCTGCTCCAGCGCTACATGGCCCAGATCGCCGCCGAACAGGCCGCCCAGGACCAGAACCGCCCCCTGGCCTCCGAGCAGCCGGAGGGCAACGGGGTCGACCCGAACAGCCGGCCATTGCCGGAGCGGCCTCGGCAGAGGCGGCGGGGACGGCGGCGGGAGCAGGAGCCGGAGGAGGAGCATCTTCCGCCCCACGTCAGCACCACGGGGACGCACGTCGACTTTGTGGCATAGAGAGGGGGTGATACGGTGAGCGACGACAGTCAGATCGATTTCCGGCCCCGCAGCCGTACGCTCGTCATCGGAGGCATCCCCTGGCTGGCCCGGATCTCCGACAAGGCCAGGGCGCGGATCGAGGGGAACATCGGGGATTACGTCTACCCTTGAAGCGCGGATAAAAAGTTCCTGGAGGAACTCGGCATCGATGAGCCTCTGTTCACGAAGATCGTCTCCGAGTCTCAGACTGACGACGAGGTCATCGAAAAGGTCAAACCGTTCTACGAGAAAAAGTCCTGATCAGCAAGGCCGTCCTCCGCAAAGCGGAGGACGGCCTCTTTTTGAGGGCGCCATGAAGATTCACGAGTACCAGGCGAAGGAGATTCTCAAGAAGTACGGCGTCCCCGTCCCGCGCGGAGGGGTGGCCTTCACGCCGGAGGAGGCGGAGCGGATCGCGCAGGACCTGGGCGGGGGCACGGTGGTGGTCAAGGCGCAGATCCACGCGGGCGGAAGGGGAAAGGGGGGCGGCGTCAAGCTGGCGCACGGCCCTGCGGAGGCGCGGGAGGCCGCCTCCCGCATCCTCGGCATGCGGCTCGTCACGCACCAGACCGGGCCGGAGGGGCGGGTCGTCAGGCGCGTCCTGGTCGAGGAGGGGATGGACATCCAGCAGGAGCTCTACCTGGGCATCGTGCTCGACCGGTCGAAGTCCCGCCTGGTGGTCATGGCCTCTCAGGCCGGAGGGATGGACATCGAGCAGGTGGCCGCCGAGTCCCCGGAGAAGATCCTGAGGGAGACCGTGGACCCCGCCGTGGGCCTCCAGGGGTTCCAGGCCCGGAAACTCAGCTTCGGGCTGGGCCTGTCCGGTGACCTGGTCCGAAAGGGCGCGCAGTTCATCGCGGCCCTCTGCCGGGCCTATGGGGAGAGCGACTGCTCCCTCGCCGAGATCAACCCCCTGGTCCGGACGAAGGGAGGAGACCTGCTCGCGCTCGACGCCAAGATCAACCTCGATGACAACGCCCTCAGCCGCCACCCCGACCTGGCCGCCCTGCGCGACCTGGACGAGGAGGAGCCTCTGGAGGTGGAGGCATCCAGACACAAACTCAACTACATCAAGCTGGACGGGTCCGTGGGCTGCATGGTCAACGGCGCGGGCCTGGCCATGGCCACGATGGACATCATTAAGCTCGCCGGGGCGTCCCCCGCCAACTTCCTGGACGTGGGCGGCGGGGCCAACGTGCAGACCGTGGAGAACGGGTTCCGCATCCTGATGTCCGACCCCAATGTGAAGGCGGTGCTGATCAACATCTTCGGGGGCATCGTCCGGTGTGACCGGGTGGCGGAGGGGGTGGTGCAGGCCCTCAGGAACGTGCAGGTCAACGTGCCCGTCGTGGTCCGGCTGGAGGGGACCAACGCCGAAGAGGGGTCTCGCATCCTCGAAA
>CAYRZX010000220.1:10324-11747 GCA_964428665.1 uncultured Gemmatimonas sp.
GTCGTGGTCCGGCTGGAGGGGACCAACGCCGAAGAGGGGTCTCGCATCCTCGAAAGCTCAGGCCTCAACTTCGCCGTGGCGCGCGGGCTGAAGGACGCCGCCGAAAAGGTCGTCGCCGCCACGCACTGAACCCGTGGCAGGGCGGCCCTGCGGGCCGCCCTGCCGCTCTATCCCACCAGTTGCAACCTTTTCGCATCCTCGCCGGGCAGCTTGACCTTGAGCAGGACATCGTTCCCGTCGTAGGACCGCTCCAGGATCTCCCCCACCTCGTAGAGCTCGGACAGAAATCGCCCCTCCGTCTGCGACACCCGCAGGTCCAGGACCACCCGCCCCTTCTCTAACTTCTCGTAGAGCCTCTGCTTCAGCTCTTCGATCCCCTCCCCCGTCAGCCCGGAGACGGCCACGGCGTCGTCGTGCGCGTGCATCAGGGCGGACAGGCGCGCCGGGTCGTCCAGCCTGTCGATCTTGTTGAAGACCATCAGCGTCGGGTGCTCCGCGATGCAGAGATCCTCCAGGACCTCCCGCACGGCGGCGATCTGCTCCTCGCACGCGGGATGGCTCACGTCCACGACGTGGAGCAGGAGGTCCGCGCGCACCGCCTCCTCCAGCGTGCTCCGGAACGAGGCGACGAGGTGCGCCGGGAGTTTCCGGATGAACCCCACGGTGTCGGTCAGCAGGACCTGCCGGTTGTAGCCGAGGGAGACCGAGCGGGTGGTGGAGTCCAGCGTGGAGAAGAGCCGGTCCCCCACCAGCACGTCCGCCCCGGACAGCGCCCGCATCAGCGTGGACTTCCCCGCGTTCGTGTAGCCCGCCAGCGCGGCCTTGAACACCCCCGTGCGCCGCTTGCGCCCCGTCTCCCGCTGCCTCTCGATCCGCTTCAGCGCGAGCGTCAGGTCCGCGATCCGCTTTCGGATCGCCCGGCGGTCCACCTCCAGCTGCGTCTCGCCCGGCCCGCGCGTCCCGATGCCGCCCGAGAGACCCCCCGCCGAGCTCACCTGGCGCGACAGGTGCGTCCACTGCCGCGTCAGCCTCGGCAGGAGGTACTCAAGCTGCGCCAGCTCCACCTGCGTGCGCGCCTCCCTGGAGCGGGCGTGGGACGCGAAGATGTCCAGGATGAGGGTGCTCCGGTCCAGGACCTTCACCTGCGTCACCCGCTCCACGTTGCGGACCTGCGCCGGCGACAGGTCGTCGTCGAAGATCAAGGCGTCCGCCTCCTGCTCCTCGGCCATCCGGCGCACCTCCTGGACCTTGCCTCCCCCGATGAAGTAGGTCGGGTCGAGGGCCGCGCGCTCCTGCACGACCCTCCCCACGACCTCCACCCCGGCGGTGTCCGCCAGCAGGGCCAGCTCATCCATCGTCTCCTCGGTCTCCCGGCGGTCCGACCCCGGCAGGCAGACCCCCACCAGGACGGCGCGCTCCGTGT
>CAYRZX010000221.1:0-11739 GCA_964428665.1 uncultured Gemmatimonas sp.
GACATGTCCTTCATCCGGTCCAGAAACACGATGCCGTCCAGGTGATCCACCTCGTGCTGGATCACCCGCGCGAAGAAGTCCCGCGCCTCGAACGCCACCTCGCGGCCCTGCCGGTCGAGCGCCCGGACGGAGACGGAGGCCCACCGGGGGACCTTCCCCCGGAGGTCGGGGATGCTCAGGCACCCCTCCCAGTCCTCTGCGGTCTGATCGCCTGCGGGCCCCAGCGTTGGGTTGATCAGGGCCGTCAGCGGGACCGCCGGCCGCGTCCCGTCCTCGGATGCCTCCTGCTCCTCGATCACGATGATCCTGTAAGGGGCGTGGACCTGTGGCGCGGCCAGGCCGACCCCGTGATAGTCCCGCATGGTCTCCACCATGTCGTCGACGAACTGCTGGATGTCGCGCCCCTTGATGTTGGACCTGGACAGGGGCCTGGCCTTCATCCGCAGGACGGGGTGCCCCAGGCAGGCGACCTTCAGAATGGCCACCTCAAAAAATCTCCTCTCGTTGTCGCAAAATCCCTATCTTTACGTGTCTTTACAGGAATATAGGCCCATTGCAGGGGATGGTCAAGGGATTAGTGGAGGTTCTGCGATGTCCTCAAAAGTCGCGCTCATCACCGGCGCCAGCCGGGGGATCGGGAGGGGGATCGCCGTGGAGGTGGCCGGGGTCGGCTACGACGTCCTGGTCAACTACGCGGGCAACCGGGAGGCGGCCTTAGAGACGAAGGCCCTCGTGGAGGAGGCCGGGAGGCGGGCGGAGGTCTGCCAGGCGAACGTCGCGCGCCGGGAGGACGCCGACCGCCTGGCGCAAGCTGCGATGGAGACCTTTGGCAGGATCGACCTGCTGGTCAACAACGCCGGGATCGCCCCGAAGGTGCGCGCCGACCTCCTGGAGGCCACGGCGGAGAGCTACGACGAGGTGATGGCGACCAACCTGAGAGGGCCCTACTTCCTGACGCAGACCGTGGCCAACCGGATGATCGAGATGATCCGCGCGGGCGTGGTCTCCTCCCCCCGCATCGTGAACATCTCCTCCATCTCGGTCTACACCTCCTCGCCGTCGCGGGGGGAGTACTGCGTCTCCAAGGCCGGCGTGGGCATGATGACAAAGCTGTTCGCTGACCGGCTGGCCGAGCACGGCATCACCGTCAACGAGGTCCAGCCCGGCATCATCGAGACCGACATGACCGGCCCCGTCCGGGCCAAATACGACAGACTGATCGCCGAGGGACTGACCCCCATCCGCCGGTGGGGCCGGCCCGAAGACGTGGGGAAGGCCGTGGCGGCCATCGCCGCCGGCTACTTCGACTTCACCACCGGCGCGGCCATCCCCGTGGACGGCGGGTTTCACCTCCGGAGGCTCTGAGTGCGCATCCTGATCGTGGACGACTACGCCCCCCTGATGGCCCTCCTCGCGGCCGTCCTGGACCACGACCCCGATCACGAGGTGGACACGGCCACCGACGGGCGGGAGGCCCTCCACAAGGTCACGGCGATGGGCTACGATCTGGTCGTCATGAGCCTCCGGCTGCGGGAGGTGGACGGCCCCGACTGCCTCTCGGTCATCCGCAAGCTCCGTCCTCATCAAAAGGTCCTCGTCCTGGCCGATGCCATAGACGAAGGGACCGCCGTCACGCTGCAAACCCTCGGCGTCCGGCCCGACGCCGTGATGGCGGGACCGCGCGACCGGAAGGCCCTTGCGCAGCGCATCGGGGCCGCGCTGAAAGGGCCGTAGGGGCGGTTCGCGAACCGTCCCTGCGGGATTCACCGGCGCGGCGGCGCGTCGAAATAACCCGCGTCCCCAAAACAGGGGAACATCCCGAACTTCTCCCTGTCCCGTCTCTCCCAGACCAGCCCCGTCTCGCAGTAGGAGGTCGAGCCGTGCCCCGGCGGCGTCAGCTCCGGGTGGGACTGAAAGTCCGCCCGATACCAGACGCTGCGGTGCCGGAAGCAGACGCCCTTCTCCAGGTTGTTCCTGACGAACTCGACCATGTGGGGGAAGGTGCGCTGGAAGTCCGCCCCCGGCCCCCACTCGATCAGCCCGCTCAGGTCGCCTCCCGCCCGCTGGATCTCCGGGATCGAAAGCGGGATCCCCTCCCTGAACAGGACGGCGTCCGCGTTCGGGTCCACCATCACCCACTTGCCGTAGTCCTCGAACCAGACCTCCGCCACGAAGTGCCCGTCGTAGCCGTTCGGCGTGCCCATCAGCACGGCGCAGCGCGCCGGGATCCCCACGGCCTGGCAGCAGCTCACGAACGCCGCGCCGTAGTGCACGCACATCGTGACGGCGAGCTGCCCCGCGTGGCCGGACCGGGCCTTTCCCCAGGCCAGGATCGTCTCCGCGTCCCACGGCGCATACTGCGCGGCGCGCCCTGAACTCGTGTGCTCCCAGCTCGCGCTCAGCCAGGCGGAGAGCGCCCGCACGCGCCGCATCAGCGGCCCCGCATCTACTGCCGCCGAGGGCATAATCTCCCGCAGGCGCGCCAGGCGCGGGCCGGAGGGGTCCTCCCAGGCCACCGATGGAGGGGCTGGGTCCTCCCCCTCTGTTAGACGCATCCGCGCCACGTACTCCCCGAGCAGCACGCTGAGGTAGCCCATCTTTTCGTTCCGCCACGTCCTTCCGCCGTCGTCGCTCACCGCGCTCTCCGGCCTCGCGTGGCCCGACTCCATCGCCAGCGACCAGGCGTTCATGGCCGGGGCGTCCGTCCAGAACTCAAACGTGTTGGCCCCCTCCTTGAGGAGCGAGGGATCCACCTGCACGTCGTACCAGAAATAGGCGACGGGATTGCCGGGCGGGATGGGCGGGATCTCCTTCCCGTTGACGCTCACCCGGAGCGGCAGGGGGCTGTCCCTGTAGCACCGGGCCAGGAGGTACAGCGTCCCCGGCGCAGCCGTGGCCGGCAGGCGCAGGACCTTGCGCGCCCTCCGCCATCGGGTCAGCTCCTCGCACAGCGTGGGGACCACGTGGCCGTGCTCGGTGTAATAGAGTTTGCTCATGGTCAGTCCTCCTTTATCCTATACCGGTCAGGTCCGTCCTCCGCCTCTGCTCCAGGTCCATCATCTCCCGCAGGAGGCGGTGCCCCGGCGCGGACAGGTCCGGGTCGGCCTCGATCATCCGCGACGCGACCTGCCTGGCCTCGCTCAGGAGCCGGGCGTCCCTCACCGGGTGCGCGATCCGCAGGTCCGGCAGCCCCGACTGCCTGGCCCCGAAGGCGTCCCCCGGCCCCCGCAGCCGGAGGTCTATCTCCGCGATCTCGAAGCCGTCGTTCGTCCGGGCGAGCGCCTCCAGGCGCGCGCGGGCGTCCTCGGACAGCGCGCCGTCAGGCGGGTCGGCGATCAGGACGCACGTCGAGGCGTGCGCCCCGCGCCCCACGCGGCCCCGCAGTTGATGGAGCTGCGGCAGCCCGAACCGCTCCGCGTGCTCCACGACCATCACCGAGGCGTTGGGCACGTCCACCCCCACCTCGATCACCGTCGTCGAGACCAGCACGTCCACCTCTCTCTCCTTGAAGCCCGACATCACGGCCTCTTTCTGTTCCCCCTTCATTTGCCCGTGCAGCAGCGCCAGGCGCAGCCCCGACAGAGGGCCCGCGCGGAGCGCCTCGCAGGCCTCCGTCGCGGCCTTCAGGTCGCTCTTCTCGGACGCCTCCACGAGGGGGTAGACCAGGTAGACCTGCCGGCCCCTGGCCACCTCGTCCCGCACGAACTGCAGGACGGCGGGCCGCCGGTCCGCCGTGCGCCAGGCCGTGCGCACCGGCGTCCGGCCCGGAGGCAATTCGTCCAGCACAGAGACATCCAGGTCCCCGTAGAGTGTCAGGGCCAGCGTGCGGGGGATGGGCGTGGCGGTCATGACGAGCACGTCCGGCGCAGCGCCCTTGCCCTTCAGGGCGGCCCGCTGGAACACCCCGAAGCGGTGCTGCTCGTCGATCACGGCCAGGCCCAGCTGGTGAAACCGGACATCCTCCGACAGAAGGGCGTGCGTGCCCACGATGAGGGACGCCTCCCCCGAGGCGACCTCCGCCGAGGCCCTCCGGCGCTCCGCGGCCCGCATCCCCCCCACCAGCAGCCGGACCGGGACCCTGAGCGGCGACGCGAGGGCCTGGAGGCTGGAGAGGTGCTGCTCGGCCAGGATCTCCGTGGGGGCCATGATCGCCGCCTGGTAGCCGTCCGCCACGGCCACGAGCGCGGTCAGCAGGGCCACGAGCGTCTTGCCCGACCCCACGTCCCCCTGCAGCAGCCGGTTCATCGGGTGCGGACGCCGCATGTCCGAGACGATCTCCGCAAACGCCCGCCGCTGCGCCCCGGTCAGCGCGAAGGGCAACGACGCCAGGAGCGGGCCGGCCAGCGCCTCGCTGCCCGAAAACGCGATCCCCGGCTCGGCCAGCCGCCTCTGTCGCGCCTGCGCCAGGGCGGCCTGGAGCAGCAGGAGTTCATCAAAGGCCAGCCGCCCACGCGCCCCCTCCGCTGCCGCGAGCGTCTCGGGGAAATGGACCTGCCTCAGCGCATCCGTCAGCCGCATCAGCCCCGCCTGCGCCCGGACCGCCTCCGGCAGGGGGTCCGGCGCCTCGCCGCCAAAGGCGTCCAGGGCAGCCCGGACCGCGCGCCGCAGCCCCCGGCTGTCCAGCCTCCCCTCCTTCATCCCCGCGGTTGTCGGATAGAGCGGGATGATCCGGCCCGTGTGCAGCCGGTCCTCGTCCTCCTCCGACGCCAGGATTTCGAACTCCGGGTGGACCATCTGGGGTCGCCCCCCGAACCGCTCGACCTTGCCCGCCACCGCCACCAGGTCCCCCTTCTGAAACGCCCTGTGAAGGAATCTCACCCCCCCGAACCAGACGCAGTCGATGCGGCCCGACCCGTCGTGCAGCGCCACCACGAAGCGGGGGCGCTTCCCCGGAAGGGCGCCGGCGGAGACCACCGTCCCGACGACCGTGCATTCGACCCCGATGGGCAGGTCGGCCGTCGGGGCCACCGCGCTCCGGTCGATGTGCCGCCTCGGGACGCGCAGGAGGAGGTCCGAGACCGTCTCCACGCCCGCGGACCGGAGCAGCGCAGACCGCTTCTGCCCGATGCCCCGGACCGCCTCGACGGGGATGTTCAGGGAGGGGATGGTCATGCGCGGAAGATACCCCTTTCCTCTTGTGAAGTCAAGTGAGCGCCTCCCCCTGGACCGGCGATTTTCCTTGACCCACCCGAAGCGATTTCATATTTTTATGTGTGGCCGTGATTTATGACTTCGCGGCGCGTGACTCGTCACTCAGGACTCGTCACTCAGGACTATCTTTATGATTCAGGCTGCTGTCACCGGGATCTACACAGACCCCAGGCTGGGAACCACGGCCGTCGTGATGCTCTCGGAGGTCCACGGGAAGCGCGTGTTGCCGATCTGGATCGAGATGAACCTGGCCCTGGCCATCAGCATAGAGCTGCTCAACGACAAGCCCAAGCGCCCGCTCGCTCACGACCTCATCGCCACGGTCATCCGGCAGCTCCGGGCGCGCGTTGTCCGGGTCGTCATCTCCGACCTCCGGGACAGCGTCTACTATGCCCAGGTCCTGCTGGAGTCCCCCGCCGGCCTTCTGGAGATCGACGCCCGTCCCAGCGACTCCATCGTCCTGGCCCTCAAATTCAAGGCCCCCATCCTGATCGAGGAGCAGGTGTTCGAGAAGCGGGCAAAAGAGGGCTCGAAGTCCGATGAGGACTGGGCGCAGGAGCTGCGCGACCGGCTGCAGCAGATCCCCCCGGAAGATTTCGGGAGCTTCAACCTCGATTCGTGACCTTTCCATCCTAAGCCGAATGGCATGAAATAAGGGTTCTCGCCCTCGTGGCTCGGAGATAAATCTCCGAGCTACCTATTACGCGCCCGGCTACGCCGGGCTGAAGCCCGATTCATCGGGCGCATCCCAAGTAGCGCGGGAACTTCATTCCCGCGCAACGGCGGAGGCACAGGCTTATCTTCAATGCCATTCATCCCAAGCCTGCCTTGATGAACTCTAACACCCCACCACCTGTCGCTCCAGTGAGGTCTCGACCCCCACCACTGTTCTCGGCTCTCTCGGCGGTAAAATCTAAAACTGCCCTGATGATGCTCCTGCTGGGGGTCGGTCTCCTTCTGCATCCGCAGACGGTGGCCGCGCAGCGGCCCGGAAGGCCCGCGCTCAATCAGGAGGTGGAGGCGCGGTTTCAGGGCGCCCTGGACCGCTACACGAAGGGGGAATTCGCGCAGGCCCGCGTCGAGTTCCAGGCCCTCCTCGACCTCTCCTCCCGGCACCAGAGGTCCTCAGCCGCCGCGCTGATGCTGGCCAAGACGCTCTACAAACTCCAGGAGTACAACCTCGCCGTCGTGGCCGTGGCCCAGCTCTACGACAGATTCCCGGAGAGCCGATACCTCCCGGAAGGGGACCTGGTGGCCGGAGACTGCCGCTTCCGGCAGGGGGACGCGGGCGCGGCGGCGGATCAGTACGCCAGGGTGCTCAGGGGCGCGGGCGACCTGCGCCTCAGGGCGCGGGCGGCGGACCGCCTGGGCGAAATGGTCGCGACGGAGCGACTCTCACCCGCCCAGGTGGAGCGCCTGAGGAGGGACCTGACGTCCGTCCGGTTCGACGAGGTCGTGCAGTTCGGGCAGGTCCGCTGGGCGTTCCGTCTCGGCAGGCCCGATCTCGGGGCCTCGCGGGCCACCGCCTTCCTGAAGGCGTTTCCCGACAGCCCCTACGCCGGGGAGGCGCGAGCCCTGATGCGCACGCCTCCCGGCCCTGCGACTGCGCCCCTCCCCCTTCCCGTCTCCGCCGGCAGGCCGGCCCGGCTCAAGGTGGCCGTGCTCTGCCCGATCTCCAGGGACCTGGGCAGGGAACTCCGGGACGGCATCCTGCTGGCGCGCGACCTGATGCCCCTGGCCACGGGCGATACCCTGAATATCGTCTTCGAGGATTCGGAGGACGATCCCGTCACTTCCGTCAAGCTGGCGCAGAAACTCGCCCAGGACCGCGATGTGGTGGCCATCCTCGGCGACCTGACGAGCCGATCCACCGTCCCCGCGGCCGCGGTGGCCAACGCCTCGCAGGTCCCGCTGATCACGCCCACGGCCTCGGAGGACGGCATCGCCTCCATAGGGGATTATGTCTTTCAGATCAACGCCACGCCCGGGGCGCAGGGGGGCAGGATCGCAGAGCACGCCTTCCGCGCGGGGTTGAAGACCTTCGCGATCCTGGCCTCCCTGGACCCCTACGGAAGGCACATGGCCGAGGCGTTCGCCGGTCGCGTCTCGGCGCTCGGGGGCAAGGTCGTCGCCAGTGAATGGTACGCGCCGGGCACGGCCGATTTTCAGAGCCAGATCCAGCGCATCCGCGAGGTCGGCGCGGCGCTGGCGGGGACGGCCGTGATCGGCGGGGCCCCGGATACGAGCGCATCCGGGTCCGACACGACGCAGGCGGTCCCCTTCGTGGATGGCCTGCTCGTGGCCGCCCAGTCTCCTGAGGATGTGATCCTGATCGTCTCGCAGGTCGCCCCTTACCACATGGCGTCCTGCTTGCTGGGGGGGGATGGATGGAATTCCCCTCGCGTCAGCAGGGAGGTCGGCGGCGCCCTGGAGAACGCGTTATTTGTGTCAAAGTACTTTGAGGACTCCGCCGACACCCCGGCGCGCAGGTTCAGAGAGGCGTTTCGCGCCAGGTTCGGTCGCGCCCCCAACGTCGCCTCCGCCCTCAGCTACGACGCCATGACCTGTGTCCTGAGGGCCATCGCAGCCGGGGGCGCCTCGCGGGAGGCCCTCCGCGAACGCCTCGCCGCCGGCCAGGACTTCGCCGGGGCCACGGGGCGGGTCCTGCTGGAGCCGGGGGAGCGGGAGAACAGCGGCATGTATGTCCTGACCATCCGGGAAGGCAGGATTGTGCCCGCAGATGAGACAGGGCAATAATTCAGGCCCTCTCCCCGCCTTCGCTTCGCTCAGGCACCCCTCTCCCGTACGACGGGAGAGGGGTAGGGGATTCCCCCTCTCCTGTCCTGAACGTAGTGAAGGAACGGGAGAGGGGGCCAGGGGGTGAGGGCCGGACCCATGACCCATTCGATAGACTTCCGGCAGCAGGCGGAGCAGCTCATCCGGATCGGCCTGGCGCTCTCCAGCCAGCGCGACCTGAATGCCCTGCTCGAACTGATCGTCGACCAGTCGCGCGCCTTCACGGGCGCGGACGCGGGCACCCTCTACATCGTCCGGCCGGCGCAGAACCACCTCAGCTTCGAGGTCGTGCAGAACGACACCTTCAACGAGAGGATGGGGGGCACGAGCGAGGCCCGGATCCCCCTCCCCCCCGTCCCGCTCTCCGTGGACGGCCAGCCCAACATGTCCAACGTCTGCGCCTATGTCGCCAACACCGGGAAGGTCGTCAACATCCCCGACGTCTACGAGGCCGAGGGGTTCGACTTCACGGGCCCCCGGCGCTACGACGCCAGGACCGGCTACCGGTCGAAGTCCATGCTGGTCATCCCGATGAAGGACCACGAGAACGAGATCATCGGGGTGCTCCAGCTCATCAACGCCCAGGACCCCGACACGAAAGAGGTCGTGGCGTTTGCCCCCGAGGCCGTCGAACCGACCGCCTCCCTGGCCTCCATGGCCGCCGTGGCCATCACCAACGTCCGGCTCATCCGCGACCTGGAGAACCTGTTCGAGGCGTTCATCAAGACGATCGCCGCGGCCATCGACGAAAAGTCGAAGTACACCGGCGGGCACATCCGGCGCGTCACCGACCTGACCGTGTCCATCGCCCGGAAGGTGAGCGAGACGCAGGCCGGGCCGCTGGCCTACATCCGCCTGACGCCGGACGAGGTGAATGAGCTCCGGATCGCGGCCTGGATGCACGACGTGGGGAAGATCACCACGCCCGAGTACGTCGTGGACAAGGCGCGCAAGCTGGAGACGATCTTCGACCGGATCGAACTCATCCGGGCGCGGTTCGAGCTGGCGCAGCGCGACGCCGAGGCCGAGGCCCTGCGCCGCAAGCTGTCGCTCCTCCGGGCGGGGCAGGCCGAAGACGCCTGCCTTGCGGAGATCGACCGGGAGGCGCAGGGGCGCATCCAGGCCCTCCGGGCGGACCTGGACTTCCTGGCGCAGTGCAACACGGGCGGGGAGTTCATGGAGGACGCCAGGATCGCCCGGCTGAAGGAGATCGGGTCCCGGACCGTGAACGTGGGCGGCGACGCGATGCCCCTGCTGACCGAGGACGAGGTCTACAACCTGTCCATCCGGAGGGGCACGCTCACGCCGGAGGAGATCGGCGTCATGCGCAACCACGCGGCCGTCAGCGTCAAGATGCTGTCCCAGCTCCCCTTCTCCAGAAAGCTGAGGCGGGTGCCCGAATACGCCGGGGGACACCACGAGGCCCTCAACGGCAGGGGCTACCCGCAGGGCCTCACCGCCGACCGCCTCCCCCTCCAGGCGCGCATCATGGCCATCGCCGACATCTTCGAGGCCCTCACCGCGCACGACCGCCCCTACAAGAAGCCCATGCCCCTGTCCCAGGCCATCAAGATCATCGGCGCCATGGTCAAGGAGGGCGCCCTCGACCCCGACATCGTGGACCTCTGCATCCGCGAGGGGGTCTTCCTCGACTACGCGAAGCGGGAGCTGAAGCAAGACCAGCTTGATGTGACGTAGACCCCTCCCCCTCCACCCAGCCTGTCGCTCCCATGAGGTCGCGACCCGCCACCCTCCCTCCCCCGAGGGGAGAGGGGGAGGAAGAAGACGGAGAAGTAACCCCTTTGATATGTCTATGAAATAAATGAAGTGACGCCCTTGCGCTGAGGTCAGGTATCGGGAGTCGGGAGGGAGTCCTGACGTGAGAAAGAGAGTTCGGACAGACCTTATACTCGATGATCAAGTTTTTTGTGTACAACACGGGTCAGGATTTTGCTCAGGCCAAAAACGCTGAAAGTTTGTGCATCTTTTCGCCTCGGTTTGAGTCAGAATCTGCTGTAAATGAAAGCAATCGAGGCTCCATCCTGTCCCTTAAGGCCCAAATTTGGTGCAGAATCAGGTGAGATTTGCTGCCAATGAGGCCGTTAGCAAACCTTGGGCCGTTCGTTACTGGAAAAAACTTGAAGATCGAGTTATACGATCTGATCATCAAACTGAGGCGGTTTGACGAGGCCCATCTGTGCGCCCCCCCTCTGTCCCCCCGTGGACGGGGGGAAGGGGCGGGAACAGATGGGCCTTTGTGTTTTGGACGAACACCGGGAGGGCAAGGCCATGACACGGATATGGGCACGGCTCGTCGCTAACCCTTTGGAGTGCGCAAGCCACGCTTGCGCCTTGATCGACGGAAGCCGTGCTTCCGTCGGACAGGACAGGCGAAGCACGGCTTCGCCGGAGAAGGCTGAAGCATGGCTTCAGCAGTCCAAAGGCCCTCACCCCGCCTCGCTTGCGCTCGGCTTCCCCTCTCCCGTGTACGGGAGAGGGGTCAGGGGTGAGGGCCGAAGGTGGGGAGGATGGGTTTCGTGTCTCTTCGCCCTCCTCGCCCTCTTCGCCCTCCTGCCCCTTCGACTCCGGGCTTCGCTCCGCTCGCCCTTCGCTCAGGACAGGCCTCTGCCCTGCTCGCCCAGGACCTCCAGATTTCCGCGAAGATCACCTTTGTCTCGTTGTGCCGTGAGAGACATTTACCTGTTGCGACAGCCTTTTGAAATGCGTACATTTCTTTGAAAGAGGAGGGAGGCATGGACTGGTGGAAAGAGGTCTCCAAGACGTGTCTCAATTTCACCGTCCTGACAGTCGGCACGTTTATCTATACGACCTTGACTGGACGATGGAATGTGGGACAGTGCATCTTTGGATTTGTATTGACGGGAGTGTGGATTGTATTGTCTCATTTTTTGTGGAAGAAGGGAGGTAAATGAAATGGACGGCATTTGGGGAGCCTATCTTATGCTTGCGGGGGTTGCGTTGATGATCTTCATTGCGGCGATCTGGCCATCCAGGAAAAAGAAGGTGGAGTAAATGGATAAAGCCATTGTCTTTATGTTCCTTGTCCTGGTGATGCTGGGCGCTATGGCCCTGTGGCCGTCGAAAAAGACTAAGAAGGAGTGAGCTGTTTGGCTTTCGACAGCCCTGTAAAGATGCGAAAAAACTGTATGAGGTTATGAAGCGGCCCTTGCGCTGAGGTCAGGTATCGGGAGTCGGGAAGGAGGGCCTGACGTGAGAAAGAGAGTTCGGACAGACCCTATACGATCTGATCATCGGACTGAGGCGGTTTGACAAGGCCCATCTGTGCGCCTCCCCTCCCCCCGCTTGCGGGGGGATAAGAGGGGGGGCAGGAACAGATGGGTCTTTGTGTTTGGGGAGAGCAAGGCCATGACAAGGATATGGGCACGGTTCGCCGCGACGGGGATGCGCATGGTGTATCCCCCCCTTCCGTCCCTTCAACCTGTCGCTCCCATGAGGTCGCGACCCCAGCCCTCCCGTGAACGGGGGGAGACCGTCGCTCCCTCCCCGTCCACGGGGAGGGATGGGGTGGGGGCTTCTCCCCTCTCCCTTCGGGGGAGGGGCAGGGGGAGGGGTCTCTTCGCCCTCCTCGCCCTCCTCGCCCTCCTCGCGCACGCGAAAACCCGAAAAAATGCCGAAAAACGCGAAACTCTCCCCTGCACCACCCTGGGGTGGAGGTGGTTGGGTTTCGCGCTTTTCGCGTTCCTTTCTTTCGCGTCTTTCGCGATCCTGCCCTCTGCCCTGTTCGCCCAGGACCTCCAGATCGCCGGGAAG
>CAYRZX010000222.1:0-11706 GCA_964428665.1 uncultured Gemmatimonas sp.
GCGGGAGGTTCTGGACCGGATGGTCCTGACGCCGGGTGAAGGCGTTCCGGGAGACCGATGGATCCGCAAGCCGCGACCGAACCCCGAGACGCAGCTTGCCGTCATGCAGAAAGACGTGGCCGAACTGATCGCCAACGGCCAGCCCCTGACGCTGTTCGGGGACAATCTGTTTCTGGACCTCGATCTCTCCGTCGCCAACCTGCCCCCCGGCAGCCGGCTGCGGGTCGGCAGCGCCCTCCTGGAGGTGACCCCGACAGCCCACACGCCCTGCAAGAAATTCCGGGTGCGGTTTGGCGAGGACGCGGTGCAATTCGTGTCCAGGCCGGAGCTGGGGCATCGAAAGCTGCGCGGCATCTACATGCGCCCCGCAGAGGCGGGCGAGATCAGGACGGGGGACCTGGCGGAGGTGATCTTCCGCGCGCCCGTCATTTCTGCATAGATTTTTTGAGACAGAACAGGTATTCCACCACGCCGTTGGCCTTATATTTCCGGTTCTCTCGATCTATATCTGCACGAAACCGCGCGTACTCCTTCTTTCTTAGCTCCACCCTCCCATATCGCGCCATCGTCCCGGTGATTTCCTCCCGGGACATCAATCCTTCGTTGTTATAGCTCAGAAAGACGTAGCGGGCCGGCGTGCGCTGAAGGATGTCCTCCAAAACTCTGAGGGCATCTTTTTTATTACAGAGGGCGGACTTCTGGCGGCTGTATTCGCGCAGGCCCGTGACGCCGTGGAGTCGCGGGTTGTCGTACCGGGCTATGGTCTCCAGGACGTGGTAGTTCGTGCAGTACTGGCGGTGGTTGTACGGGGGGTCCAGATAGAGGATATCGTAGGGGAACCTGTCCACCAGCGCGACGCCGTCTTCGTTGTAGACCCTCTGACGCCTTCGGGCGGGGACGATCTCCAGCCTTTCGAGGCGGAGCGGCTTGCGGGCGCTGGGCTTGATGTGCTTGAGGAATGCGCCGTAGACGGAGGCGGTGTTCGCCACTCTGTCGATGGCTTCGATCAGGCTGGCAAGGAGGTAAAAATACTCGTCATCCGAAATTCGCTCATGCCCATGCCATTCCTCAATTTGAAGGCGAATAGCATCGCACCGCTTTCCGTTTTCGTCCGTGAAATACTGGCGGGGATGTGCTGTGCCGGACATGCCGCCGGGGCAGTAGTGGCGATAGACGAACCCTTCGACGCCTTCGAGGCCATTCAGGTATTCCAGAACGACATCAGCGCTGTCGTAGACCAGAAGGCTGGCTGGCCGGGGGAGGTCCTTCACGAGGTCAGCAAACGCCGGTTCTCGATTGACGGCCACGTGCGCCCGGTTGAGGCAGAAGCTGTAATATTGAATGTCGTTGGCGATGATGCGGAAGCCGAGCCGCTTGAAGTGGTGGCTGACGACGCCGGTGCCGGCGAAGAGGTCGAGGAAGGTGTGGCCGTTTTTCGGGCCGGCGAACTCCAGGATGTTCTCTTCGAGGAAGGGGAGGAGGGAGTACTTGCTGCCGATGTAGTTCATGGGTTCAGGCTATCTGATCTGCGTGTTGCAGTACCGCCTCAGTTAGATTGCACAAGTCTTCTTTATCCAGGTATCGTTTTCACCAACTCTATAAAAACGAGCGCCCCACCCTCCGCCTCCAGAGCGACTACATTCTGCTCCCGATTATCCCAATTTACCATAGCTTCAAACATGTCCAAGTGGACTTCACTGCCGTCACCGAGCGTGACTCGGGTTGTCCCTGCGAATGGCAGTCGGAGTTGAGAAACCAGCGACACAGGTAACGTCAAAAAACCGTTGAATCCTGTGTCGAGAACAGCGTCCACCACTTCCTTTCCCCCATCAACGCCACGTACCTGCACACTCACTACGGCTTCTCGGTCGGATGTGACAATTCCGGTGATCATGGTCACCTCGTCCGAAATGTTCCTCCCAGGCGATAGGCCGTAGGATAGCCAACCCGCAAAATGTAGAGCGCGGCGTCAGGGCGCTTCGCCTTCGCGCGTTGCAGGGCGGCGAGTTCATCCTTGTCCAGTTCATATTCCCCGGTCTCGATGTCCAGCACCAGGAATTGCCCTTTGTAGGTCGCGTCCAGTTTGTCCTGAATCTGCGCCTCATACAGCGCCTGGCCGCGCCGGGCGATCTCCTCGCTGGTGTACTTCGGATGAGACATCACAAGCCTCCATTTCACCGCTTCCGGAACGGCACGACGTTTCCAAGCCGGACGCACATCTACACCTCATCACGCTGTCTGTCTGTCCCGGCCCTTCCGGCTTCGAACCACTTTTTCAACGATCCAGGACTCTCACCGGAACGACGGCCCTCCAGGATGCCGGTGACGCGCTATGCGCCTTTCGCCGCCGTGACATCAAACTCATACAACTCTTTCTTGGAATTCCGTTTCCGAAGGGTCTTTATGGCGACCTCTGTTAAGCCAAGAGCCTGTAGCATATCCTTGTATATTTTTTCGACCGGAAGGAGGATGTTGTAAAAGGTCGAGTTGCCAACGATGTAATGAACCCGGCCTCCCGGCGATATCACCCGGCAGACACTCTGCAGGTGAAGCCAGATATCTTCAAAATACTTCGCGATGTAATTGGAGAGCAACTTCCCATTTTTGTTGTCCGCGTGCGCAACTTTCCTCAACAGAGAGGAAAGATAGTCTGGATAAAAGCCGTCAGGACTTCTCTGCCAATCCGCCAGCCTGCTTGTGGCGGCCCCCCAGGTGCCGCCTATGGCCTGCCAGTCCAAATCCCCCGCTTCTCTGCCGTTCGTGAGGTATTCAAGCCAGTACATATACGGACGGAGTTCCCGTATGTAGGAGATCCGATTCGGATAGGGCGGTGAGGTGATCAGTAAGTCATAACGCTGATCCGTCACATTTTGAACGTTTCTTGCATCCCCCTGAATAATGTCGGGTTTTAAAGGCGGATTCTGCTGCGCGCCCTCAAGAACCCGGTCCAGTTCTTTAAGAAAAACCGAACTCAAATCCGGCTTAGACGGAATAAGTTCCAATTGTTGAGAACCGGTGGCCTCGTCCTTAAACGACATGGACTGGTGATTAAAAGCGGCGTTGGACAGCATAATGACAAGACGACAAAAACAGACCAGCAACAGTGTATTTGTCGGAGAAGGTTGGTGAAATTGATCTGTTATGCACGTCTTTAACCGGCATAGAAATTCCAGTTCTGCCGGGTTCCACCATCTTTCTATGTTATGAATCGGCGGGAGAGTGCAGGGAGATATTTTTTTCTTTGAAAGAATCTTTATGATCTGGCCTCCTGCCGTCGCAGTTTCTCTGATCGCTGTTTCGCTATAGAAATCGGTTTTGGCCTGGGCAAACCATACCAAAAAGGGGTTTAATTCAATTCCGACGGCAGGGAATCCACGGTAAGCTGCGCAGAGCGGTGTTGTGGCTGTACCGGTGAATGGGTCCAGGATGCGCGATCCATAAGGCGCATTCGCAAGTATCTCTTCGACAAGCTTGACGGAATATGCCGGTGTAAGTCTGAGCCAGCCGTGCCGTCCAGCATTGCGATTGTATTTAAATGTGTAATCTGCTCTTTGTTTAATAGCAGCATTTGAGGTCATGGCAGACCATTTTTACCGGGTTGCAAGCAGGTCTTCAAGAATGGATTTAACTTCTTTTTTCAATAGATTCGTATTTCTTTCGAAGAAACCCGCAAGGTCGTACCCAATAATATCCTTCATGAATGCATAAAACGAGTGGTGCGGCGATACGTCAGCAGTGACGCCAGTCAGTAATTTCCATTTTTCGACCGTATAGCGTAAAGCTATGTCCTGGTCGATCTGTTGAGAGAGAATGGCCGCACAGGGCAGATATCCCTTCGTGTATGCGGTGGCGGCGTTTGCAATGTCGGCATTCTGACGTTTTGAGTCCTTGCTTTTGTATCCCTGTCTGACTTCAAAAACAAGCCCTTTGAGCGAGATACGAATGCCCTCATCAATCTCCAATTCCTGGGCGACCTCATCCATCCAGTCGCGAACTCTTTTCTTGCAAGATGGGTCTGGAATAGCCTGGAGAGGAATTCGGCCATCCAGGTAGAGGACTCGACTTTTCCTTCCTGCTTGTGGGACCGTGTATGACCACTTCACATCTTCTTCTGATAGATTCAGTGTGTCTTGAAGCACTGTTCTAAAAAGTCTCTCACAGCCGATGCCGATCTGACGATAAATGCTTGTCATACCTCCTGCCGCTTTATGGGCGGCGTACATGAGAGGGTTATCGAGCCCCATCCAGTGATAAAAGGGGTCCTTTCTGTAAAACTGTTGGAATTCTCTCAGCGAGTACCCCTCTTTTCCTCCATGACCCAGTTTGGGCTTGTAGTGTTTACAGACCCGAATCGTCTCAAGCAGAATGTTCAAATACCGCTGATCCTGTTGGGGCGGCATAATGCCTCTCCCGATCTCCTGGTCACCGCTTGCGGAACGGCACGACGTTGCCCGGCCGGGCGGCGCCGACGGCCACCAGGTCGTCCACGGCCTCGCCGGCCTCGCCGAACAGGTCGGCGATGTCCTTCTTGGTCTTCTTCTTCCGCTCCTCGGGCGGGAGGCAGCCCATGTCCCGGTAGAATTTCTCGTCGTAGTCCCGCGTCTTGATCACGACGGGCATGGGCACGGCGTGGCCCAGGATGAGGGCCTGCTGTTTGGTGTCCAGGCTGGCCAGGACGCTGCGGAGCCCGGCGGCGTTGCTCACGCCGGTGAGGACGGCCTGGATGTCCTTCTCGTCGTTGAGGAGGGCGGTGATCTTGGTGCCGATCTGGGAGAGGACCTCCTCATCAATGCCGGAGGGGCGCTGGTCCACGATGAGGAGGGAGACGAAGTACTTCCGCATCTCGCGGGCGATGGTGCCGAAGATGGTCTGCTTGGCCGTGAAGGGGTTGAGGAACTTGTGGGCCTCCTCGATGGTGATGATGAGTTGCCGGGGCTGGTCCTTGACGTCCTGGGAGGCGTAGTAGTTCTCGCTCTTGTGGATGTAGTTCTCGTGGATGCGGCGGGCGATGATGTTGGCCACGAGGAGGTAGCAGAGGACGCTGGTCTCCTGGCCGAACTCCAGGACGATGTGGATGCCCCGGTCGATGTAGTCCATCATGGTGTCCACGGCGTCGGGGCCGGGGAGGCGGTCCACGAAGAAGGGGTAGCGCTCGAAGCGCTTCAGCTTCCGGTGGAGGGCCACGAGGGAGACGGGGTTCGCCCCGATCTCTCTGGCGAACTCCTCGATGTCTTTTCCGTCCTGGCTCAGCAGAGTGCGCAGCCATTTCTCCTTATAAATGGCGTAAACGAGGTAGGCGGACTCCGCGGCCGTGGGGTTGAGGCGCAACTCCTCCTGGAGGGGGATGACGTCCTCCACGGCGACCTGATCGTAGGTGATGGCGACTTCGTGGTCGGGCTGAATGCCCCGCGCCCGCGTGGACTTGGGGTCGAGGGAGAAGATGGCCACCTTCTCGCCGAAGAGCTGTTTGAGACCTTTGACGAACGCGCCCTTGCCGGCCCCGCACTCCTGCACGGCCTTCCAGCCGTACTCGTTGTGCATGTCGAAGATCAGGTTGACGGCCTTCTCGTTGTTGATCAGGCCGCTCAGGACCAGGCGGGTGAGGAAGCTCTTGCCCGTGCCGGTCTTGCCGAAGATGCCGTTGCTCCGCTCCGCGAACCGGCTCAGGTCGAGGCAGACAGGGGTCTCCATGTCGAGCGGCGTGCCGATGTTGAAGTAGCGGTCGCCCAGGGACTCGCTGCCGAAGACGCGGGCCACGTCGGCCTCCTCGGCCTCGCTGACGCGGGAGAAGTGGGGGGGGATGGTCTTGACCGGGCGGGTCTCGTCGTTGGCCAGGGACTGCCCCTTCTCCAGCATGAGCATAGGGCGGAGGCAGACGGAGATGTAGGTGCTGGTACCGTTGAGGACCTGGTGGAGGAGGGGGTTGTCCTCCTGGGGCGGGTGGATGAGGACCTCCGGGTTGGTGGCGTCGAGGCGGAGGTCGGTGATCATGGAGAAGAACTCGTTTTTTGCCCCCTCGATCACGACGAACTTGCCGGCCTTGACGTCCTCCACACCCTGCGAGGGGTCGAGCTTCATCTCCAGGCCCTCGATGAGGGACCCCTTTGTGATGACGCCGAGGGGGGTGCGCGTTTTCACTGGGCGATCCTCCGGATGATGGAGCTGAGGCGGTCGTAGTCGTCCCGGATGAGGCGGGACAGGTCCTTGCCCATGGTCACCAGATAGGCCGTGTCCCGGTTGTGGGCCATCCAGGCGCCCCGGACGGAGGCGATGAGCAGGTCGTCGGTGGGGAGGCGGGGGGCGTTCATGATGGCCCGGAGGTAGTCGCTGGTGTCCGTGAACAGGCGGACCTCGTCGGCGTCGCAGGGGTGGACGAAGCTGTGGATGCGCGGGGGCTGGGGCGGGAGGAAGGGGTGGGCGCCGGTGGTGTCGATGTAGCCCGTGATGAGGGCCCGGAACTCGGTCTTGAGCAGCTCGAAGATCTGGGGCTGTTCGAGACGCAGCTCCTCCTCGGTCTTGCCGTAGGCCGTGGGCCGGCGGTTGGGCTCGATGGAGTGGGTGGAGACGCTGAACACGAGGCCGATGGTGGGGGACCGGCCCGCCACCTTCACGAACGACCCGAAGGGGGGGGAGCTGTTCAGCTCCAGGCACTCGGCCAGGAAATCGCCGGTGCTGCTCTCGATCACCTCCCCGATGTAGTCCTTGTCCATGGCGATCTCCTTCTGGAAAGGGAGACGGCAGACGGCAGACGGCAGACGAAAAAGCGACTTTGCTTCTCACGTTTGCCGTTTGCCCTTTGCCGTCTCACGGTTCTTACACTGTCGCAGCCAGTTTCTTGAGGCTCTTGAGGGAGATCTCGGCCCGGATGTCGTTCTGGACGAAGGTATCCCTCAGGAATTTGTAGAAGAGGTCCCGGTCCGCGCCGCGCACGACGGCCTTCTCGTGGGCCTCGGACAGGACGATCGGGTAGCCCTTGCCCTTCTCGGCCTGGTCCACGACGCAGGCGTGCGTCAGGTCGAGCAGGTCCGGGTCGTCGGCCACCCACTGAGGGACCTCCACGCGGGCGATCTCGGCGCCGGTGTGGAGGTAGAAGAAGCAGATGCGGTGGGGGCCGTAGTCGTTCAGGATCCTGGACTGGCTGCGGAAGACGCCGCTCCGCTCTCCCGGCTTGAGCAGCCGCGCGAACAGGAGGTCGTCGGTGACGCCCTCGATGGGGCTGCACGGGAGGGGGGCCGGCCCCTGGTCGGTCTCCGGTCGCTCCACCCAACCAAACGCTCCTGGCCGTCCACCCCTCCAAACGCTCCCATGAGGTCGCGTTCCCTGCCCTGTTCCACCCCGCTGCTCCCGGCGGTCGGCCTTGTAGGGGCAGCGGTCGCAGTTCGTGGGCTCCTCCGGGCAGAGGCCGACGCGGAGGGCGTTGATCACGTCGGCGCTGCCGGGGCTGCTGATGTAGCCGGCCACGGGGGCGCGGGCCTGGCGCATCTTCTCGAAGGCGTCGAGGTAGGTCCTGAGCGTGGCCGCGCGGAGGTCGGGGGGGCGGCCCTCCAGGGACCAGAGGATGAGGGTACCGTCGGAGAGGCCCACGACGGATCGCCCCTCCTCCCGCGCCTGGACGGAGAGGTCGGCCAGGAAGGTGAACTCCAGGGCCCCTCTCCGGATGCCCACGGACTCCCGCGTGACGGCCGTGCGCCGGCCCTCCCACTCCTCGTAGAGGTCCTCCTCCCGGTAGTAGAGGAAGGGGCGGCTGCTGAGGGTGGGGCGCTCGCCGGTGCCGTAGTGGAGGACGACGTAGCCGATGTTCAGCAGGTAGCAGGAGGAGATCTCGTGCCGGTCGGGGAAGATCTGCGACCCGTCCGCCGCGATCACGGTGAGCTGCCTGGGGCGCGGGGGGGCCGGACAGGCGGCGTCGGGGGGGCCGGACAGGCGGGCGACCAGCCAGGAGGTCCGGCTCACGTCCACGTCGTAAGAGAGCTTCTTCCAGTTGTCAGACCACCCCTGCGCCTCCTGTACGGCCAGGTCGATGCGCTCGAAGAAGTCGTTCTGGATGCGCTTCTGGTCGGAGGCCATCCGGTCGATCTGCCGCTTCACTGCGCTGAGGTCGAGCATGGGAACACCTCCGTCAAACGTCAAATGGCAGACCACAGGACCACAGGACTACGGGACCACAGGACCAATGCAAAAGCCTTGTGGTCTTGTGGTCTTGTGGTCGGTTTTCACGTTTCACGTTTCACTGCCTTTAAACAATCGACTCGTAGTAGTACTGTCGCCCGCCGCCGGGGACGCTGCCGTCGCGGACGCGGCAGACCAGGCCCAGGCGCTGGAGGGCGTTCAGGCGATTGCAGACGATGTTCACGTTCTTGTCCAGGGCGGTGGCCACGTCGGAGGAGGTGACCTGTCTCTTCTGGATGAGGACGTCGAGGGTCTCGCGCATGGGGCGCTTGAGGTCCCCCACCACGACGACCCGGAGGTCCTCCTTGAGCAGGGCCGTGAGGCCCCGGAGCCTGAGCACGGCCTCTATGGTCTCCCGGACCGAGGGGTTGGCGTTCTGGATGAAGACGAAGCGGGTGCCCAGCTCTCCGCTGCCGATGCGCATCAGCAGCCGGGCCAGGAACTCGTCGGCGCAGGAGATGTCGATGAACTCCACCTGCCCGAAGTCGAGGGGGACGACGGTCTCGAACTCGACGGCGCGGAGGTGGTCCATGGCCTGGTTCAGGACCTCTTCCCCCTTGTCGCGGCCGGTGAGGATGCCGTTGGGGGCGGTCAGGATGAAGGGCGAGGATTTGTGGAGCATGGCTGTTTGATCCCGAGATCGCGGGAGATGGTGACACTATTTAATTGAATTCCGTTAACCTGCTAAATATTAGGAAAACTTGTCGTTCATGTCAAGTGTTTTCTATGGGTTGCAACTCTTTTTAAGTATACTTATGGGCAGTATGACGCCGACAGAAAGGGCTATTTCTCGTAATGTCTCCGCCACCGCCAGTTGTCGCTCCCTGAAATCAGCCGTCGCATCTCCTCCGGCAGGGTCTGGATGAACTCCGGGCCGACCTCGTGGCCGGTCCACTCCCGCATCATGGGGGGGGTGTAGCCGTAGGGCAGGATGATCCGCTCCGTGTCACTCCGGATGGCCGTGCTGCTGTGGATGAGGGATTCGGGGAACAGGAGGACCGACCCGGCCTTCGCCTCGATCTGGCGGACCAGGGCGTCGTCCGACAGGGCCGCCTCCACCATCTCCTTCTGCAGCCAGGGGGTCCGATGGCTGCCCGGAATCATCGTCGTGCCCCCGTCGTCCGGCCCCACGTCGGTCAGGTAGGCCAGGGTCTTGACGAACAGGCAGTGGAACCGGTTCTGCTCGATGTAGGTCCCCCACCCGTGTTTCGTGCCCGAATGGAACCCCAGGACGTTGTAGCGCCGGCGGCGCAGGGTCTCCAGTTCCGCCTCCGGGTCCCTCCGGCTGAGGATGGCCACGGACTCCTCCAGACGCACGCCCCCGCCCACCACGTCCTCCACGAGGGGGATGAGCTTCGGGTGAACGGCGTATTCGAGGAGCGCGGGGTCGTACTCGATGATGTTCTCAAACACCGCGAAGTGGCTCTTGGGTCGCTTGACGATGACTCGCCTCGCGGCCAGGTCCGGGTCCGCGTTCATCCGGAGGACGGCGGCCTTCATGCGATTGACCTCGTCCGGGGTCAGGACCCCCTCCAGCAGCACGTAGCCGTAGATGTCGAAGTGGAGGCGCTGGGCGGGCGTGAGGCGCAATTTTTCCGCGACTTCCATGCAGGGCTCCTTGTTCAGCTTTTATTGAGGGCCGACGTCAGGCGGGCCAGGAGAGGCTCCGCGTCGTCGTAGCCGACGGTGATGGGCGTTTGCAGGTCGCCCTGCTCCAGGACGAGGCTGGGGAACTGCCGGATGCCGAGGCGCCGGCGCAGGGCGAAGTCCGCGTGGAGGCGTTGATCCATCTCCGGGGAGGCGAGGTCGGCGGCGAAGCGGGCCGTGTCCAGGCCGAGTTCGCCGGCCAGGGCCACCAGGGTGTCTGTGTCGGAGGGGTTCCGGGCCTGCTGGTAGTAGGCCCGCTGCACGGCCTCGAAGTAGGGGGGGCCGGCGTCCTTTTGCTGCGCGGCGGCGCAGAGCACGCCCCGGCAGGCCGGGTAGGTGGCGCGGCGGGGCCGGCAGCGGGTCCAGAAGTCATAGTTGAAGGCCGCGCCGGTGCGGGCGGCCACCTCCCGCCAGGCGTTCTGGACGTAGGCCCGCACCTCGTCGGGCATGGGCTCATCCGTGTCTTTCGCCAGGCCGCCCATGACGTAGCGCGGGCGCACGTCCGCCGGGAGGGAGGCTTTGACCTTCTGGAGGACGGGGTGGAAGCCCCAGCACCAGGAGCACATGGGGTCGGCTACATAGTAAAGGATAGCACTCATCGGGTATCACCTTAGATCAAAATTCCAGCAATCAAGGGGCATCCTCTCAGCGGCCCTTTTGCCACTTTCTTTAGAAGAAAGTGGCGCAAAGAATCGGCCCTCAAACGCCGGGCCGGGCTTGGCGCGCCGCAAGGGCATTGCTCCAGCAGACGGATCATCCAGAGGTTTCCACTGCCACCTAATGCTTCACCTGAACCCCGGTGGTTAGCCCTTCTGCGTCGCGCCCTTGTCGTTCTGACAAGGCTGTTCCCCCTTTCCCTCCAGGGGAGGGGGTTAGGGGGAGGGGTCTGAAAATCGGGACGGCGCGGCTTACTATTCTTTCGGCTTCCACTTTCTCACGTGCTTCCGCCAGAGCTTGTCCACCTCGTCGCGGATGGTCTGCACGTCCTTCCAGCGGTCCGGGAAGACGGAGAGGGCGTAGCTGGGCGGGCCCTGCTCCGGGCAGACGAACATCTCCCGGCCCGGCGTGGCGGCCCGGAGCCAGGCCTCGATCACCTTCTCCGCAAAGGGGAGCCAGTGGAGGAACTCCGGCGTGAAGTCGCCCCTGTGGTTGAGCGCGGGGATCTGGCAGTGGTGGCCGTTGAAGGGCCGGAAGTGGAACTGCTGGGCGAGCTGGATGAGGTCCACGCGCTCCGCGAGGCGGTCCCAGTAGGGCGGGGCGAGGTGTTTGACGATGGCCGGGTGGGAGAAGTCCCAGGTCATCTTGAGGGGGCGCTTCTCGGCCTTCTCAAAGCCCTCGGCCAGGGCATAGGCCTTCTCCGGGGTCTCGGTGCAGGTGTCCCGGTGGACCTCGATGGAGACGTTCATGTTGAGTCTTTCCGCGGCGGCCATCACCCGGCGGGCCAGGGCCACGGCGGTCTTGGTGGGGGTGTCGTGGTCGAGCATCTGGACGTTGACGCAGGCCGCGCCGGCCTCTTTGATGGCCTTGAATTTGGGCATCACCTCGGCGGCGCCCCCCATGTCCGTGGTGGCCGCGAAGAGGAGGCCGTGGCGCTCCACGTGCTCCCGCGTCACGACCGGCACCCGGCCCAGGAAGCCGTGGAAGCCGGCGGCCTGGATGCGCTTCAGTTTTTCATCTATGGACCACTCCCCCTTTTTGCCGCCGTAGCCGGACAGGGTCCAGAGGCTGGCCATGTGGCGGATTTGAGGGGGATTCACTTTTGCGGGGTTTTTGCTCATCGCCTCCTCCTTTTTTATGAGGTTACTGATACCGTTCGGCCTGCGTGTTAAACATTTTCAGTAGATCACGAAAAGAGGGTTAAATAGATAGACAAAGACGCTTACTCATTGT
>CAYRZX010000223.1:0-11683 GCA_964428665.1 uncultured Gemmatimonas sp.
GCGGACCGTGAAGTCGTCCACGCGCTCAGCGCCTTCTCTCAGTTTGGCCGGCCAGGGCTCCTCGCGCCGGATTTCGATGGTCACCGGTCCCTGAATCGTGACCGGCGCGATCTGGCCGGCCTTTTGGACGGCCTCCTGGACGCGCTCCCGGATGAGGTTGCGGGCGTCGGCGGGGGGGAGGTGGATGGCGCAGAGGTCCGACAGCCCCTCCTTGACGGGCGCGGTGACGATGCCCGGCGCCCAGGCCTCGGACTCCCGGCAGGCGTGCAGGTCGCCGGAGGTGAAGACCCAGGGGATGCCGAGCTGGCCCGCCAGGCAGGCGGCCATGCCCATCTCGCCGATCTCCCGGCCGTTGGCCCGGTAGCGGATGCCCCGGCTCATAGAGTGGGCCAGGCAGGCGCCGGGGGTGTAGCCCATGGCGTGCATCCCGACCTGGACCAGGGCGTCGAACCGGCGGGAGATGCCCAGCAGCCAGCTCGGCCGGTTGCGCCCCCGCGCGATCCGGACTCCGGGGATCAACTCCTCCGGCAGGATCGTCCGGCCCGCGCCGTGGGCGTCGTTGATCAGGACCTCCTGCACGCCGGCCTTGAAGAGGCCCTCGGCCGCGGCGTTGACCTCGCCGGTGAGCAGGCGCTGCATCTCGGAGCGCTCGTAGACGCCCTTGGCCTCGTTCGCGTAGTCGGTGTGCCGGGGGTCCCAGTCGTCCACGCCGGCCACGCCTTCGAGGTCCGTCATCATGTAGACCGATTTTACCGATTTCATCGAGGGTTTAGCCTTCCTGCCTAAAGGGTCGCCACGGTCCTGGCCCGGATGCCCTCCCAGTCGATCTCCCGGCCTGTCTCCTGTAGCTCGTAGCTCACCCATTCGTTTTCGCAGACCGGCCCGCGCGCGAAATGGGCGCGGCGCGCTGGAGGCTCCAGGACGATGCCGCAAATGGTCTGGCCGCAGGGCTCGCCGCCCACGTCCTGTTCGTGCCGGCAAATGGCGATGGGGCTGTTCACGTGGTCCGCGAGCGTTGCCCGCAGCGCGGCTGCGTCGGGAGGGGGGCCGGAGCGGAGCAGGCGGGTCGCCCGGCCCCAGCGGGCGATGGTCTGGCCGCGCTGGTCCCAGGCCCGGCGCTCAAGAGGTTTAAGGCGCTCGGTCAGGTAGTGGTTCGCGTGGGCCATCGGGCCGTCGAAGGGGCAGAGGACCTCGTAGTCGCGGGCGGAGGTCTCCAGGTCGTAGATCTCGCCGTGCCGGTCGCAGAGGACGTAGTTCATGCCGGAGGCGCGGGGGGTGGAGGCCAGGACGGCGTCGATGGCCCCGCCGATGCGCTCCGCAGACAGGATGCGGCGGACGACGAAGGGGTAGGGGAGGCCAGGCCCGGCGTCCGCCGGGATCAGGTTGTTGATGACCACGCCGATGCCCGCGCTGTTGAGCCCGGCGCAGCCGAGCATGCCCGCCGTGGTGTAGACGAGGGCGTCGGGGCCGCCGGTTTGGGTTACCTTGAGCAGGACGGCGGCGGGCGCGAAGAGGGAGGGGAGGTCGTAGTTCTGGGCGATGGCCGCGCCGGCTCCGTCCAGGCCGCCGGGGACCATGAGGGTCGTGCATCCGGCCTCCACAAAGGCGGGGGAGAGATGGTCGAAGAGGTCCAGGAAGGCGTTGAGGGCCAGGACCTCCGCGAAGGGGACGCCGGCCCCTTCGGCTATGCCCCGGGCCTCCTCCAGGAGGTCGGGGGCGCAGGCGTCCGAAGGTCCCAGGTAGGTCCCGGCGATCTCCAGGGTGCGGGACCTGGTGAGGGGCTCGACGCGGTGGCTGCGGCTCGTGCGGTCCAGGTAGTCGAAGTAGGCGGGCAGGAGCGCCCGAATCTGCTCCCGGAAGCCCTCGCCGTGCGCGCGGCCTCTGTCGCGGGGTGAACCTGAGATTTCGAGCAGGGGCAGGTGATGGCTCATCCTCTGACCTCCTTACCTTCTCGCAAACTTCTGGAGGCGCTGACCCCGGTCGCCTGCGCCGATCTCGGCCACGTAGATGCTCCCCTCGTCGTCCACGCAGATGCCGTGCGGGGCCTGGAGCACGCCGCCGGGAGCGCCGGAGAAGCGGCTGATGAGTTTTCCCTCGGGAGCCCAGACGCTGACGCGCCCGTGGCCCCCCTGCTCGGCCACGTAAATGGTGTTGTCGGGGGTGATCCAGACGTCGCCGGGGGACTGCACGTCCGTCCACTGTTCGATGAACTTGCCGTCGGGGTCGAAGACCTGGATGCGGTTGTTCTCCCGGTCGCAGACCAGGAGGCGGCCCGTCCTGTCGCAGCCGATGTTGTGGACCACGGCGAACTGGCCGGGGCCGCTGCCCGCCTCCCCCCAGGCCAGCAGGTGCTCGCCGTCCTTCGAGTACTTGTGGACGCAGCGGTTGCCGTAGCCGTCCGACACATAGATGGACCCGTCCAGGCCGATGGCCACGCCGGTGGGCATGTTGTACTCGCGGCGGTAGTGGGTGACGCCGGGCACGCCGGGCTTGCCCCACTCGCGCTCCATGTCGCCCAGCCGGGTGTAGCGGCGGACGATGTGCTGGTAGGCGTCGGTCAGGTAGACCCGGTCGTCGGGGGTGATGAAGATGCCGTGCGACTGGCTGACCAGGTGGGGGGAGACGCCGAACTCCCCGTAGCCCCAGGAGGTGACGAAGTTGCCGGCCTTGTCGAACACGACGACGGGGTGCTTGCCGCGCGTGAAGGCGTAGATGCGGCCCTTCGAGTCGATGGCCGCGTCCGACACGAGGGAGAAGACCCACCCCTCCGGCAGCCTGGCCCATCCGTCCACGACCTCGTATTTGTAGTCCCCCTGTCCCAGGATCGCCATGGAGAACCTCCGTGTGAAAGGTGAGAGGTGAAAGACCACAGACCACGGGACCACAGACCACAAGATCGTTCAGTCCTGTGGTCTGTAGTCTGTGGTCTTGTGGTCTTACTATGCCAGCTTCCAGACCTTCGCGGCAGTGCCGCCCAGGATGCGCTCTTTGTCCGCCTCTGTCAGGAAGGGGAGGCCCTCCCGGATGAGGCGGAGTTCTTCGGCCAGCGTGGGCCACCTGTGTTTGAGCCGGTGGTGGCCCGGATAGCCGGTGCCCCAGACCATCCGTTCGGACCCGAAGGCGCTCAAGAGGCTCTGGATGAAGGGATGCACATCTGCGTAGGGGAACCTCTTCTGCCTGGAGTGCCCGGCCACGTCTGAGAGCTTCAGGTACATGTTCGGATGTCGCGCCAGGTCGAGGATGGGCCGGAAGGCGGCCGGGTCCTCGTCCACCTTCGGGTAGCCCATGTGGTCGATGATCAGGGTCAGGTGGGGGTAGCGGCGGGCGATGGCGTCCACCTGGTCGGCAAAGTCCGGGCGGAGGTGGAACTGGATGACGGCGTTCAGGCCGGCGATGGCCTCCCACATCGGCTCGTTCTGCCGGGTGAGGAGGATCTTTTCGCCGGGGTAGTAGATGGGGTGGAAGCGGAACCCGACCAGGCCGCACTCCTGCACCCAGTAGCGCACCTGATCCGCGTTTTGGGGGTCCTGCGGGTCGATCAGGCCGTGGCCGATGAAGCGGTCCGGGAAGCGGGCGACGGAATCCGCGATGTAGCCGTTGTCCCAGGTGGACCAGCTCGTCTGGACCAGGACGGTCCGGTCCACGCCGTGCTGATCCATCTCCGTCAGAAGCTCATCGGCGGCGCCGGGCTCGTCGGGCATCGTCTTCCAGCTGGGCGCGGTGGGGCCTATGGGATACCGGGGAGGGTCTATCTCCCAGACGTGGACGTGGGTGTCAACGATCATGAGGTCCTCTTTTGAAGTATCGTATGGCCTGTTCGCACGACAATGGCGGGAAAGTACAGGTGTAAGAGGCTAAAGTCAATGACAATCTGCGAGAGGCCACAGGATGGGGAATAGGACTTGATCTTGGGAAGGGTCTTCTCTATATTGTCTTTTACCTTTATCAGGTTGTCACGGTGCTTGTTTCCTCATAGAAAGGAGTTAAGGATGGTCAAGGTCGGTGACGTTGCCCCGGATTTTCGCGTGAAGAATCATCGCGGGGAGGAGACGACGCTGAAGCAGTTCCTCGGCAAGACGGTCGTCCTCTGGTTCTACCCGAAGGCCAGCACGGGCGGCTGAACGGCGGAGGGCATCGGATTCCGTGATCGAATCCGTGAGTATGAGGCAAAGAACGCGCAGGTCCTGGGGGCGAGCTTTGACACGGTGGCGGAGAACGCGAAGTTCGTGGAGAACAATCAGTTCCCGTTCCCGCTCCTGTGCGACGTGGACCGGCAGATCGGCGTGGCCTACGGGGCGTGCGAGGGGCCGGAGGCCAGGAATCCCAAACGGATGACCTTCGTGATCGGGCCGGACGGGAAGGTCCTCCAGGTCCACGCCCAGGTCAATGCGCGGCAGCACCCGGAGGAGCTGCTGAAGACGTTGTGAGGGGAAAGAAGAGAAGGGGAGAAGGGACAAGGCGAAAGGGTACCCTTGTCCCTTCTCCCTTAGAGAAGAGGGGAAAACCGCTATGAACACCAAGGTTGTGCTCCAGGAAGACGAAATTCCGAGGCAGTGGTACAACATCCAGGCGGATATGCCCACGCCGATGCAGCCGCCGCTGCACCCCGGCACCGGGCAGCCGATCGGCCCCGGCGACATGGCCCGGATCTTTCCGATGAACCTGATCGAGCAGGAGGTGAGCCGGGAGCGGTGGGTGGACATCCCGGACGAGGTGATGGAGAAGCTCCTGCTCTGGCGGCCCTCGCCGCTCTACCGGGCCAGGGCCTTTGAGAAGGCGCTGGGCACGCCGGCCAGGATCTACTACAAGAACGAGGGGGTGTCCCCGGCGGGGAGCCACAAGCCGAACACGGCGGTCGCGCAGGCGTACTACAACAAGGCCTTCGGGATCAAGCGGCTGACGACGGAGACGGGCGCGGGGCAGTGGGGGAGCGCCCTGGCCATGTCGTGCAGCCTGTTCGGGCTGGAGTGCAAGGTCTACATGGTGCGCATCAGCTTCGATCAGAAGCCGTTCCGGAAGATGATGATGGCCGTCTGGGGGGCGAACTGCGTGCCCAGCCCCAGCCCGGACACTCAGGCGGGGCGAAAGATTCTGGCGGAGATGCCGGAGACGCCGGGCAGCCTGGGGATCGCGATCAGCGAGGCCATCGAGGACGCGGTGACCTCGGAGAACACGCGCTACTCGCTCGGCAGCGTGCTCAACCACGTCCTGATGCACCAGACGATCATCGGGCTGGAGGCGCAGAAGCAGATGGCGAAGGTGGGGGCCTATCCGGACGTGGTGATCGGGTGCGTGGGGGGCGGGTCCAACTTCGCGGGGCTGGCCTTCCCCTACGTGCGGGACAAGGTTCACGGCAAGGAGATCGCGGTGATCGGGGCGGAGCCGCAGGCCTGCCCCACGATGACGCGCGGGCCGTTCGCGTACGACTTCGGGGACACGGCCGGCATGACGCCGCTGATGCCGATGCACTCCCTGGGGCACACGTTCGTGCCGGAGCCGATCCACGCGGGGGGGCTGCGCTACCACGGGGTGGCCCCGCTGCTCAGTCAGTTGATCCTGGACGGGCTGGTCGAGCCGCGCGCCTACCATCAGGTCGAGAGCTACGAGGCGAGCGTGCTCTGGGCGCGGAGCGAGGGGTTCATCTCCGCGCCGGAGACCGCGCACGCCCTGGCCGCCGTGGTCCAGGAGGCGAAGCGGGCGAAGGAGGAGGGGAAGGAGAAGACGATCCTGTTCAACTGGTCGGGGCACGGGCTGATGGACCTGGTCGGATACGACAAATACTTCAGCGGACAGTTAAAGGACTATGCCCTGCCGGAGGAGGACCTGAAGCGGTTCACGGCCCCTCTGGCGGAGTTCCCGAGGCCGAAAGGAGCCGCACGCGCATGAACGCCCCTCCCAAGACCTTTATCCGGGTCCCGCACCGGGACCTCCAGACCTTTGTATCACAGGCCGCGCAGACCGTCGGGCTGCCGGAGGAGAAGGCCGAGCTTCTGGCTGAATTGCTGGCGGGCAACGACCTGCGGGGCGTGTTCAGCCACGGGTCGCAGCAGATCGCGGACTACGCCCGGCTGATGCGGGACGGGCGGCTGAACCCCCGTCCGCAGGTGCGGGTGTCGCAGGAGACGCCGACGAGTCTCCTGATGGACGGGGACGGCGGGCTGGGCTACTTCCCGGCTCACGAGGGGACGCTGAAGGTGATCGAGAAGGCCCGGCAGCAGGGGATCGCGGTGATGCAGACCCGGAACCACGGGCACTTCGGGGCGGCGGGGCTGTATTCGCGCATGACGCTCAAGCACGACCTGCTGACGTTCGTGACCTCCGGCCATCAGCTCAACCTCTCGCCGGGGAGGCCTGTGTTTGAGGCGGCAGGGGGGTCGCCGATGTCGTTCAGCGCCCCGGCGGGGGAGGAGGACGCGCTGGTGCTGGACTTCGGGGCGATGCACGACCTCTACTCCGGGAGCCCGCACCGGGACGAACTGGCGCGGAAGGTCCCTGGCCTGGTGTTCCGGTGCATCGGGATGGGGGCGATCTGCCAGACGTGGGGCGGGTTCCTGGCGGGCGTGCCGCTGGATGAGTCCCGCGCCAGAAAGCAGTTCTCCGGGGCCAACCAGGGGTCGCTCGTGATCGCGTTCCGGATCGACCTGTTCATGCCGGTGGGGCAGTTCAAGCGGGAGATGGACGAGTACGTGCGGCGAGTGGCGACGCTGAAGCCGCTGGAGGGGTTCGACCGGACCTACCTGCCGGGGGGGGTCGAGGCCGCGCGGGAGCGGGCGTGGCGGCAGGAGGGGGTGCCGGTGGGGCCGGAGCACCAGAAGCGGCTGGAGAAGCTGGCGGAGGAGCTGGGAATTAAAGTACCTTGGAAATAAAGCGGTCTTCAGCCCCCCTTCCTCCCCCTGCCTTGGCAAAAACTCTTGGTGCCCCCTCCCTCCCCCCACGTGTGGGGGAGGGAGGGGGACAGGGGGAGGGTGGGGGGCTGTCATTCGTCATTCGTCATTATCCTGCACCAGAGTTCGAGCGTGACCAGTCTCCCGATCAGGTCCCAGTGATCGCGGAGGCCCCGCTCCTGCTCGGAGAGGAGGCGCTCCACGGCGTCGGGGCGGAGGAGTCCGCGCTGGCGGACGGTCGGGCCGAGGAGGAGGTCGCGCTCGAAGGCGCGGAGGGCCGGGCTGCGGGCGTGCCAGGTCCCGGTGAAAGCCAGGGAGGGTCGGGGGGGGGGGTTGCGCAGGCGATGCCAGAGGCGGGTGAGGAGGAGGCGGGCAGGTCCGGCGTTGACGGGCAACCCTGTCCTGGCCCAGGGGATGCGGGCCAGGTCGGGGAAGAGGTGGCAGAAGGCGTCCACGTAGAGGCGCTGGTTTGCCCGAAGGGCAGGGGCGACGCCCCGGACGAAGTCCATCAGGTCCTCGTCGAACAGGGGGAGGCGGACCTCGACCCGGTCGCGCAGGGGGAGGAGGCCGGCCAGGATGAACCGGCGCTGCCGCTGCGCGATGTCGAGGGCGTCCAGGCGGTTGACGGGCGAGCGGAACGGGCAGGAGGCCTCGACGGCGGCCAGGGATTCGGGGATGGCCTGTTCCGTGCGTTCGAAGAACGCATCGGTCAGGAGCGCCCTGCGGGTCTCGCGGGGGAGCGGGGGGATCAGGAAGGGGAGGACGGAGGCCCCGCGCCTCAGGCGCGCTGAGACGAAGCTGCCGAGGAGTTGCATTCCGGACAGGACGGCGGGGCACTGGCCCCGGATGGGGTCGAAGGCCCCGGCGGCGCAGGCGTGGTGGAGGTTGAGGGCCCCGTCCGTGCGGCGGAGGATGGACTCGGCGTGCCGGGGGAGGTCGTCGGGGCCGATCTCGAAGGCGTGGTGCTCGACGTTCAGAAAATGGGCGACGCGCCGGGCGATCTTCAGGTCGTCGGTCTCCGGCTCCCCGAAGGTGAGGGTCGTGACGCGGCGCAGGCGGGAGGCGACGGCGAGCACGGCGCGGGAGTCGAGGCCGCCGCTCAACAGGACGCCGGTGCGGTCTTCGGAGCAGCGCCGGATGGCCCCGGAGAGGCGGTCGGCCATCTGCCGGACGGCGTCCTGCCCGGACGGGCCGCCGTCATCCTCGCGGTAGTTCGGGGACCAGTAACGCTTTAAGGTCATCTGACCGTCTCGCCAGGTCAGGGTCGTGGCCGGGGGGAGGAGGCGGACGCCCTCGACGAGGGTCCGGTCCTCCAGGAGATGGCCGAAGCTGAGGAGGTCCGATGCGACGTGGTCGTCGAGCCGGGGCGGGTCTCCGGGGGCGGTCAGCAGGGGGAGGGCCGAGGAGGCGAACAGGAAGCGGCCCTGCCGGACGGCGTAGCAGAGGGGGGAGAAGGCGTAGCGGTCGCTGACGAGGCGCAGGGAGCGGTCGCGGGGGTCCCAGATGGCGAGCGCGGAAGGGGGGGCGCACAGGGAGGGGAACGCGACCTCATGGGAGCGTTTGGTGGGGTGGAATTCATCGCCGTGCAGGGGATGGGGGGGGATATTGTTGTTGTAGCGCAGGGACGGGAACGCGACCTCATGGGAGCGTTTGGGGGAGGCGGATTTATCGCCGCGTGATTCATCGCCGCGTGATTCATCGCCGCGTAAGGCGCCGTCGAAGGCAATGACCCGACCGGGATCGATGAGGAGACGATCCGGCCCGGCGTCGGTGTCCAGACGGGACACGGCAAGGGCGCAGTCCGGCGTCTCGTGGGTTTCGAGACGGTCGTGGGGGCCCCGGAGCCGGTCGCACATCCGCCGGAAGAGGTCGGAGCGGAGGGCGGGTGGGTCGCCGGGGAGATAGGTGATGCCGAGGAGGCCGGGCATGGGGAGCGAAGGGCGCGGGGGTTGAGACCCCTCCCCCAACCCCTCCCCCACAGGGGGAGGGGAGCCCCCCCTCTTATCCCCCCGTGGACGGGGGGAAGCTAGCTCCCTCCCCGTTCACGGGGAGGGTGGGGGTGGGGGCGCTTTTCCCCCTTTCCTTCAGGAAAGGGGGATGGGGGGATAGGTTAGTCTGCAATATACCACTGAATAGAGCGGGAGTGCAAGGACGATTGCGTGACCCCCGGCTGGCGGAGGAGGAGGCGTTCCACGACGCGTGGGCGCGGCAGATCGAGGTCGAGGCCATCGACGTGGACCTCGCGTTCCATCCCGCGATCTCCCCGGAGACGCATTATGCGCTCGAACGGCTGGGGGACCTGAAGGGGCGCCGGGTGCTGGACCTGGGCTGCGGGGCCGGGGAGGCGAGTGTCTGTCTGGCCCGGCGCGGGGCGCGGGTGTGGGCCGCGGATTTGTCGGGGGAGATGCTGCGGGCGGCGGGGCGGCTGGCCGAACGCTACGGGGTGCGGGGACGCGTCCGGCTGGTGAAGGTCAACGCCGAGGCGATGGGGTTTCCGTCGGGGGCGTTTGACGCGGTTTACGGGTTCGGGGTGCTGCACCACCTGGACCTGGACGCGGCGGCGGCGGAGGTCGCGCGGGTGCTGAGGCCGGGGGGGCGGGCGGTGTTCGTGGAGCCGCTGAAATACAATCCGATCATTAACTTATATCGCTGGATGTCCCCGGATGTGCACACGCGGGATGAGCATCCGATGTCGTTTGAGGACTTCGAGCGGGTGGGGAGGCGGTTCCGGGAGGCGGGCCACCGGGAGTTTCAGCTCTTCGCCCTACTCATTCACGTCTATTTTTTCGCGATTCTGAAGCTCGATCCCCGCACGGAGCGGTACTGGAAGCGGGCCGTGCAGGACGGCAGGCGGTTCGAGGGGTGGTTCCGGGCGATCCGATGGGCCGACCGCGCGCTGCTCCGCTGCGTCCCGCCGCTGCGGCGGATGAGCTGGGCGAGCGTGGTGGAGCTGGTGAAATGACAGAGGGCGTTGTGGAGGTCTCGTGCAACCTCTGCGGCAGCAACTACACGGACCTGATGTACGTGATCGGGGGCGTGCGGGTCGTGCAGTGCCGGGTCTGCGACCTGGTCTATCTCAACCCCAGGGCGGAGGAGGAGGTGGCGGCCCGGAACCGGACGCGGGACCTGGTGGCCCACTTTGCGCCCCTGGCCCGGAGGCAGCGGGCCGTGTTTGGGCGCCGGCTCGGGCAGGTCCTGAAGGTCGTCGGCAGGCCGGGGCGGCTGCTGGATGTGGGGTGCGCGGCCGGGGGGTTCATGGAGGTGGCCCGCGAGCAGGGGTGGTCGGCCGCGGGCGTGGACGTGAACGGGCCGGCCACGGCGCACGCGCGCGAGGCGCTCGGCCTGGACGTGGTGACGGGGACGCTCGCGGACCTGCCGGAGGAATACGGGGTGTTCGACGCGGTGACGCTGTGGGATGTGGCGGAGCACGTGCCCGACCCGAAGGGGCTGATCGCGCAAGCGCGGGAGCGGATCGCGGAGGGGGGTGTCATCGCCCTGTCGGTCCCGAACGTCGCGTCGCTGGCGGCCTGGGCGGGCGGGGAGCGATGGCCGATGTTCGGGGACGAGCATCTGACCTATTTCACGCCTGAGACGATCCGCAAGATGGTGAAGTTCGCCGGGTTTGAGGTGCTCCGGGTGGAGACGCAGGGGCTGGGCCGGCATTTCCTGTCCTCGTGGCGCGGGCCGTCGCGAATGGCGGAGCGGGTTGAGGGGGCCTACGCCGGGTCGAGCCACAGGCCTCTTGTGCTGCTCGCGGAGCGGGTCGTCAACGCCGCCCTCGACCTGATTCAGGCCGGGCAGGTGATCTCCGTATACGCGAAAAAGAGGGGCAGGCCGGAGGATACGTCTGCCTCTCCTCTCGGGGCTGTCGCTTCTCGAGGCGTCCGACGAGGCCGGAGGCGCCGAACCTTATGGGATATGGGCGCGTGAGGCTATCCGGGTTTATTTTCTTGACATTCCGGGTGGATCGTGCTATTTTCGCTGTCCAACCATAAGGGCTTATGGATCGCTGATGACAGAAGATTTATTGCAGTTGAAGGTGGCCTCCGAGTGCAGTGACTGTCGGCGCTGCTGGCGGGGGAACCCGGAGGGGGGCGGGGAGCCGGGCCGGGTGGATCGGATCGTGCAGGAGGTCATCCGCCGGGTGCGCGGAGAGGCCGCCCCGGATGCGCGGCGGATGGTGCCGGTGGGGGTGTCGGTCCGGCACGTGCATCTCAGTCAGAAGGCCCTGGAACATCTGTACGGCCCCGGCAGCCGCGTGACGAAGCTGCGCGACCTCTACCAGCCGGGGGCGTATGCGACCGAGCAGACGATCACGCTTGTCGGCTCCCGCATGAGGGCCGTCGAGCGGGTGCGCGTCCTGGCCCCGCTGCGGGACTATGTGCAGGTGGAGCTGGCCCGCACGGACGGCATCCTCCTGGGCATCGACCTCCCGGTGCGGGACTCCGGGCAGCTGGACGGGGCGACGCCGATCACGCTGGTCGGGCCCAGGGGGGCGCTGACCCTGCCCGTGGCCATCCGGGCCATCCGGCACATCCACCTGAGCCCGGCGGACGCCCGGCGGATGGGGCTTCAGGGCGCAAGGAGGGTTCGCGTCCGCACCGCAGGGCCGAAGGCGCTCGTCTTCGACAACGTGGCCGTGAAGGTGGGGGAGGAGTACATCCCTGAGTTGCACCTGGACACGGACGACGCCAATGCGGCAGACCTGGTCTGCGGGGATTCGGTGGAGATAGAAGTGTAAACGATGAAGTATGAACGATGAACAAAGACAACGATGAAGTATGAACGATGAACGATGA
>CAYRZX010000224.1:0-11683 GCA_964428665.1 uncultured Gemmatimonas sp.
TTTGCTGCCCTGGCTCCGACATCTTAACACGACATTTCCCAACAGTATCATAAATCTCCGAGCTACATGTGGACGCGCCCGGCTGCGCCGGGCTGAAAAAGCCCGATTCATCGGGCGCATACCGGGTAGCGCGGGAACTTCATTCCCGCGCTACCGTTGCAGAGACTCACTTCTTCTCGCTCTCCATCTTCCTCAACTCCCCTGTGTTCGCCCGCACCTTCCGGGCCGCCTCCAGGATCAGGTCCATGTCCTCCTGCCCGCCCAGGAAGGCCCGGTGCCCGATGCTCAGGGCCTCGGTCGCGTAGATCCGCTCCGCCTCCGGGCAGTAAATTTTGTCATAGCCCTGGTCCCGGAAGACCGGGTTCCTGTAGATCGGCTGGCCGTGCGCGCCCACGCCCATCGGGACGCCCTCGGCCTGCATCGCCTTCAGGAAGGCGTCCCTCGGAACGCCGTCGAACGCCTCCTGCCGGTACTTGAAGTTCCAGTAGTAGAACCCCCACCGGGTCACGCGCGGGTCCCGCTGGATGGGCTCCACGCCGGGGATCTCCTTCAGCCCCTCGGCCAGGTAGCGGATGTTCCGCTCCCGCGTCTCCGTCTGCTCGTCCAGGCGCGACAGCTGCGCGAGCAGGATCGCCCCCTGCCACTCCGTCATCCGCAGGTTCGAGGCGACCCGGTGGAACTCGTAGAAGGGCCGGCCCGAGATCCGCCCGATGTGGTGGTAGGAGAACGCCTTCTCCGCCAGATCGTCATCGTCCGTCGCCACCAGCCCCCCCTCCCCGGAGGTCAGCGCCTTGCCCATCTGGAAACTGAACGTCCCCAGGTCCCCGATCGCGCCCACCCGCCTGCCCTTCCACTCCGACCCGTGCGCGTGCGCGCAGTCCTCCACGATGCGGAGCCCCCGCCGCCTGGCGACCTCCAGCACCCGGTCCATGTCCGCCGGGTAGCCCCCGTTGTGGACCACCACCGCGCCCTTCGTCCGCTCCGTGATGGCGGCCTCCATCGCGTCGGGGCTGATGTTGTAGGTCGCGGGGTCCACGTCCACGAACACCGGCGTGGCGTTCACCAGGGAGATGGCCGTGGCGCTGGCCACGAACGTCAGCGCCGGGACCAGCACCTCGTCCCCGGCCCCGATGCCCAGCGCCTTCAGCGCGCACTCGATGGCCGCCGTGCCGTTCGTCAGCGCCACCCCGTGCTTCGCGTGCTGGTAAGCCGCGAACGCGTCCTCGAACTGCCCGACCTTCGACGTCTTCCATTCGCTGTGCCCCCCGCGCCACCAGACCCCGCTGTGCAGCACCTCCAGCAGCGCCTTCTCCTCCCGCTCGTCCCAGACCGGCCAGGGCCTCCCCAGCGTCCTGGTGATGGTCTTCTCTCCCCCTGCAATCGCCAGCTTGGCCATTTGAATTCCTCCTCAAGTGAAACGTGAGACGACCTCACCCTCCCCCCAGCTAAGGGGAAAGGCCCTTGTTACCCCCTCCCTCTCCGTATACGGAGAGGGAGGGGGCAGGGGGTGGGTGAGGTCTGTCCGTCTTCAGAATTTAAACACCATCAACACCAGCACCACCAGCCAGAGCAGATGCTCGATCCCGTGGAGCATCGCGAACCGCCGCGCCAGCCGCCGCGCCTCCGCCAGGTCCCCACCCTCCGCCGTCAGGACCGCCTCGATCCGACGCCAGACCGGGAGCGTCAGCCCGACCCCGACGGCGAACAGGAGCAGCGTGAGGCCGAAGCCCGCGTGGATGTTGGGCCGGACGTTGGCGAACCCGCCCATCGTAAAGATCAGGTTAAGCCCCGTCCCCAGCGTGAAGACCCCCGCGATGATCGCGACCCTCCCCGACCGTTTCACCCGCTCCGGGAGCAGGTCCGTGTGGGGCCTGCCCCGCTCGATCGTGCGGCGCACGTCCCCGGAGACAGGCAACCCCACCCCGAACCAGATCGCGGCGCTCAGGATGTGCAGCGTCTTGAGAATCAGATACGGCAACGGAGGCACAGACTATCTCCTCGTGATGGGTTCAATGTGATGGGTTCAATATCCCCCCTATTGCACTTCTTAGGCCGAGGCCACGGTCAGCGCCTTCATCTTCGCCTCGTCCAGCTCCACCCCCAGCCCCGGCCCCTCGGGCGGGTAGAGGTAGCTCCCCTCGGCCCGGATGTTCTCCCGCGCCGGCCAGGCCGTGTAGAGCACCGGCCCCATGGGGTCGCACGGCAGGTCCAGGTTGGGCATCGCCACCCCGACGTGGACCTGCGCGGCCGTCCCCAGCGTGGACTCCTGGTCCGTCCCGATCAGACACCTGACGCCCGCCGCCTCCGCCAGCGCGAACAGCCTCCGGATGTGGGTCGGCCCCCCGCACACGCACGCCAGGTTGAAGACCGTGCACGCCCCCCGCTCGACGGCCTCGTAGCCGTATTCCAGGCCGTTGATGTGCAGGCTCACCGGCAGGTCCACGCGCCTCGTGAACTCCGCGTTGGTCCTGAGCCGGGAGGAGGGCTGCTCAAAGTGGTAAGGGTCGTGACGCCGGAGCGCGTCCGCATAGCGCAGGGCCGTCTCCCAGTCCCTGAAGCGCCCGGAGAAGTCGATGGACTTGAGCCGGACCCGGTCGCCGAACCGGGCCTTCGCCCCGGTCAGAAACCGGTCGTCCAGCCCGCTCTCCCCGGACACGTAGTAGCGGAAGAGGTGGTGGCCCAGGTCCGTCAGGCGTTGCAGGTAGCCCATCGCCCGCTCGAAGTCCTCCTTCACCTGCCAGCCGAAGATCGGATAGCAGCAGTAGACCCGATCCCTCACCCTGCCGCCCAGCAGGTCATAGGCCGGGACCCCCTGCGCCTTCCCGTTGAGGTCGTAGAGCGCCAGGTCGACGGCGGAGGTCAGGTGGAGATTGGTCACCGTGCTCCGGAAGTTGTGGCCGCGCAGCAGCTCGTTGAGCTCCGTGATCCGCGTCGCGTCCCGCCCCACCAGCAGGTCGTTGTACTGATGGACCACCGCGCCCAGGTCCTCCGCCCGGCTGTCCGACGCCTCCCCCAGCCCCACGGGGCCCTCGTCCACGTGAACCCGGATGATGACGTGGCCCGACACGTGCCCGTAGGCGCGCGGGGTCTCGATCTGAAACGCCTCGACCTTTGTGATCTTCATGGCTCTCCTCGTGCGAATTACGAATTACGAATTACGAATTACGAATTACGAATCTTCATTCGACATTCGACATTCGACATTCGACATTCGATCATAGGACCAGCGCACGTAGCGCCACGCTGTCCCCTGCCAGGAGCGCCCCGTTGAAGGCCCGGAGACACCCGAACCCGGCCCCCCGGTGGGACGCCCGTTCCGTCCCGTCCGCGCCGAACACCGCCACCCGTCCGTCGTCGCAGCCCGCCACGACCTCCGGCCTGCCGTCCCCGTCCAGGTCCGCGCACAGCACGGCCCTCACCCCCGCGCGCAGATTCCGCCGCCAGCGCTCCTTCCCGTCGCTCCCGAACAGGTAGAGGTAGAAGCAACTCGACCCGGCGGCGACCTCGGGCAGCCCATCCCCGTCCACGTCCCCCAGGGCCAGGGCCGTGACCTCATCCCCCAGGTCCCGCCGCCACCGGACGCCCATCGGCCTCGGCGACGGGTCGAAGGCGTAGAGCGTCCCCCGGCTCGTGCCCGCCGCGATCAGGACCCCGTCCCCCATGGGGGCCACGGCGCAGGACGGCAGCATGGACGCCCACCCGTCGGCGGCGTGAGAGGCCACCTGCCTTCCATCCGCGCCCAGCACGTAGCACGTGCCCCCGCAGGTGATGCGGCCCGGCCCCCCCACGACCTCCGGCCTGCCGTCCCCGTTCACGTCCGCGACGCAGAGCGGGTCGAAGATGCCGTAGATCATGAAACTCCACCGCTCCTGCCCGTCCGCGTCCAGACAGTGGAGCTGCCTGTCCGACACCGCGGCCAGGATTTCGCGGCGTCCATCCCCGTCCAGATCCTCCGCCTCCACCCTCGCCACCTCCGCGTTGCGGGCGTAGCGGTCCCACGTCCCCACGTACTTCTCGAACCTCCGCCGCCACCGCGCCTTCCCCTTCTCGTTGAGCGCGTAGAGATGCCGGTCGTCTGATCCCGCCAGGACCTCCGTCCGGCCGTCGCCGTCGATATCCGCCACGCGGACCGTGTTGACCGGCCCCTTCGCCCGGAACGCCCAGACCGGCGCGGCCCTCCTGCCTTTGACCCTGAGCGCCACGACCCGCCCGTCCGTTGTCCCGCAGACGACCCGGTCCCCTGCCCCGTCGGCGGCCCTGATGCCGGACCCCGTCTCGAAGGACCAGACCCGCCTGAGGCGCGGGGCCTTCGCCGCAGCCGATGCCCGGCCTTTGAGCTCCCGCCAGGCGGGGAGATCGTACACGAAGATGCGGAACTGCGCGGGCGTCGCCGAGAGCGTGTGACGGCCTGCCGGGACCTCAAAGGAGACCAGCCTGTCCCCGTTCTTCAAGGTCTCCAGAACCTCTCCCCGGACCACCTTTCCGTCCACCGCGACCAGCCCAGCCCGCCCGAGCAGGAGCGAGAGATGCGCCCCGGCCTTCGCCTCCACGGCCCCGTCCCCGGTCCTCAGGCTGTATTCGATGGAGACGGGACCATCGCTCGCAAAGACCTTCCTGACCCCTGACACCTCCGAGCCTTCGCACAGGGCGAACCCCTCTTCGCTCAGCAGGAACAGCCCGGCCTGGACCGAGACCCCCCTGGCGCTGAACGGCCCCGCCCCTGTAAGCGCCATCCCTCCTGCCTCGTCGGCCACCTCCGCTGCCGCTGCCCCGACCCGCCTCAGGCCGCAGGTTAGCGGCCTTCGGTCGTTGGACGCATAGAAGAGGTTGACGAAGAGGTGCGACTCCCCCGCCTCCATCCGCCGCGTGGCGGACTGGTGGAGGACATTGACGAAGTCGTCCGCGTAGGGGTAGGTCCCCCACCAGTGGCCGAAGTTCTCCCAGTCCCGCTCCATCGACGTCCGGTCCCCTCCCGAACCCCGCAGGACGAACCGATCCTCCCGGCCCGATTTCGGGTCCCGCTGCACGACCGTCAGATCATCCCCGTCCAGGGTCGGCGTCCCCAGCGTCCGCCAGTGGCACTGCAGCGCGAATTCCCCGGCCTGCGTGGCCGTCACCCGGTCGAAGACCGCGAACCACCCCCCCTTCCGCCAGGCGATGCCCCGCGTCCAGCGCGCGCCCCACGCCCCGTCCATCGTCGTCTGCGAGAACCCGGCCCGGCCCAGGTCCGCGAGGGCGTCCAGGGAGCAGAGGGCCGGCAGCGGGCAGGGCTCCCCGTCCCGCACGGCCGTCACCGCGTTGTGGTGCTTGAGCGTCGGCCCCTCCGTGTAGGAGGCGTCCACCAAAAAGATGCGCTCGTTGGCCGAGAACTCCACAATGGAGTTGCCGTCGTCGTGGGCGTGATTGCCGTAGCCGATGCCGTGCAGCATCAGGTACTGGTCGTCCCTCCCGAACCCCTCCCGGAAGCAGACCGTGTCGAACGCCTGCTCGCGCGGGAGATTGAGCGGCTTCACCTCCCGGGGCCGGGCCTTCGGGTTCTTCGCGAACTCGTAGAATCCCCCGGCCACCTCCAGCGCGTGAACGCCCCTGAACTCCTCCGGCGCGACCGGCGCCAGACCGTCGCAAAAATACTTCTCGAACCTCCGCACCAGGTAGGGGTCCTTCTGCTCCTCGTAGCGGGCGCGGGCGGACCTGAAGTGGTCCGAGGGCGTGGGGTAGCGCAGCCTCAGCAGGAACTCCGCCCGGCCGTCCCGCAGGACGTGCCCGGCCTTGACCAGGAAGTTCGTGGGATACCCCCCCAGCGGCTCCCCCGTGTCCCCGAACGCGGGCAGGCTCCCCAGGTTGTTGCAGTAAAACACGGCCTGATCGAGCGACCTCCTGCACTGCCCGTTGTCCACGTAGGTCGTGTCCCCGCTCGCCAGCGTGTAGGTCAGCAGGTGGTCCAGCGTCGTCCACTGGTAGGCGTTGGCGTCCTCGATGGGCTTGAACGAGACCGCCTGCCCCCGGAACAGCTCCCGCGACAGGGCCTGCCACTCCTCCGTCTCCCCGATCCCGTAGTGCGTCCCGAAATACCGCCCCGCGAACCAGACCGACAGCCCCACGAGCGTCTGGTGGTTCTGCCTCACCATCGGGTTGCCCGCCGCGTCCCGCAGGAACGGGAAGTAGGCCCCCTCCGCCGTCCCCATGATCCAGAGGAGGTGCTGCGTCATCCAGACCCGCTCCTCGTCGGAGAACTCCGGGCTCTCCTCGATCAGGTCCCAGATCGTGGCCCACCACCAGACGTTGAAGTGGGCCATCTGCCCCGGCTCGTCCATCAGCCGGTGCGCCAGCAGGGCCTCCCGGAACGCCGCCGCGTACTCCGGGTAGCCCGTCTTGTGGTACATAAACCCGTGCGCCGCGGCCTCCGAAATCAGCTCATAGCCCGCCCCGGACAGCGAGGCGTGGAGCCGCGTGGCCCGGTGCGTGAAGTCCTCCCGCCGCTCCGCGACCCACTTCCTGGGCGGGCGCTGGAACCTCAGGGCCTCCGCCGCCTCGATCTCCATCAGCCGCCCCACCCTCAGCGTGCGCCCCTCCGGGAGATGCTTCAGGAACCGTGCGACCCCCTTGCGAAGCCCTTCGGCGTCGCTCGCGCCGACGATCACGACGTTCGTCTTTCGCCCCGTCGGATTGTGCAGCGTGCGCAGGGCGTAGCCCCCCGCGCCGGGGTACCACCGGTCCTCCACGGCCCACCAGCGGTGATACAGCCACCGGATGAGCCGGTTGTCGGCCATGTTCCCCAGGGCGATGACGTGCGATCCGAGCAACTCTTCCGCCGGCTTTTCCTCGTCTCGCACCACCGGTAACTGCGCTCCGGTATCGGTTTTTATCCGTTGCCCGATCTCCTCCGCCACCTGCGCGTGCGCCGGGTCGTCCCCGATCACCAGAACGGCCTTCGGGACGCCGTCCTCGACCAGCGCGGTCTCCAGACAGTAGTCCCGCGCCGGGAGCGGGTAGGCCTTTCCGAACTTGTCGATGTCTGGCATGGAATCCCTCCCTTTAGACCCCCCCGACCCCTTCCCCGGAGGGGACGGATAAGGATTCAAGCTCATGGTCAAGGACCGCTTCGATCTGTTCTCTCTGAACTCCCGGAAACCAACTCAGAAAGTCTTCAATTGAAGCGCCATCCCGCAGGTTCTCAAACAAGGCGCGTACAGGCACCCGCGTGCCCCGAAATACCCAGGCCCCACTAACTTTGCCCGGTATTTGTTCGACAGCCCGACAGGTGCGCCAATCGCGCACGTTACTCATCCTGGAACGATCATGACCTTTGTGTTGCCGTTTCATCTGCATACGCTCCTCTTTCTTCGTTAGTCTCGTTGTTCCCTGGTGGCTTACGGTAATTGCAAAGCGCATTGGGCCACAAGGTATATGGCTATCGGGAAACACTTTCAACTACATCTGGCGTTTTTCAATTGTCGCAGGCCACCAGGTAAAAAACAAACCGACATAAAATATACAACGTGTTTTTATACAATGACATACGAAATTTTATGGGTAGCAAGGTCATGCCGCTTGCGTCCGCGCCGGCATGGCGACGCCCTTGATGAGCAGCCACAGGGCGAGTGGCACCTCGAATGCGAGCATCGGCAACCACATGAGAAAGGTGACCGGGCCGTGGAGGAATCCTGCGAGCCGCAGGGGAAGGCCCACCACGAGCAGGACCGACGCGACGACGCCCAGCCAGGCCAGTGGGATGGGGATCATTCGGCCCCGCAGGAGGAGCCAGGAGAAGAGCGTGCTGCCCACGGCGAAGAAGGTTGCGGTGAGGGCCACGCTCTCCCTGAGAAGGTACTCGCCGAGCGCGTGCGCTGCCCCGGTGTCCGGCGCATCTGCTCCGGTGGCAGTCGCGAGCCAGAGCAGTCCCAGCGTCTCCGGTATGCCGGTGGCGCCCAGCACGCCCTCCCCGACGCGACAGATCAGGGCCAGCATGGCGAGATCGGGATCCTGCTCGCGCGTGATGGCGTAGAGCGTCACGGCCAGCACCAGGGCCGAGAAGCACTGGAGCAGGTAGAGGACGACGACGACGCGCACGTCCGTCGCGTGCCGGGCGATCCCCGCGAGCTTCGCAGCGATCCCCTCTCCGCTGGTCGCCCGGCCGAACAAGACCATACTGGCGATACCGGCTGCGATGTAGAAGAGGAACGTGAATCCAGCGATTCTGGCGTTCGTGGTGCGAGTCATGTGGGTCGAGCCTCCTGCGCGAAGGACAGAACGGACCGTGAGAAGGGTTGTTACACCCGAGAACAGGCGCACTTCTCATTTCTACCACGCCACGCCCGGCGCGGCGCGGAGGTAGGCGTCGGACTCGAGCTGGTTGAGCATGAAGTCCGCCACGTCTGCCCGGGAAATGCGCGGCGTCCACAAGAAGCCACCGACGCTGTGACCGTGACGAACTCGCCCTCGCTTGTCGCCGTTGGTGAGGACCCCGGGCCGGACGATCACCCACTCCACGTCACTGTCGGCGATGATCCGTTCCTGCCGGGCCTTGTCCCAGAAGTAGAGGGGCAAAATCGCCGGGATGGTGAAGAGCGTGTAGTAAAGGCCCATGCGCCAGGCGCTGTCTCCGATGCCGAGAGAGGTCTCGCAGACAAATCGCCGGACGCCGTGCCCCTCCATGGCCCGCAGGATGTTCCGGGTCCCTTCGGACAGAATGCGAGATGGATAGAAGAACCGCCTGTGGCCAAGAGCCGAAACCACCGCCTCCTGGCCGCGCATCGCTGCCTCAACGGAGGCCCTGTCGAGGACATCGCCCTGAAGAACCGTCAGTTGCGCATGGGCGACCCGAAGCCTCGACGGATCTCGCACAAAAGCCGTGACCGCGTAACCCCGCTCCAGAGCCTGGGCGACCAGTTGACGGCCGGTCCCGCCCGTCGCCCCCACGATCAGAACCCGTGTGGGGCGGCTGCGAGACGCCCCGCCTGAAAGGACGGCGCGCGATCGGTGTCCTGCGCGCGCCAGTGCGGCTGAAAGGGCAATCGCGTACAGGATGAATAAGGTCAGAAGCGTCATCTCAGGTCCTATTGTCCGCTCGGCGCACAAGCGGCTTGCAGAGGCGGGTGGGGAACTTCATTCCAGAGTGATCACCACTTTTCCTCGGGCGTGTCCTTCTTCGAGATACCGGATAGCCTCAGGGGTCTCACTCAACCTGTAACGCCTGTCGATGACCGGCGTCACCTTTCCGGCCTGCATGAGGTCCCCCAGGAGGGTCAGGTCCTCTTGCTTCAGTTGCGCCATAAAGAAGACCATGTCCTGGCTCACGAACCGCGACAACACCAGCATTTTGAGCACGCGAATCAGAGGCCCGATCCACCGGCCGTCGTCCGGCCCTCCGCCTCCGATCAGGACATATCTCCCTCTGGGATTCAAGACGCGCCTGCAGTCTGACAACGAGCGGTTCCCGACGTTGTCGAGCAGGACGTCGTACCGCTGCTCGGTCCTGGTGAAATCCTGCTGCGTGTAATCGATGACCCGATCTGCGCCGATGGACCGGACCATGTCCACATTTCTCGCGCTGCATACGCCGGTCACCTCTGCGCCGAACGACCTGGCGATCTGCACGGCGAACGTCCCCACGCCCCCCGCCGCCCCGTTGATCAGGACCTTCTGCCCCGGCTGAACCTGTCCCCTGTCGCGAAGGCCCTGCAAGGCCGTGATGGCCGCAATGGGCACGGAGGCCGCCTGCTCAAACGTCAGGTTGGCCGGTTTCAGCGCCACGGCTCGGTCCTCGCGGACGCACACATACTCGGCAAAGGCCCCGGTCCTCCCGCCGAAGACCTCATCCCCCGGACGAAACCGCTTGACGTCTCTGCCGACCGCTTCCACCGTGCCCGCAAAGTCGACGCCCAGCCGCGTCACCTTCGGCCTGCGCAGCCCGGACTGCACGCGCATGAAATACGGCGTGCCCCTCACGTAATGCCAGTCCAGCGGATTGACGGAAGCCGCGCGAACCTTTATCAGGACCTGATTGTCCCCGGCGGTCGGCTTTTCTATTTCTTCACACTTGAGGACATCGGGCGAACCATAGTTCTGATAGGTGATCGCTTTCATGAATTCCTCCCCCGAAAGCGCATCGCAGGTCTCATCGCGCATCCGCCTTCTGCACGGACAGCTCCACGCAGCTGAGAGCGCCCCTGGTGTGGTGGATCCGGTGCGTCGCCTTCCGGAAGTCGTCGGGTCTGGCCCAGGCGATGTTCTCCACGAAGGTCTGCGGGTTGCGGTCGTAGACAGGAAACCACGAACTCTGGACCTGCACCATGAGGCGATGGCCCGGCAGGAAGGTGTGGTTGACGTGCGGCATGGAGATGCGGTAGGGCAGGACCTCGTCGGGCGGGATGGGCCGGGCCGCCTCGAAGCCCTCGCGGTAGCGCCCGCGCAGGATGTCCCCTGAGATCATCAACTGGTAGCCCCCGAGTTCGGGCTGGGCGGGGACCTCGTTCGGGTAGAGGTCGATGAGCTTGACGACCCAGTCGGCGTCCGTGCCCGTGGTCGAGGCGAAGAGGGTGGCGGTCACCTCGCCCCGGACCGTGACGGGCGCCGACAGCGGCTGGCTGACGAACGTGAGCCCGTCGGGCCGGTCCGCAAAGGGCCGCTGGTCGTCCACCAGCCAGCGCCCCCAGGTGGAGTTCCCTCCAGAGAAAGAGGGCCGGATGGGCCGCACGCGGTAGGGCACGGGTTTGGCCGGATCCGAGACGAACTCGGTGAAGGGCTCGCCGCCCCTGACAGGCGGCTCGAAAGACAGCCCGCCCCCGCGGTGCAGGTAGAGCCGGGCCGGCGCCATCCCCTCCTGCGGCGGCCAGGCGTCGAACTGCCGCCACCGGTTGGAGCCAGTCTCAAAGGCGAGGACGGGCGGCAGAGGCTCGGCCGGCCTGACCCCCTTGAGATGCCGGTCCCAGAACGGCTGCAGCATCTGCCTGCGGAACTGCAGGGAGGTGTCGGCGTCCCATTTGAGGCTGCCGAGAGAGGAGCCGTCTCCCGACATCTGACCGTGGCACCAGGGGCCGATGGCGAGGTGGGTCCTGCGGGCCCCACGGTCGCGGGCAACGAGCGCGGCGTGGCTGGCCAGAGGGCCGTAGATGTCCTCCTGGTCGAACAGGCTGTGCACGGTGAGCACGGGGACCTTTCGCGGGGCGCTGGCCAGCAGCCTGTCCACGGCCTGGTCCTGCCAGTAGCCGTCGTAGGCGGGGTGGTCGAGCATGCGGTTCCAGGCCGGCAGGCGGTCGGCCCCGTAGCGACGGCCCAGCTCGCCGATGGAGCCGGCCTCGAGAACGGCCGAGTAGAAGTCGTGGTAGCCCCAGGGGATGCTGTGACTGGCGTTCTTGCTGGTCGTCTGCCGGTAGATGTATTCGAGCATCACCGTGCGGAAGGCGCCTTGATGGTAGAAGTCGTCGCCCACCCAGGAGTCGACCATCGCATTGACAGGGACGGCTGCCCTGAGGGCCGGGTGCGGGTCGAGGAGCGCCATCAGAGTGAGAAAGCCGTCGTAGGACGTGCCGGTGATGCCGACCCGGCCGCTGGCGCCGGGCACCTTCTTCACGAGCCAGTCGACGGTGTCATAGGCGTCGGTGACCTGGTCAACCCTGCCGCTGTTGTAGGGCCCGCGCGTCGGCATGGTCATGATGTACTTGCCCTGGGAGCGATAGCGCCC
>CAYRZX010000225.1:0-11650 GCA_964428665.1 uncultured Gemmatimonas sp.
TGGCCGCGGTCAAGGGGACGGAGGCCGTCCTGGCGGGCGAGGGGCTGGGGGGCGTGTCGGGGTGGGTCAAGATCGCCGTGGCGTTTTGCGCGCTGTTCACGGCGGCGTCGATTCTATTGTTTGACCATGTCGTAGAGGAGTAGAGGCGCGATTTATCGCGCCTCTATCGTCATTTTATCCGAGGTCTGCATGAATCGTCTCTCCACGTCCACGATCCTCGGCGTCGTCGCCCTGGCCGGGATGCTGGTCGCGCCCTATTTCGCGCTGATCTATGCGTCGGTGGAGAAGGAGCAGAAGCTGGCGCAGAAGATCTTCTACTTCCACGTCCCGTCCGCGTGGGTCTCGTTTCTCGGGTTCTTCATCGTGTTCGTGGCGAGCGTCCTTTATCTCTGGAAGAAGGAGCGCATCTATGACCTGTGGGCCAGCGCGGCGGCGGAGGTGGGGGTGCTGTTCTGCACGCTGGTCCTGCTGACAGGGCCGATCTGGGCCAAGCCGATCTGGAACGCCTGGTGGGTCTGGGACGCCCGGCTGACGACCACGCTGGTGCTCTGGCTGATCTACGTGGCCTATCTGATGCTCAGGTCCTACGGGGGGGACGCCGCGCAGAACGCCAAGTTCCGGGCGGTGCTGGGCATCGTGGGGTTTCTGGACGTGCCCCTGATCTATGAGTCGGTGAACATCTGGCGCACGCTGCACCCCCCTCAGCTTGTCCGGAAGGGGGGGCTCCAGGCGGACATGTTCGAGGCGTTGATGGTCTGCCTCACGGCGTTCACGGCCCTCTTCCTGGCCCTCCTGTTTCAGCGGGTGTCGCTGGCGCGGGCGGAGGAGGAGCTGGCGATGATTCGGGCGGATCTGGGGGAAAAGGAGACTTGAGATGGACCACCTGGGCTATCTGTGCGCGGCGTATACGATCATCTGGGTCGTGATCCTCGGCTACTTCATCGGTCTCAGCCGGCGGGAGCGGCGGATCTGGGAGGAGATCCGGGTGGTCCGGGAGCGGCTCGAGAAGAGGGCGTAAGAACGCGACCCGATGGCGATCCGAGGCGCTAAGAAGCTCCTTGCGCTCAAGAAGAAGAGGGCGCGAGAGGCGGAGGGGAGGTTTCTGGTCGAGGGCGTCCGGCTCTGCGAAGAGGCCCTGAGGTCCCCCGCCGCCGAGGTGGAGCAGGTCCTGTTCGCGCGGGAGGCGACGGAGTCGGACCGGCTGCGGCGCCTGATCGAGCGGTGTCGAGAGCGGGGTGTCCTGACTCAGGAGACGGACCGCCGGGCGCTTCAGGCGTTCTGCGAGGCCGTCTCCCCTCAGGGGGTCGTGGCGGTGGTGAGGCGACGGCAGTGGGACCGGGGTCGCCTTCCCGACCCGGAGGGGCCGGCGGTCATTCTCGACCGGATCCGCGATCCCGGGAACGTCGGCATGATCCTGCGGACGTCGGAGGCGGCGGGGGTTTCGGCTGTGTATCTGACCGAGGGGTCGGTCGAACTGCACAACCCGAAGGCGGTTCGCGCCTCCATGGGGGCGATCTTTCGGGTCCCTGCGTTTGAGCGGGTCGGGCTGACGGAGACGCTGGGTCTCCTGCGCCGGGAGGGGGCCCGCATCCTGGCGGCGGACGTGAGGGGGGGCCTCTCTTACCGCGACTTTCGACCGGGAGGGCGGGTGGCCCTGCTGTTCGGGGGCGAGGCGACCGGGTTGGAAGAGGGGGCGCGGCGGCTCGTGGATGAGGTCGTGCGTGTTCCGATGCGGGGAGAGGTCGAATCCCTCAATGTGGCGGTCGCGGCGGGAATCTTACTGTTTAAGATACAGGAAAACGAGTCGCCTGGCCTATGAACTCTCCTCTCTATCCTTTCCGAAAAGAGGTCCTTCCCAGCGGGCTGACCGTGATCTCCAAGCAGGTGACGACGACGCCCATCGTGGCGGTCTACCTGTGGGTGCGCGCGGGGGCGGTCTGCGAGCCTCCGGAGATCAACGGGATATCCCATTTCTTCGAGCACATGTTTTTCAAGGGGACGGAGAGGCGCGGGGTGGGGGAGATGGACCGTGTCATCAAGGCGCTGGGGGGGTACAACAACGCCTTCACGGGGTTTGAGTACACGGCTTACTACGCGGTCGTGCCGGCTGAGAACTTCACCACCGCCTTCGAGGTGCTCTACGACGCCACGGTCCACTCGACGTTCGACCCTGAGGAGATCGAGCGGGAGCGGCAGGTCATCCAGGAGGAGATCCGCCGGCACGAGGACAACCCCAGGAGCAAGCTGTTCACGGAGTTTCTGGGGACGATGTTCCGGGACCTCCCCTACGGCCGTCCGATCCTGGGCACGGAGGCGTCCCTGGGCTGCATCCGGCGGGAGGACCTCCTGGCCTATCTGAAGGATTTCTATGCGCCGGACACGGCGACCGCCGTGATCGTGGGGGATGTGGAGGAGGGCCGGGTCCTGGAGGCCGTGGCCGCCGTGACGGAGGGGTGGGAGCGCCCTGCGGAGCGGAGGCTGTCGTGGCCCGACATCGCCTATGAGATGCCGTCGGATGCGCGGGCGCAGACCGTGGAGAAGGAAGTGAACCTGGGCTACTGGGCGCTCGGGTTCCCGACCCTGGGCCGGTCCCGGATGGAGGACCTCTACATTATGGATGTGGCCACCACGATCCTGGGCAGTGGGAGGAGTTCCAGGCTCCACCGCCGCCTCGTGGAGGAGATGAAGATCGCCTCGTCCGTCGGGGCGTGGGTCTGGCCGTTCGAGCGCGCGGGGGTCCTGGGGGTGGATGCGGAGTTTTTGCCCGCGCGCTGCGAGGAGGTGCAGGCCGCTGCGCTGGCCGAGGTCGAGCGGATGGGGCGAGAGCCGGTCCGGCCGGAGGAGCTGGAGAAGGCCAGGCGGATGCTGCTGTCGGATTTCGCTTATGCCAATGAGACCAACGCCCACATCGCGTCCACGCTGGGCCGGTACCAGACGGTCTCCTCCCTGGAGGAGGCCCTGCGCTACGGGGACCGCATCCGGGCGGTGACGGCGGAGGATGTGCGGCGGGCGATGGGGGAGTACGGGCGGAGGGAGGCGCGCACGGTGGCGTACGTCAGACCGAAGGAATAGGTCAGAGGATCGTAGATGAAATACAGTGGTCAAACGTTCGCGTTATTTGCTGCGTTCTGCGTTCTGCATTCTGCGTTCTGCGTTCTCGTGGAGGCGGCGGACCGGGGGACGGGGCTGGTGTTGCTGAAGGAGGCCGTGGGGCCCCGTTCGGCCGGGATGGGGGGGGCGGGGGTGGCGCTGACCGGCGATCAGGTGGCGGGGGGGGAGAACCCCGGCGCGCTGGCGGCGCTGAAGGGGCGGGACTTTCTGCTGACGCACCACGAGCTGTTCGCGGGCATCCGGCAGGAGTACGCGGGCGCGGCGTTCGGGAACGGGAGACGGGGCGTGGGGTTCGGGTTTGCGGTCCGGACGGCCGGGGGGCTGGAGCGGCGCGCCGGGCCTTCGGCGCAGCCGCTGGGGACGTTCGGCGTCTACGACGCGGATTTCTCGGTGCGCTACGCGCAGCGGGTGGCCGGGGTGAGCGCCGGGGTCGGGGTCAGGGTCGTGCGCGAGACCGTGGAGGCCGACGGGGCGTCCGGGGTGGTCGTGGACCTGGGGGGTGTCCGGACGCTTGCTCCGCGTCTGACCGTGGGCGCTGCGCTGCGCAACCTGGGGAAAATGGGCGCGCTCAACCGGTCGCCGATCCGCCTGCCGCTGAGTCTGCGGGCCGGCGCGGTCTATCGGTCCGAGTTTGCCTCGGGGCGGGACCAGCTTCTCGTGGTCTCGGAGATGGAGTTTCCGCGCGACGGGGACGCGGTCTTCCGGGGGGGGGGCGAGTATGTCTGGCGCGGGCTGCTCACCGTGCGGGTGGGCTACGAGGCGGGCCGGGACGCGCAGGGGGCCTCCTTCGGGTTCGGGGTCCGGAGACGGGGGTGGCGGTTCGACTACGCGCTGACGCCCTACCGGTATGGGCTGGGAAATGCGCACAGGGTGAGTCTAGGACTCGAATAAAGGCATGAACCGGGATCATAACGGAAACTTGTGGAGGGTGTCCGGGGGGCCGCCGGAGGGGCCGTTCCGGCCTGTCGTCCCCGAACAGGTCGGGCCGCCGGAGCCAGCCCCCCGTCTGTGGCTGCACGCCCTGTTGTTCCTGGCGACGATCGCCACGACGACCTTTGCAGGGCTGTTTTTGTTCAGGTCCTTTTTTTTGGGGTGTCTCTACTCCGTCGCTGTTCTGACTATTTTAGGGGTTCACGAGCTAGGGCACTACTTTGCCTCGCGGCGCTGGGGGGTGAGGGCGACGCTCCCTTATTTCATCCCGTTTCCTCCCAATCCTTACGTTCTCTCTTTTGGCACCATGGGGGCGGTCATCAAGATTCGGTCCCCGATTCCCAACCGGAACGCCCTGGTCGACATCGGGGCGGCGGGGCCTATCGCCGGGTTCGTGGTGGCGGTGATCGCTCTGATTGTGGGGCTGAGCCTGTCGGAGGTCCAGACGCTGGAGGTCCCCGGAGGGCTTATCTTTTCTCCGGATGGGGAGTCCATTCTCTCCTCGTGGATGATCTCCCTCACGCTTGGAAAGTTTCCCCCCGGCGCTGTCATCTCTCTCCACCCCATCGCTCTGGCCGGATGGCTGGGGCTTTTCATCACGGTGTTGAATCTGCTGCCCATCGGCCAGCTCGACGGGGGTCATATCGTCTACGCCCTGTTCGGGCGGCGTCACACCCTGATCGCCAACGCTGCGACGGTCCTTCTCTTTCTGCTCTGTCTGGCAGGCCCTCCTTACGGCTGGCTGAACGTTTTGCGAGTCTCTGACTTTCACGCCGGGCTCAAGGTCTGGGCGATGAGCCGGTGGCTGGGGTGGATCTTCTTTGCCGTGCTCGTCAGGGCCGTTCTGGGCATTCAGCATCCGCCTCCGATGGATGCGGAGACGCCTTTGAAGCCGAGCCGGAGGGTCATCGGGTATGTCGCCCTGGCCATCTTCGTGCTCTGTTTCATCCCGGTCCCTTTCGGCGAAATATGACCGACGACCTCTCGCGCTCCTCTCACCCCATCCGGCCCATGGCCCGGCCCAGGCGCCGGGCCGGGCGCTTCGTCCGGCTTCTCCTGCTCGCCGTCCTCCCTTTTGTCGTCCTCAAGGCCCTCCGAAGGCCCCCCTCCCGGGTCGAGCGCCCGGCGCCTCCCCTTCCGACGTCGGATGCCTCCTGGCGCGCCCGCCCAGGACAGGTCCAGGCCTTTTCTGACAGTCTGGCCTCCCGGCTGATCCGGTCTCTGACAGACCTGGGGGTCTCCCCGGAGGGGATTCGCAGGGCCCGGTCGAGGCAGGAGGGGCTTCACGCCGAGACCTCGGCGCAGGTCCCCGGGGACCTCCCCCTGGCGGTCTGCAACCTGGAGGTCGTCCGGCAGGCGGAGCAGATCGGGGGCGCGGTCCTGAGCGCCGTGGAGGCCAGAGACGGTCTGTCCCTGGCGATGCAGGTGGGGTTGGGCGGGACGGTCACGGACTACATCGTTCTGACGGCGGACCCGAATCTCTCCCGGCCCGCCGGGGCCGTGGCGTTGATCGTGTGCGAAATGCGGGAACAGGACGGGGAGACGCTGAATGGCTTCTGCGACCTGGATCAGATGATCACGCTCGCGCTCAGGCCGGGCCCGGAGGCCGGACGGCGGGTTGCGGCGCGGGCGCAGGCCGGCGGGCACGGGGTCATGATCCAGCTTCCGATGGAGGCAGAGAACGGCAAGTGGGGGACGGCCCTGCGGCAGGCGATGGACCGCGTTCCGGGCGCAACCGGCGTGATCAACGACCCGGCGGAGGGGCGGGTCACAGAGAATGAGCGGGCGATGGGGGCGCTGCTGTCCGAGGTCCGGAGGCAGGGGCTGTTCTTCGTGGACAGCCGCGCCAGCGCGAGTTCGGCCGCCTATCGGACGGCGCTCAGGATGGGGGTCCGGGCCGGGGAGGGCGTGCTGCGCCTGGACGAGGAGGAGGGGGTGGAGGTGATCCGGGAGGCCCTCGGGCGGCTGGCGGACCTCTCGGCGGCGGAGGGGCAGGTCATCGGGACGGTCTACGCGAGGCCAAACGCGCTGGCCGCGATGCGGGGGGCGCTGCCGGGGCTGGAGCGGAGGGGGGTGCGGTTCGTGCGGGCGGATCAGGTCGTGAAAAAGTGAGGGCCGATTTTCGGTTTGCGTCCAGGAGAAAAAACATCTATCTTCTTCACCTGACGATTCTGTAACCTCAAATCTCAAATATAGGTGATCGCCATGGCAATCCAGCGCAAATACAATACATTCGGGGCGCGTAGCTCATTCGACACGGGCAGCGGTCCCGCTTACTTTTACCGCCTGGGCAAGTTGCAGGAGGACGGGGTCGCGGACGTGTCGCGGCTGCCGTTCTCGATCAAGGTTCTGTTAGAGGCCGCGCTGCGGACGTGCGACGGGTACGAGGTGACCGAGGAGGACGTGGCGACGCTGGCCCGGTGGGACGCGAAGGGGCCGGCCCAGGTGGAGATCCCGTTCAAGCCGGCCCGCGTGATCCTGCAGGACTTCACGGGCGTGCCCACGCTCGTGGACCTGGCGGCCATGCGGGAGGCCATGAAGCGCATGGGGGGGGACCCCGGCAGGATCCAGCCGCTGATCCCGGTGGACCTGGTGATCGATCATTCGGTTCAGGTGGACCGGTTCGGGACGCCGGACGCGCTGCGGGTGAACGCGCAGATCGAGTTCGAGCGCAACCGGGAGCGCTACGAGTTCCTGCGGTGGGGGCAGAAGGCGTTCCGGGGCTTTCGGGTGGTTCCGCCGGCCACGGGCATCGTGCATCAGGTCAACCTGGAGTTTCTGGCCAAAGGCGTGCTGATAGGCTCGGAGAAGGACGGCCCGGTGGCCCTGCCGGACACGCTCGTGGGCACGGACTCGCACACGACGATGATCAACGGGCTGGGGGTGCTGGGCTGGGGCGTGGGGGGGATCGAGGCGGAGGCGGCCATGCTCGGCCAGCCGCTCTACTTCCTGACGCCGCAGGTGATCGGGTTCCGGCTGCGCGGGAGGCTGCGGGAGGGGGTGACGGCCACGGACCTGACGCTGACGGTCACGCAGATGCTCCGGAAGAAGGGGGTGGTGGACAAGTTCGTGGAGTTCTACGGGCCGGGGCTGAGCGAGATGACGCTGCCGGACCGGGCGACCATCGCCAACATGGCCCCCGAATATGGCGCGACGTGCGGGTTCTTCCCGGTGGACGCGGAGACGCTGGACTTCCTGCGGCGCACGGGGCGCGGGGAGGCGGCGGGGCTTGTGGAGCGCTATTGCAAGGCGCAGGGGCTGTTCCGGGCCGATGACACGCCGGACCCGGTCTTCACGGACACGCTGGAGCTGGACCTGGCGGAGGTGGAGCCGAGCCTGGCCGGGCCGAAGCGTCCGCAGGACCGGGTGGCGCTGTCGGGGATGAAGGCGGGTTTCCGGAAGGCGCTGACCGCGCCGGTTCAGGAGCGGGGGTTCGGGCTTTCAGCAACGGATGTGGAGCGCCAGGTAGAGATTCGGGACGACGGGCGCTCCGGGGGCATCGGGCACGGGGCGGTGGTGATCGCGGCGATCACGTCCTGCACGAACACCTCCAACCCGTCGGTGATGCTGGGGGCGGGCCTGCTGGCGCAGAAGGCCGTGGCAAAGGGGCTGGCCGTGCCGCCCCACGTGAAGACTTCGCTGGCCCCCGGCTCCAAGGTCGTCGTGGAATACCTGCGGGCGTCGGGCACGCTGGACGCGCTGGAGAAGATCGGGTTCAACGTCGTGGGGTTCGGATGCACGACGTGCATCGGGAACAGCGGCCCGCTGCCCGCGCCGGTGGCCCAGGCGGTGACGGACGGGAACCTGGTGGCCGCGGCGGTGCTGTCGGGCAACCGGAACTTCGAGGGGCGCGTCCACCCGCTGGTGAAGGCGAACTACCTGGCCTCCCCGCCGCTGGTGGTGGCCTACGCCCTGGCCGGGACGGTGGACCGGGACCTGTCCACGGAGCCGCTGGGGATGGGGCGGGACGGGAGGCCTGTCTATCTGAAGGAGGTCTGGCCGACGCAGGCGGAGGTGGCGGCGGCGATGCAGGCGATCTCGCCGGAGATGTTTGAGCGGACCTACGGCAATGCCTTCGACGGCAACGCCGCCTGGAACGCCATCCCGGTGGCCGGGGGCGATCTCTACCGATGGGACCCGAAATCGACCTATATCCAGGAGCCGCCGTTCTTCGAGGGGCTGACGCCGGCGCCTCTGCCGGTGAGGCCCGTCTCCGGGGCGCGCTGCCTGGTGATGGTGGGGGACTCGGTGACCACGGACCACATCTCGCCCGCCGGAAACATCGCGAGGGAGGGCCCGGCCGGGCGCTACCTGATGGTGGAGCACGATGTCCCTCAGGCGGACTTCAACTCCTACGGGGCGCGGCGGGGGAACGACCGGGTGATGGCGCGGGGGACGTTCGCGAACATCCGTCTGAAGAACCTGCTGGTGCCGGGCGTGGAGGGGGGGGTCACGGTCCACCTGCCTTCGGGGGAGCAGATGAGCATCTACGATGCGGCGATGCGTTACAGGGCCGAGGGGACGCCGCTGGTGGTGATCGCGGGGAAGGAATACGGGACCGGAAGCTCCCGCGACTGGGCGGCCAAGGGGCCGATGCTGCTGGGCGTGCGGGCCGCCCTGGCGGAGAGCTACGAGCGCATCCACCGGAGCAATCTGGTGGGCATGGGGATTCTGCCGTTGCAGTTCAAGGAGGGGGAGACGCCGGCGTCGCTGGGGCTGACGGGGCGCGAGGCGTTCGATGTGGAGATCGGGGAGGAGATCCGGCCCCGGCAGGACGTGACGGTGCGCGTGAAGGGGGAGGATGGGAAGGTCCGGACGCTGACGCTGGTGGCGCGGATCGACACGCCGGTGGAGGTGGATTACTACAAGAACGGGGGGATTCTGCAGACGGTGTTGAGGAGGATGCTGAAGGGGGAGGCGTGAATCAAACTGAAAAACCCTACTGGACGTGGCCGAATGGCGCGGCTGCGGCCGTGTCGCTGACGTTTGACGACAACTGCGCCAGCCACCTGGACACGGCGGTCCCGATGCTGGACGAGTTCGGGCTGAGGGGGACGTTCTACCTGCCCCTGAGCCGGGAGCGGTTCGCGCAGACGCGGGAGTAGTGGCGCGCGCACGCGCAGAACGGCCACGAGGCGGGCAACCACAGCCTGAGGCACCCCTGCTCGCGGAACTTCGCGTTCATCACCGAGGGGAACTGCTTAGAGAATTACACGGCGGCGCGGATGGAGGCGGAGGTCCTGGAGGCCATCCGCCTGCTGAGGGAGGGCATCCCGGAGCAGGGGGAGGTGACCTACTGCTATCCCTGTTATCAGAGCTTTATCGGGGCCGGCGTCAGCCGGCAGAGCTACGTGCCGATCATCGCCCGGTATTTTCCGGCGGCGCGGGGGTGGGGGGAGGTCCCGAACAACCCCCGGCTGTGCGACCTGCACTATCTCTGGGGCTGCGACGCGCACGGGTTCGACGGGGACCGGCTGATCGCCTACGCGGAGTCCGCGGTGGCGCAGAACCGGTGGGCGATCTTCGCGTTCCACGGGATCGGGGCGGAGCACCTGCGGGTGGAGACGGAGGCGTTCCGCGCCCTGCTGCGGCACCTGACCGGACATCCGGACCGGTTCTGGACCGCGCCGATGATCGCCGTGGCGAGGTATGTGCGGGAGAACCGGTAGACATTTTCCAATCGGTAAGAGGTTTTGGCTCTGTAGCGAGGAAATAAATTTCCTCGCTACATTTGAAAAGCCCGGTGAACCGGGCTGAAAGAAGCCTGAAGGGGCGGGTTTGAAACCCGCCCCTTCAGCGGACTTCTCATGGGTAGCGCGGGAATTCATTCCCGCGCTTACCGTACATCATATTTGAGGAAGGAGACGTAGGCCCCGGCGAAAAAGACGACGGTGAGGAGTCCCATCAACACCAGATCGACCGCGATCCGCCCCAGCGTGTCGGACAGGGGCTCTCGCTGAAAACGGAAGACCGGCAGGTCGCCGATATCGACAGGCTTCTCGGGGGGTCTTTGAGACGAAGAGGTCATCACCACCATGCCACCGCCCGCCGTCGTCATACCCGCCTCTTTCAGTTTCTGATCCACGTACTCGACGAACTTCTCCTTGTAAGCGCGGGCGGAGGCCAGAAAGTGGTCGTGGCCCTCGATGCCGGTGCCCGCCAGGTTCATCGAGGCATAGGTCAGCGCCGAGGCCGGGGAGATGCGCGACAGGCCGATGGCCAGGTCGGCCAGCCGCTCCTGCCGATTCTGGTAGGCCCGGTCGAGTTTGGCCTGTTCGGCCTCCCGTTTGGCCTGTATTCCGTCAAAGAATGCCCTCATCCTCTCGTTGTTTTTTTTCTGCCACTCGGCCCTGGCCTGGTTGAATTCCGCCATGAGCGCGTCCCGTTTCTCCTTTGGAGTCCCGGGGTCTATCTGGGGGGGCCTGGGGGCGTCTGAATAAAACTTTCTCTGCTCGGGCTGGGCCTTTCGCCAGATGTCCTGTGAAACCTGCATCACCCGCATGCGGTGCTCCTGGAGGGAGGGCACCTGAACGAACTGGCCGGCCAGGATCACGCTCCCCTTGGGGATCACCAGCACGCAGACTACCCAGACAAACAGCAGCGCCAGGAAGGAGACCGCCGACCGGCTGGTGCGCGCCGACACGAACATCCCCAGGGTGAAGAAGAGCGCCAGGTAGAGCAGGAAGACTCCCAGGATGAAGCCCAGTCGGACCCAATCTCCTCCCGTGAGATGGATGTTGGGGAAGAGGGTCAGCAGGGCGATGCCCAGCAGCAGGGGGATGCTCAGGGGGATCGCCAGGCAGAGGAAGCCCCCGATCATCTTGCCCAGGATCAGGCTATCCCGGGGCACCGGGTGCGACAGCGTCAGCCGGAGCGTGCCGTCCTCCTTCTCCCCGGACAGGGCGTTGTAGGTGAACAGGATGGCCAGCAGGCTGAGCACGGTCTTGACGATGAACATCAGGTCCAGGTCCCCGAACACTGCGAAGATGGGGTTGCCCTCGATCTTGCTCCCCATGAGGGTGGGGTTGCTGTATTTGTTGACAGCTGTATGCCGCCCCATGCTGTTCTCCAGGCCCGACACGATCACGCCGAGGGCCTCCGGGGGCTTGCTCAGTTGCACGCCCATGCCGGCGACAGCGTTGTAGTTGGTCTGCTGCGCCAGGTTCTCCCGGTTGAGCGACTGCGTCAGCCCGTGCTCCACGACCTGGTCGCTGTAGCTGCGCAGGCCGGTGTAGAGGCTGAGCAGGATCAGGATGAAGCAGAAGACGAAGGTGCCCAGAAAGGTCGGGCTGGACAGGTTCGAGAGAATCTCCTTGCGGATGATGTGTCCGAGCATGGCGTCCTCCCCGATAAAGACGAATCGGATTTCGTGGTTCGTACAGCCCTCTTCCCAGCAGGCTACGCCTGCCTCCCCTCTCCCATATGTGGGAGAGGGGTGCCTGAGCGATAGCGAAGGCGGGGTGAGGGCCGGTTCACGCCCGCCTCAAGTTGTGGCAGACGTTCCCACCGTTCCTCCCCCTGCCTCCGTGCCGTACATATAGTCGAGGTAGAGCTTCTCCAGGTCCTCGGCCTCCAGCTCCTGGCGCGTGCGCTCCATGATCAACCGACC
>CAYRZX010000226.1:0-11537 GCA_964428665.1 uncultured Gemmatimonas sp.
GTCGATTTCGAGGACTTCTTCGCCTTCGCCGTGATGTTCGGGCTGATAGAGGAATAACGCGCGGTGGGGAAATAGTCCAAAGTCCAAGGTCTAAAGTCCAGGCCCTCTCCTACCCCCTGACTCCCCCTCCCTCTCCCGTACGTACGGGAGAGGGAGGGGGACATCAGAGGCGTAGCCCTCTGCTATGGGGGAGGGTGAGGGCCTGTGCGTCAAGCGAATCATTCCATGCACAAGATTTATGAAAAGTTATTTAGATCGAGGTTTCATGCTTCAAAGACGCAAGACGAGACAGGTGATGGTCGGGAATGTCCCCATCGGCGGGGGGGCGCCCGTGGCCGTGCAGTCGATGACGACCACGGACACGCGGGACGTTGAAAAGACGATCTTCCAGATCGCCGAGCTGGTCGTGGCCGGGTGCGAGGTCGTGCGCGTGGCCGTGCCCGACATGGAGGCCGCCGAGGCCTTAGAGGAGATCAAGAGGCAGGTGCAGGTCCCGCTCGTGGCCGACATCCACTTCAACCACGTCCTGGCCCTCAGGTGCGCCTCCTTCGGGATCGACAAGATCCGGCTCAACCCCGGCAACATCGGGAAGAAAGACCGGATCAAAGCGGTGGTGGACGCCTGCAAGGAGCGGGATATTCCGATCCGCATCGGCGTGAACGGGGGGTCGCTCCGGAAGGACCTGCTGGCCAGGTATGGCGGGGTGACGGCGGAGGCGATGGTGGAGAGCGCGATGGAGGAGGTCGGGTTCCTGGAAGAGAACGGCTTCCACGACATCGTCCTGTCCCTCAAGTCGTCCGACGTGCCGATGATGGTGGAGGCCTACCGGATGATCGCGGAGCGGACGGACTACCCCCTGCACCTGGGCGTGACGGAGGCGGGGATGATGCCCACCGGGGCGGTCAAGTCGGCCATCGGCATCGGGGCGCTGCTGCTGGAGGGGATCGGGGACACGATCCGCGTGTCGCTGACGGCGGACTCGGTGCACGAGGTGGAGGTGGCCTACGACATCTTGCAGGCCCTCCACCTCCGGCGACGGGGGGTGAACATCATCTCCTGCCCGAGCTGCGGGCGGTGCGACATCGACCTGTTCGGGGTGACGGCGGAGGTGAAGGAGCGTCTGAAGGACATCCAGGCCCCGCTGAACATCGCCGTGATGGGGTGCGAGGTGAACGGGCCGGGGGAGGCCAGGTCGGCGGACCTGGGCATCGCAGGCGGGGGCGGGGTGGGGCTGCTGATCGAGCGGGGGGAGATCGTCAGGAAGGTCAAGGAGTCGGAGATGGTGGACGTGCTGGTGGAGGCCGTGAGGAAACGAGCGGCGGAGATGGAAGAGATAACGCAGAACTCAGAACGATGAACGCAGAACGAGCGGCCCTCTCCCCGTCAGGCTGCGCCTGCCACCCCTCTCCCGCACGCGGGAGAGGGGAAGCCGAGCGAAGCGAGGCGGGGTGAGGGCCTGTCCTTTTCCCCTTTAAGTCCCATGCGGCTGCCTGACGACCTGATCGACCGGATCCGGAACGGCGTGGACATCGCGGACGTGATCTCGGACCACGTCGCGCTGACGCGCAAGGGGCGGAGCTACGTGGGCCTCTGCCCCTTTCACGACGACCGGAAGCCGTCCCTGAATGTCTCCCCGGACAAGCAGATCTACAAGTGTTTCGCGTGCGGGGCGGGGGGGAACGTCTTCACGTTCCTGATGGAGATCGAGAAGATCAGCTTCGTGGAGGCGGCGACCCGCCTGGCCGAGCGGGCCGGCATCGCGCTCCCCAGGGGGGGCGCGGAGGAGGCGCAGACGGCGTCTTCCGAGGTCCTCTACCGCGCCAATCAGCTGGCGGCGGACTACTACCGGCACCTCCTGACGAAGGACCCGCGCGGGGAGGGGGCGAGGGCCTACCTGTCCCGGCGGGGGGTGTCGGACGGGATTGCGGAGCGGTTCGCCCTCGGCTATGCGCCTCCGGACTGGGACGGCCTGCTGCGCGTGGGGGCCAAACGGTCTCTGGACCCGGCCACGCTCGAACGGGCGGGGCTGGCGCTCCCCCGCAAGTCCGGGGAGGGGCACTACGACCGGTTCCGGGACCGTCTGATGTTCCCGGTGGTGGGGGCGACGGGCAGGACGGTGGCCTTCGGGGCGCGGGCGCTGAAGGAGGGGGACGAGCCGAAGTACCTCAACTCGCCGGAGACGCCGGTCTACCACAAGGGGGGCGTGCTCTACGGGCTCTGGCAGGGCAAGGACGCCCTCCGGCGGCGGGGCGCGGTCGTGATCGTGGAGGGCTACATGGACCTCCTCCGCCTGGCGGAGGCCGGGGTCGAACACGGCGTGGCCACGGCGGGCACGGCGCTGACGCCGGATCACACCCGCCTCCTCCGGCGCTTCTGCGACCGGGCCGTGCTGGTGTTCGACGGGGACACGGCAGGCTCCGCCGCGGCCCTGCGGGGGATCGACGTGCTCCTGGAGGGGGACCTGAGCGCCCGCGTCGTGACGCTGCCGGAGGGGCACGACCCGGACAGTTTCGTGCGCGACCGGGGGGGGGACGCCTTCCTCAGGCTGATGGAGCAGGCCGAGCCGGTCCTGGACTACAAGCTGCGGGCCGTGGGCGCCCAGCAGGACCTTCGCACGGCGGACGGGAAGGTCCGGGCCGTCGCGGCCCTGGCCGAGACCGTGGGGCGCGTGAGGGACGAGGTCCGGCGGGGGGTCCTGACGCAGGAGATCGCCGAACGCCTGGGGGTGGCCGAACAGGTCGTGGCGCTGGCGGTCAAAAAGGCGAGAGGCGAGAGGCGAGAGGCGAGAGGCGAGAGGCAGGAGGCGCCGGCGTTCGACCCCGGGCCGCGCTGGGAGCGGGAGCTGGTGGCCATGTCCCTGGCCGACGACCGGTTCGCCGACCGGGTGAGGGCTGACGTTTCGCCCGACGTCTTCTCCAACGCGGCCTACAGGCGCGTCGCCGAGCTGATCCTCGCCGCGCGGGCGGAGGGGCGCAGCGCGAAGGCCGCCTCTCTGGTCACGATGAGCGAAGACCCCTTCCTGGCGGGTCTGATCTCGGAGCTGTCCATGGAGGGGTTTGACGAGTCCCGCGCCGAGCGCGTGCTGAAGGGGGACATTCAGATGGCCCGGCGCACCTCGCTGCAGCGCCAGATCGCCGAGGTGGAAGGGGCCATGAAACAGGCCCAGAAGGAGGGGCGCCCCGACGCCGTGATGGACCTCCTCGCGCGGCACCGCCGGCTGACGGAGGAGCTGCGAGGGCTGAAGCCGGTGGGGCTGATTGAGGAGAAAAAATAAAGTCCTGAGTCCTGAGTCCTGAGTCCTGAGTCCTGAGTCCTAAGTCCTGAGTCCTGAGTCCTGAGTCCTGAGTCCTAAACTCAGGACTCAGGACTCGGAACTCAGGACTGTTCTATCGGCATCACATAGTGGACCTGCCGGGCCACCTCCTGAAAGCCGAGCCTCGGGTAGAGGGCGCAGGCCGTCTCGTTCTGCTCGATGGTCTCGATGCGCACGAAGCGCATCCCCTCCTGTCTCAGGTAGTCGACTGCCTTCCCGATCAACGCCTTTCCAATCCCCTGTCCCTGGTGGCCGGGCAGGACCGACAGGTTTGGGATCCAGCCGATGCGCGTGTCCCGGTTGGGCCTGGCCGTGACGTAGCCGATCACCTCTCCCTCCAGCTCGTAGACGAATATCCCCCCCGGATGGGCCGCCACGTCCGCGTCGATGTGGCTCGCCTTGCGCCACTGCCACCCCTTCCCGGCGATGACCCCGTAGCGCCGCTCGATGTTCTGGTCGATGGAGACGCCGTCGAAACAGATGGCCGTGATCGCCCTGAGCGTCTCCAGGTCGGACTCCCGGTAGGCCCGGATCATAGACCCTCCCATTCAGCTATTAGCCATCAGCTATCAGCTATCAGCAAACCCCGATTATCTTTTGCTGATGGCTGATGGCTGACGGCTGACCGCTTATCTGTTGACAACCCCTCCCCATGTCGTTATTTTCCTTATGGGTATGGAACGACTTTTCTCCTGAGGCGTTTTCAGGAGGAGGGTTTCGGGTTTCCGTTTTGATGCACCTCGCTGCCTGAGCAGGGGGCTGCCCGATGCTCGTGAAGACCGATGCGCGCACACCAGGGACCGAACGGGAGTTTCCTGCTGTGGCTGCCCTGCCCGCGGGGGAGCCGAAGGGGACGCTGAGGGGCCGGGTCCGGGCGGAGCTGGAGGCCTGGGGCGGGACCATCGGGACCTCGCCCCGGTCCGGCCTCTACTTCATCCTGGGGGCCCTGCTGATCGTCCTGGGCTTCCTGCTCTACATCCAGTTCGTCCTGATCGGGGAGATGCGCAAGGAGGCCCGCATCATCACCAAACAGTACGCCTTCTTCTACCGTCTGGCCGCCGCCGAGTCCATCACGGACGGCCAGGATCTTATCTTTATCCTTGAGACGCTGACCAACCCCAAGCTCCCCGTCATCGTCACCGAAAAGGAGGGGGAACTCCTTCAGTGGCGCATCCCCGGCATTTCTTATGGAGACACCAGCCAGGTCACTCTGGAGGCTGTCAGGCAAATGGTGCCGAAGATGGACAGACGCAACGAGCCGGTGGAGATTGAAATCCCCAGAGTTGGGACGTGGGTGGTCCACTTTGGCGATTCGGACCTCATCCGCCGGCTCTCCTATCTCCCCTTCGTGGCGCTCGGCGTCATCGCCCTGTTCGTCGCCGTCAGCACCCTCGGCTACCGGAACATCAAGAACAGCGAGCAGCGGTCGATCTGGGTGGGCATGGCCAAGGAGACGGCCCACCAGCTGGGCACCCCGCTCACCTCCCTGTACGGCTGGCTGGAGCTGCTGAAGGCCGAATGGGCCGAGGCGGGCGACGGAGAGCCGGGCTCCAGAGTCAGGCGGCTGGAGCGGGCGATCGTCGAGATGGAGCGGGACCTGGGGCGGATCAACAAGGTGGTGTCCCGCTTCAGCCAGATCGGCTCCATCCCGGAACTCAGGCCCGGCGACCTGAACGCCGTCATCGCGGAGACGGCGGCCTACCTGCGCGCCCGCGTCCCCCGCCTCGGCAGGGAGGTCCGGGTTGTGGAAGAGTATGGAAAGCTCCACGACATCCCGCTCAACCGGGAGCTGGTCGGCTGGGCGTTCGAGAACCTGATGAAGAACGCCGTGGACGCGATTGAAGACCGGGAGGGGGTCGTCCGGGTCGTCACCCGCAGGTGGAACGAGCAGTTCGTGGAGGCGCTCATCAGCGACAACGGCAAGGGGATCGACTCCCGCCAGCAGAGGCGCATCTTCGAGCCCGGCTACAGCACCAAAAAACGGGGGTGGGGCCTCGGCCTGACCCTGGTCAAAAGGATCGTCGAGGACTACCACGGGGGACGGGCCATCCTCCTGGAGAGCGCCCCGGGGCTGGGGGCGACGTTTCAGATTCTGTTGCCGGTGAAATAAAAGAAACGGAGAAAGGGAGAAACGGGGAAGCGGAGAGGGGTATTCCCCGGCTCTCCGGCTCTCCGGTTCTCCGGTTCCCAATGGTCTGAGAAATGGAGTTCTCTTTATGGAAGCCGAAAAGAAACGCATTCTATGGGCCGACGACGAGATCGACCTTCTGCAGCCGCACATGATCTTCCTGAACGAGCGGGGCTACGAGGTGACGCCCGTGACCAACGGGACGGATGCCGTCTCTCTGATTCGCAAGACCTCCTTCGACGCCGTCCTCCTGGATGAGATGATGGCCGGCAAGGACGGCCTGTCCACCCTGGCGGACATCAAGGAGATCAACCCGCACATCCCGGTGATCATGATCACCAAGAACGAGGAGGAGCGGCTGATGGAAGAGGCCATCGGCCAGCGGATAGACGACTACCTGACCAAACCGGTCAACCCCAGCCAGATCCTCCTGGCCTGCAAGAAGCTCTTCGACGCCCGGCAGATCCTGAAGGACCGGGCCAGCCGGAACTTTGTGGCGGATTCCTCCGCGATCCGGGCGGCGCTCTCCGGGCCGATGGACTGGCCCAAATGGGTGGAGGTTTACCAGCAGATGGCCGAATGGGACCTGGAGCTGGACCGGCTCATGGACGCGGGTCTCCGCCAGATGTACGGGGACCAAAAAAAGGAGTGCAACCTGGAGTTCGGGAGGTACATCGAGCAGGTCTACGCGCACTGGCTGCAGGACGAGCAGGGCTCCCCCAATCTCTCGGTGGATATCGTGCCCAAGTTCGTCTACCCTCACCTCCAGCAGGGGCGGCAGGTCTTCTTCGTCGTCCTCGACTGCATGCGCCTCGACCACTGGTTGAGCATCCGGCCGCTGCTGGCAGACCTCTTCAAGGTCGAGTCCGAACTCTACTGCTCCATCCTGCCCACAGCCACCCCTTACTCCCGCAACTCCATCTTCAGCGGCCTGTTCCCCTTCGAGGTGGCGGGGCTTTATCCCGGCGAGTGGATGGAGAACAGCGATGACGACCAGAGCCGCAACCGGCACGAGCACCAGCTCATGGACCGGCAGCTCATCGAGATCGACCCGACGTTCAAGAAGGAGACGCGCTACATCAAGGTCCTGGACATCGCCGAGGGGACGAACCTCGTCAAGAAACTGAACACCTACCGGTCCTTCCCACTCGTCTCCGTGGTCGTCAACTTCCTGGACATGCTGGCCCACGGGCGCTCGGAGTCGGAGCTTCTCCAGGAGATGGCCCCCAACGAGGCGGCGTTTCGGTCCCTGGTCCGGTCGTGGTTCCTCCACTCGTCCCTGTTCGAGATGCTCCGCCGCCTGGCCAGCACCGATAGCGTCGTCGTCCTGACCAGCGATCACGGGTCGGTGTTCGGCACGCGGGCCACCGTGGCCCACGGCAACCGGGAGACCACCACGAACCTGCGCTACAAGTGCGGCAGGAATCTTCGCTGCGACACCCGGTACGCCCTCCACATCAAGGAGCCGGAGGGTTACGGCCTTCCGACCTTTGGCATCAGCACCAACTACATCATCGCCAAAGAGGACTTCTATTTCGTCTATCCGAGCCGGTTCCACGAGTACGAGCGGCAGTACCGGGGCAGCTTTCAGCACGGCGGCATCTCCCTGGAGGAGATGATCCTGCCGGTGGCCACGCTAACGGCGAAATAATATAGCCAAAACGCACCCAAAATCCAACGCCTTCCGTGACGATCACCTCCCACAGCCCGGAGGAGACGAGGGCCCTCGGCCACCGCCTTGCAGAGCGTCTGGGCAGGGGCTCCATCGTGGCCTGCTCGGGCGATCTGGGGGCGGGCAAGACCTGTCTGATCCAGGGCATCTGCGAGGGGCTCGGCGTGGCCGGTCCTGTGAGCAGCCCGACTTTTATCATCGCCAACGAGCACGCCGGACGGCTCGCCGACGGCTCCCCCCTCCGGGTCTACCATCTCGACCTCTACCGGATCGAGCGCCTCGCTGACCTGGACAACCTGGGATGGGAGGATTATCTCTACGGCGACGGGGTCTGCCTGGTCGAATGGGCTGACCGCGCCTTTCATCTCCTCCCGGAGGAGGCGATCCGCGTCCGCATCGAGGTGGCGGGGGAGGGGGAGCGGAGGATCGTGGTAGAGCAGGGTGGAACAGAGATAAGGTAATCACGAAGGGAGGAACACTGTGAAAATCGGAATCCGGATTCCCGGCGCGCTCCGGGAGATGAAGATGGAGGCCCTGGCCGGGTGGCTGAGCGCCAGCGGGTTCAAGGCGCTGGACCTGCCCGTTGCCACGGCCGAGGCGAGGCGGGCGTGTGACGCGAACGGCATCGCCGTCGGCACGGTGGACGCCCGGGGCGGGTCCCCCATCGCAAAGGACGCGGCAGAGCAGAGGAAGGCGGTGGAGGGGTTGAAGGGGGTCATCAGCGAGATCGCGACGCACGGCGGCAGGACGCTGTTCACGACGCTCTCCCCGGCGGACCGGACGATGCCGAGGGCCGAGGGCTTTGCGATCTGGAAGGAGGTCTACCCGGAGATCGTCGCGCACGCGGAGAAGGCAGGGGTCTCCATCGCCGTGGAGCCCTGGCCGGGGCCCGCGCCCCACTATCCCAACCTCGGGTGCAGCCCGGAGACGTGGCGGGCGATGTTCAGCGCGATCCCCTCGCCCCACCTGGGGATCTGCTTCGACCCTTCCCACATGGTGCGGATGGGGATCGACTACATGCGGGCGCTCAGGGAGTTCGGGGACCGGGTGCGGCACGTCCACGCGAAGGACTGCGAGGTCCTCCAGGATGGGCTTTATGAGTTTGGAAACATCGGCCAGAGCTTCGGGCGGCGCTACAGGTTCGGCGAGGGGTGGTGGCGCTACACGATCCCCGGCTACGGGGAGGTGGACTGGGGGCGGTTCCTCGCCCGGCTCGAAGAGGTGGGTTACGACGGGGTTCTGAGCATCGAGCTGGAGGACCACCGCTACTCAGGGACAGAGGCGCTGGAGAAGGAGGGGTTGCTCACGGCGAAGCGGCACCTCGAACAATATGTCAGATGATAGGCGCAGCAGGGGCGCGGCGCGGCGCCGTGCCCCTGTTGCATTTCCCTCAAGATGTTGAGAAAAGCCAAATCTTTGTCCGCAACAAGGCTACACGGCGAGGCAGCCCTTTTTTATGCCCAAATCCGGTGAGAAACGGCTTGACATTTGAAAAGGGTTGTTATATACTTTCAAATCTTGATGATGCGGATACGCCCCCTTGACGCAGTCCATCGGCAGGCTCATCCCACGCTATGATTTCTGATTACTTACCGATCCTCATCCTGCTGGTCATTGCGGCCGGTTTTGCCCTTTCCAACCTCCTGATCACCCACCTTTTCGGGCCTCGACGGCCCGACCCGGTCAAACTCTCTCCTTACGAGTCCGGCGTCCCTCCCGTGGGTGACGCCCGGCTCCGGTTCTCGATCAAGTTCTACCTGATCGCCATGATCTTCATCATCTTCGACATCGAGGTGGTGTTCCTCTATCCCTGGGCGGTGGTGTTTCGCGACCTGCTCAAACAGGGGCCCCTCGTGTTCTATGAGATGCTGGTGTTCATCGGCGTGCTGGCGCTGGGGTTTGCCTACGTGTGGCGCAAGGGCGGGCTGGAGTGGGATTGAAAAGAGCAGTGATGAGTGATGAGTGACGAGCAAAAAACAGATGCGCAGGCCGCGCCGGAGCGGATGCCGACGTTCGCGGAGATGACGGCGCAGAAGGTCCGCGAGCGGTTCCCGGAGGAGGTGGTGGACGCCTCAGCCTTCCGGGGGGACTGGACGATCACGGTGAAGAAGGGGCGCATCCGGGAGGTCCTGGCCTTTCTGCGGGACGACCCGGCGCTCGCCTACAATTTCCTCGTGGACGTGACGGCGGTGGACTACGTGGGTTACGCGCAGTCCGACCCGCCCGCCCGGTTCGGGGTGATCTACAACCTCTGCTCCTACCGCCAGACGGAGCACCGGGGGCGCGTCCGGGTAAAGGCGCTGGTGCCGGAGCGGGAGGCGGTGGTTGCGTCGGCGACGCCGGTCTGGAAGGGGGCGCTCTGGCCGGAGCGGGAGGTCTACGACATGTTCGGCATCCGGTTCGAGGGGCACCCGGACCTGAGACGCCTTCTGATGCCGGTGAATTTCAAGGACTATCCCCTCCGAAAGGACTATCCGCTCCGTGGAAAAGGGGAGCGGGACGTGATCGCCCCGGAGGATCCGGGATTCGTGAACATTCAGGACGTGATCCAGCTGAGAGATTCCTCCCATGCCTGAGACGGCGACCCAGGTAGATGCGCTCGGCTCCGAGCACATGACGCTCAACCTCGGCCCGCAGCACCCGGCCACGCACGGGACGCTGCGGCTGGTGCTGGAGATGGACGGGGAGCGGGTCGTGAACTGCGTCCCGGACATCGGCTATCTCCACACGGGGTTCGAGAAGCTTGGCGAGCACATGGATTACAATCAGTATGTGGTGGTGACGGACCGGATGAACTACCTGTCGCCGCTCGCCAACAACATCGGCTACGCCATTGCCGTGGAGAAGCTGCTGGGGGTCGAGGTCCCGAAGCGGGCGCAGTACATTCGGGTCATCCTGGCCGAACTCTCCCGGATCGCAGACCACCTGGTCTGGCTGGGGACGCACGCCCTGGACATCGGGGCGTTCACGGTGTTCCTCTACGGGTTCGAGCAGCGGGAGCGGCTCTACAACCTCTTCGAGGCGGTGACCGGGGCGCGCCTGACGACGAGCTACACGCGGGTGGGGGGGGTGATGCACGACGTGCCCACCGGCTTCGTGGAAATGGTCACGGCCTTCACGGCCCAGTTCCCGAAGACGTACGCCGACCTGGACGCGCTGCTGACGCGGAACCGCATCTGGATCGACCGGACGAAGGGGGTGGGGGTCATCTCGGCGGAGGATGCGATCGCGTGGAGTTTCACGGGGCCCTGCCTGCGGGGGTCGGGCGTGGAGCGGGACATCCGGAAGGCCGAGCCTTACTCGTCCTACGAGGACTTCGACTTCGACGTCCCGGTCGGGTCGAAGGGGGACGTGTACGACCGCTATCTGGTCCGGATGGAGGAGATGCTCCAGAGCGTCAAGATCGTGGATCAGGCGGCCCGCAACCTGCCCGAAGGGCCGGTAAAGGTGGACGACCCGAAGCTGATCCTGCCGGAAAAGTCGGAGACCTACACGAAGATGGAGTCGCTCATCCACCACTTTGAGATCATCATGGACAGACACGGCATCTGCCCGCCGGCAGGGGAGGTCTACTCCTGCACGGAGTCGCCCAACGGGGAGCTGGGATGGTACATCGTGAGCGACGGGACAGGGCGTCCGTGGCGGGTGCGGGTGCGGCCCCCCTGTTTCATGAACTACCAGGCGTTCCCGGAGATGGTCAAGGGGCTTATGGTGTCGGACGTGGTGGCGGTGCTGGGGAGCATCAACGTGATCGCAGGGGAGCTAGACCGGTAAAACATGTCCGTTCAGTTTTCCTCAGAGGCCAGGAAGGAGTTCGACGAACTCCTGGCGCACTACCCCTACAAGGAGCCGGCGCTGCTGCCCGTCCTGCACCTGGCGCAACGGGAGTTCGGGCATCTGTCGCTGGAGGTGCTCAAATACGTGGCGGACCTGCTGGAGCTGCCCCCGGCGCGGGTGGCGGGGGTGGCCACCTTCTACCCCATGTACCATTTCAAGCCGGTGGGGAAGTACCTCCTCCACGTCTGCGCCACGCTGTCGTGCGCCCTGCTGGGCGCGGAGGGGGTCGTGGACTATCTTCAGGAGAAGCTGGGGGTGAAGGCGGGGGAGACGACGCCGGACGGGCGGTTCACGATTCTGAAGGTGGAGTGCGTGGCGTCGTGCGGCACCGCGCCGGTCCTTATGCTGAACGAGACGCTGATCCACCGCATCACGAAGGAGAAGCTGGACGACATCCTGGCCGATCCCGAGGCGTATGTGACGAAAAAGAAGTCCTGAGTGCTGAGTGCTGAGTAAAAACAAAGGAATAGAGTTTTTGCCTTTACTCAGGACTTGGAACTCAGGACTCAGCACTGATCTTGGAGTTGTCTCTTGCCTGAGCATCGCATCATCCTGAAGGACGTGGATGTCCCGAACATCCAGGACAT
>CAYRZX010000227.1:0-11438 GCA_964428665.1 uncultured Gemmatimonas sp.
CGGAGCGCCCGAATCCCCTCGCTCAGGGCCTGCCGGTAGAGCCACAGGTCCCCCCAGTAGGCCAGGCAGCGGAAGCCCTGGGTCAGGGCCGAGCGGCCCTCGTCGGGACTGGCGACCATGAACCCCGGGGCCTTGCCGTGTCTCCGGCAGGCGTCCAGGACGCGGTCCACGGCCCGCCGGTAGTCCGGGTGGGTGAACTGCGCCGGGATGCCGAGGGAGTTGGTCAGGTCGAAGTGCCCGATCCAGAGGCAGTCGATGCCGTCTACGGCGGCGATCTCGTCCGCGTTTTCGACGCCCTGCGCGGTCTCGATCTGGGCGATGAGCAGTGTCTCCTCGTTGGCGCTGCGCATCTTGGCTGTGACGTCGCCGTCCAGGTAGTCGTCGTGGGCCACGCCGAAGGCCGCGCCCCGGCGGCCCGCAGGGGGATACTTCGCGGACTGCACGATGAGCCGGGCCTGCCCGGCGGTCTGCACCATCGGGACCATCAGGCCCATCGCGCCCACGTCCAGGACGCGCGCCAGGAAGTGATACTCCGTGGCCGGGACGCGCGCCATCGGGACCAGGCCCTGGGAGGTGGACATGAGCGCCCGGATGGTCTCCACGCTCCAGCCGGTGTGCTCCATGTCGAACACGGCGAAGTCCGCGCCTGCCGCGGCCGTGAGCCGGGCAATGCCGGTGGTGTTGAACTCGAACACCATGGTGCCCAGGGACACGCCTCCCTGATAGAGCGTGCGCTTGACCTTGTTCTCTCTCATGTTTCCTAACCTTTCAAGGTTCAAGGTTCAAGGTTCAGAGCAATGACCTTGAACCTTGAACCTTCAAACTTTGAACTTTTCTTTTAGACGGGGGTGGTCCAGGGCCGCGCGGTTGACGACGTGGCGCGGGACGCGGCCGGCGGCCACGTCCAGGATGCTCTCGCACGCGCTCCGGCCGTTGCCCAGGAAGCACTCGTCGGTCCAGCAGATCGCGTGGGGGGAGACGATGACGTTCTCCAGGGTCAGGATGGGGTCGTTGGGGTCTATGGGCTCCTGCTCGAACACGTCGAGGCCCGCGCCCTGGATGCGCCGCTCGCGCAGCGCGGCGGTGAGGGCCTGCTGGTCCACGATGGGGCCGCGCGCCACGTTGATCAGGCAGGCGGTCGGTTTCATGAGCGCGAGGCGCTCCGCGTTGATCAGGTGGTGGGTCTCCGGGGTCAGGGCGCAGCAGACGCAGACGAAGTCCGAGGCGCGGAGCAGGGTCTGCAGGTCCACCAGCTCGACGCCGGCCTCCGCAGAGGCGGCGTAAGGGTCGCAGGCCAGGTGGCGCATCCCGAAGGGCCGGGCCAGGGCGAACACCTCGCGCCCGATGTTGCCCAGGCCGATCACGCCGAGGGTCCGTCCGGTCACTCCCGTGCCCATGTGGTCGAGTTTCTCCGCCCAGCGCCCGGCGCGGGTGAGGCGGTCCTTGATCAGCAGTTTGTGGCTGAGGGCCAGGACGAGTGTCAGGACGGCCACGGCCACGGGGCGGCGGACGCCGTCGGGGGTGATGGTGAGCAGGACGCCGCGCCGGGTGCAGGCCTCCACGTCCACGTTGTCGTAGCCCACCCCGAAGCGGGCCACCACCGTCAGGCGGTCGGCGCCGTCGAGGGTGGCCGCCGTCACGCGCGGGGCCAGGACCAGGAGGGCGTCGAAGCCCTTCACCTGGTCGGCGCGCAGCTCCGGGGTGTTCTCCGCCAGGAACTCGTGGGACACGCCGGGGGCCTCCTTTAGCAGGCTCAGGCCGATGTCGCCGAAGCCGAGGGTCCCGTCCGGTTTGAGGAAGTCGCGGGTGACGCCCACGTGAAATGTCTGGCTCATGAGTCTCCTCCCCCTTTCACGGGCGCAAAAAAACGCTCAAGGGTTTTCAGTTTCTGCCGATCAACGATACGGGTCATCATGACCCGCCCTGGAACCGATAGCCAAAACGTTGCCCCGTGGCGCTGGAAGGATGGGAGGGTCCCGCTCTGCCCCTTCTGGCTTCCACTGTGCGGAGTTCCACAGGGAAGTGTCGGGCAGAGCAGGGATGCCGACCGCGCGGACCTCCTGGCTATCGAGGGGAGAGGTCTGCGTCGAGCTGCCGACCGGCAAGGGCGCAAAAGGCCGACTGTGACACGCCACAGCCGGCCTTTTTTTATGATACGGGGTGGGGTCAGAGTGCCTTGATGACCATGACCGTGATATCGTCCGACCGGTGCGCGTCGCCGATGAAGGAGAGCACCTCGTCGTAGATGCGCTGGCGGAGGGCGTCGGCGGAGAGGCCCCGGCTGTCGCAGATCAGGGCCTCGAGGCGGTCGTCGCCGAACTGCTCCCCGTCGGCGCGGGCGGCCTCGGGGACGCCGTCGGTGTAGAGGACGAGGGTGTCCCCGCGGCGGAGGTGGGCCTCCTGGTCCGTGAAGGGCATGAGGCCAGCGGGCAGGAGGCCGAGGGGGACGCCGGTGCTGGGCAGTTTTTCACAGGTCCCGTCCGCGCGGAGCAGGAAGGGGAAGTTGTGCCCGGCGTTCACGGCCCGGAGCCGGCGCGTCCCGAGGTCCAGTACCCCGTAGACGCAGGTGGCGAACATGCCGGACCCCTCCCGGTAGAGGAGGGTGTTCATCTGGCTCAGGATCTCGGGCAGGGGGAGGTCGCTCCGGGCCTCGGCGTGGAGGGCCGTGCGGACGGAGGACATCAACAGGGCCGCCGGGATGCCCTTGCCCGACACGTCGGCGATGGCCAGGCCGAGGCGGCCGTCGCCGAGGGGGATGGCGTCGTAGTAGTCCCCGGCCACCTCCTCGCATGCCACGCTCATGCCGGCGATTTCGTAGCCGTCGGGCTGGGGCAGGGCCTCGGGCAGGAGGCCCCTCTGGATGCGCGTGGCCAGGGCCAGCTCGGTCTCGATGCGCCTCCGCTCCAGGGCCTCCCGGTGGAGGCGGGCGTTGTCCACGGCGATGCCGACCTGGTTGGCGAAGACCTGGAGCAGGCTCAGGTCCCACTCGTCGAACCGCTGGCCGCCCTCCTTGTTCAGGAGCTCTACGACGCCGAGCAGCCGGTCGCGGGCGCGCAGGGGGGCGCAGATGATGGACCGGGTCTCGAAGTCCGCGGAGAGGTCGATGCCCTCGAACCAGCGGGCGTCGCTCCGCACGTCGTGGACGATCAGGGGCTGGGCGTTGTCGAGCACCCATCCGGCGATGCCGTGGCCCTTTTTGAATCGGAGGCCGCGCACGGCGTCGGCTTTGGGGCCGGTGGCCTCGGTGATGATCAGTTCGTCCGTGGCCGGGTCGAGCAGGATGATGGAGCTGGCCTCCGCGTGGATGACCTTCGACAGGGCCTCCATGGCCGAGGCGATCACCTCCCCGAACTCCAGGGAGGAGTTGATCAGGGTCCCGGCGCTGAGGAGGGCGGACATGGCCGCGCCCCTGCGCCGCCGGTCTTCGAGGCGGCGGCGGTCGCGCATCAGCCTCCGCTCCCCGGTGGCGCGGTCCTTTGAGAGCACCCACCGGAGGCCCCGGTCATCCGACTTGGGGGCGTCCCTCCGGCTGTCGATCATCTCCGATAGATAGGCGAGGTCCTCAGGGGTCCGGAGGAGCTGCTGGAACCCCGCGACGGTGAAGGAGTCCTCGGTGCGGCGGTCGCGGGCCGCGCGGCGGTCGGAGTCGGACCTGGCGTTAGAGGCTGACATAGGCATCCCTACGGACAATGCGTGCCGAACTCCCGGTAGTCCCGCACGGGCTGGGCGTGGTACTCCCGGACCATCTTTTCGAGGCGGTCCACGACGAGGTTGAAGACCCGCTCGCCCTTGGCCGCGCTGGCAACCAGGCTGTTGCCCATCGTGCCGGTGATGTCCCGCGTGTCCCGCCGGCGCTCCGCAAACCCGGCGAAGTGCCGCAGCTCCGGGCTGAAGGGGTTGGGGAAGATGTCCGCGTTCATCTTGCTTTTGTCGATCAGGTAATCCCTCAGATAGAGTTGCACGGAGGTCTCCCACTCCCCGCCGTGGCCCACGCTCCCGGCGTCGGCCTCGCTCCACGCCTTCATCTCCTGCGTCACGACCGTCCACCAGCTGAAGGCCACGATGAAGACGTTGTCCTCCGAGACGGTGTTCATCACGACGCGGTTGGGGGCGTCGTTCCCGCCGTGCCCATTGATCACGACGATGCGTTTGAAGCCGTTGGCGCAAATGCTCCGGCAGACATCGCCCACCAGGTTCAGGTAGGTCTCGATGCGGAGGCTGATCGTGCCGGGGAAGCCCATGTTGTAGTGGGTGAACCCGGACCAGACGGGCGGGGCCACGATCACGGGGAAGTCGTTCACGCGCTGGGCCGTGCGGACGGCCATGTAGAAGGGGCCTACGATGTCCACGTCCATGGGGCAGTGGGGGCCGTGCTGCTCTATGGAGCCGGTGGGGACGATCACGACCGGGTCGTGCTTGAGGGCCTCCAGGAACTCGTGCCGCCACATCTCCTGCCACAGGACTTTTTTGTTCTTGCCGTCGTAAGAGACCTTGAACATCCACGTCCTCCTCAGTAGGTAGATTCATCTCTCTTGATGATGGTCTCCACATTCACAACTCTGTCTGTTTTTGAGACCGTATATATGATTCTCCACTCTGAAACTCTGCATCTGTGCTTGCCGGTCAAAGGCCCTTTTAAAGGGATGACGTGTCCGGGGTAGAAAAATGGGGCCTGTTCAATGATCTCCAAGCCCCTGTTCACCTTTGCAAGGTCTGATGATCGCCTTTTCAGTTTGTTATATGCCTTGAAGGCCTCGTCTGAGAGCCGAACCTGATACATGGTTTAGCCCTGGCTCAGTCCCGGCGGACGTCCCGCCAGGCCACCGTTCGGCCCCTGGCGATATCGGCTTCGCCTCTGGCGATAGAGGCCATAGCGGAAGGGTCCCCGGTCAGTTCTTTTGTCGCCCTCTTCGCTTCGTCCTGTCGGGCCGCGTTCTTACGGCGTCGGACAGGCCGGGGGGACTTCAGTTGTCTCGATTTCAGCGCCATCGGAGGTCTCCTTTTCGAAAATTGTCCCGGAGCGCAGTCTGCTCCTGGCCCGGATAGATAGAGTACACACGAAAAGAGGCGAAGTCAAGAAAAAACTCCCGACGACGGTGTGTATGCTTTTCGCTTGCCATTTGGGGGACGAAGTTCTATTATATGTTTTCAGGTTTTGGGATTGAGGCTCGGAAGGGCTGTTTCGGACGGAATGGAGGTCGGATGGTTCGCAACGCGCTGATCCTGTGCTGTGCAGTGACCCTGACCCTGTTCAGTTGCGCCGGCAGGCAGGGGGACGAACGGGTCCTGGTGATGGGGCGAGGGGGGGATTCGGTGGGGCTGGACCCGGCGCTGGAGGACGACGGGGAGTCGTTCAAGGTGTGCGACAATCTCTACGACACGCTGGTGCAGTACAGACAGGAGTCGACGGACCTGGAGCCGGGGCTGGCCGAGTCGTGGGAGTCCTCGCCGGACGGGCTGACCTGGACGTTCCATCTCCGGGGCGGGGTGAAGTTCCACGACGGGACCGAGTTCAACGCCGACGCCGTGGTCTTCTCGCTGAGGCGGCAGTACGACGAGGGGCATCCCGCCCACAAGGTGGAGGGGGCGTTCAAGTACTGGAAGGCGATGTCGATGAGCGACATCGTGAAGGAGGTGCGGGCGCAGGACGCGCGGACGGTCGTGATCGAGTTGAAGCAGCCCAACGCCCCGTTCCTGTCCAACCTGGCCATGAACTTCTGCGCTGTGGTAAGCCCGACGGCCGTGATGAAGCACGGGAAGGACTACTTCAAGAACCCGTGCGGGACCGGGCCGTTCCGGTTCAAGGGGTGGATCAAGGACGACCGGATCGCGCTGGAGCGCAACCCGGACCACTGGCGGGGCGCGCCGAAGCTGGACCGGCTGATCTTCCGGTGCATCCCGGACAACACCGTCCGGCTGCTGGAGCTGAAGAAGGGGACCATCGACGGGATGGACAACCTGATCCCGGACTTTCTGCCGGAGATTCAGAAGGACCCGAACCTGCAGTTCATGTCGCAGCCCGGCATGAACGTGGGCTACCTGGCCATGAATATGGACCGGCCTCCGTTCGACAGGGTCCAGGTGCGGCGGGCCGTGAACCACGCGGTCCACCGGCAGGCCCTGGTGGACAATCTCTTCCAGGGGCTGGCGGTCCCGGCCAAGAACCCGATCCCGCCCGTGATGTGGGGCTACAACGACGACGCGCCGGGCTACGCCTACGACCCTGACCGGGCCAGGGCGCTGCTGGCGGAGGCGGGGCTCCCGAACGGGTTCGAGACCGAGCTCTGGGCCATGTCGAGCCCGAGGCCCTACATGCCGCAGCCGCTCAAGATCGCCCAGGCGATCCAGGCGGACCTGAGCGCGGTGGGGGTCCGGGCCAGGATCGTGACGTGGGAGTGGGGGACCTACCTGAACAAGGTGGAGAACGGGGATCACCCGATGGCCCTGCTGGGCTGGATCGGGGACAACGGGGACCCGGACAACTTCCTCTACGTCCTGCTGGACAAGACCGGGGCCATGAGCAGGCCGTCGCAGAACATCGCCTTCTACCGGAGCGACGAGCTGCACGAGGTCCTGGTGGAGGCCCGGCAGGTGGGCGACCACGCCCGGCGCACGGCGCTCTACCGGAAGGCGCAGGAGATCGTCGGCCGGGACGCGCCCTGGGCGCCTCTCGTCCACACGACGCAGACCGCGGCCTTCCGGAAGCGGGTCCGGGGCTTCCACCTCCACCCGACCGGGAGCTTCCACTTCTTCGGCACGGAGATTGTGAACCCGTAGGGGCGACCGGCCGGTCGCCCCTACGTCAGACGCGACCCTTATGCTCTCCTTCATCCTCCAGCGTTTCCTCTCTCTCATCCCCACCCTGCTCGGCATCGTCGTCGTCGTCTTTTTTATGATCCATCTCGTGCCGGGGGACCCGGCGCAGGTCATGCTCGGCGAGCGGGCCAGCCCGCAGAGCCTGGCCGAGCTGCGGGCGGAGATGGGTCTGGACCAGCCGCTCCACGTCCAGCTCGGACGGTTCCTGGCCGGGTTGCTGCGGGGGGACCTGGGGCGGTCCATGAAGACGCACGAGGCGATCTCGGAGGAGCTGAAGAGGCGGTTCCCGGCCACGGTGGAGCTGACCCTGGCGAGCATGCTGTTCGCGTCGGTCTTCGGCATCGGCGCGGGCGTCCTGTCCGCGGTGCGGCGCGGGTCCTGGCTGGACTACACGGGGATGACGGCGTCGCTCGTGGGGGTCTCCGCGCCGATCTTCTGGCTGGGGCTGATCCTCATCCTCCTGTTCTCCACGAGGCTGGAGCTGTTCCCGATCTCAGGCCGGGTCAGCCCGGACGTCTTCGTCCCGCCCGTCACGGGCCTGCTTCTCATGGACAGTCTGCTCTCCGCGGACCTCCGGGCGTTCGGGGACGCCCTCTGGCACCTCGTCCTGCCGGCGGTGACTCTGGGCACGGTCCCGACGGCGGTCATCTCCCGGATGACCCGGTCCAGCATGCTGGAGGTCCTCCGGGAGGATTACGTCCGGACGGCGCGGGCCAAGGGGCTGTCGGAGTGGGTCGTGATCCTCAAGCACGCCCTGCGGAACAGCTTCATTCCGGTGCTCACGGTGCTGAGCCTGGAGTTCGGCTACCTGCTGGGCGGGGCCGTGATCACGGAGACGATCTTCGCCTGGCCGGGGGTGGGGCGGTGGCTCCTGCTGTCCGTGGAGGCCCGCGACTTCCGGGCCGTGCAGGGGGGGGTCATCCTGCTGTCCACGGTCTTCGTCCTGATCAACCTGGTGGCGGACGTGCTGTATGCGTGGCTGGACCCGAGAATCAAGTATGAACGATGAAGTATGAACGCTGAACGAAAAACAAAACGCTTTTACTTCAGCGTTCATCGTTCCGCGTTCATCGTTGATCTTTTATGCCTGACCGCTTACATCAACTCTGGCGTCGTCTGCGGAAGAACCGCCTGGCCGTGGCCGGGGGGGCGCTGCTCGCCCTGTTCCTGCTGATCGCGGCGGCTGCGCCGTGGATCGCCCCGCGCGATCCCCTGGCCCAGGACCTCTACGGGCGTCTCTCCCCGCCGTCGGCGAAGAACTGGTTCGGGACGGACGACTTCGGGCGGGACATCCTGAGCCGGGTCCTGCACGGCTCCCGCGTCTCGCTGCGGGTCGGGGTGGCGGCGGTGGCCATCGCCCTGGTGGTGGGCACTGCCGTCGGCCTGACGGCGGGCTACTGGGGGGGGCTGCTGGACAATGTCCTGATGCGGCTGATGGACCTGATGCTGGCCTTCCCCAGCATCCTCCTGGCCATTGTGGTCGTGGCCGTGCTCGGCCCCAGCCTGAACAACGCCATGCTTGCGGTGGGGATCGTGTCCATACCGCAGTACGCCCGGCTGGTGCGGGCGTCCGTCCTGTCAATCCGGGAGCAGGACTACGTCACGGCCGCGCGCGCCCTGGGCGCGAGGGACGCCCGGATCATCCTGACGGCGATCCTGCCCAACTGCGTGGCCCCGCTCACGGTGCAGGCGACTCTGGGCATGGCGGGCGCGATCCTGGACGCGGCGGGTCTGAGCTTTCTGGGGCTGGGGGCGCAGCCTCCGACGCCGGAGTGGGGGGCCATGCTGAGCGGGGGTCGGGATTTCATCCTGAGCGCCCCCTGGGTGCTGACGTTCCCCGGCCTGGCGATCCTGCTGACCGTGCTGGCATTCAACCTGCTCGGGGACGGGCTCCGGGATGCCCTGGACCCGAAGGGATGAAGGATGAAAGTTCCCCCGCTTGACAGGGTAAGGCGTTTCGGGTATATTCCTTGCACACCTCATATAAGGATAAAAACGTGCGAAAGTTCTGGTGTCTGATCGTCGTTCTGGCCTTCTTCGCAGGGGGAGACCTCGCGTTCGCCCGCCCTTCCGGGCCGGACACGACGGCTGAAAGGCCGGTGAGTCGCGAGGCAATGGGGTATCTGATCTCGGCGAAGGTGAAGGAGTTGCGCCAACAGCACGCCCTGGCGGCAGAGGACCTGGAGCGGGCCGTGGCGTTCGACTCCACCTCCGCCACGCTCTACAGGGTGCTGGCTGAGAACCACCTTCGCGCCAATAACCTGAAGGCCGCCCTGGAGGCGGCGCGGCGCGCGGTGTCCCTCGACTCGACCTCTGTGGGGCTCCGCTGGCTCGTGATTGAGACCCTGCGGCGCGCCGGCGATGACTCGGCCGCCGCCGTGGAGCTGGAGTCGATCCTGGTCCTGGACCCCCAGGACATGAACGCCTACGCCCGCCTGTCGGATATCTACCAGCGGACGGGGCAGCGCGCCAAGTTGATTGCCATGCTCGACCGGCTGCGGCGCGTGCCGGACCTGCCGGTCAACACGAGGTTGATCGTCGTCCGGCAGTACGCGGAGGCGGAGGCGTTCGACAGGGCCGAGGAGGAGTGCCGGGCGATCCTGAAGGAGGACGCGGGCGTCGAACAGGCCTGGCACGTCCTCAGCCTGGTCCAGATGGCCCGGAAGGACACTCTGGGCGCTGCGCAGACGTGCCGGCAGGCGGTGACGCGCGTGGGGTTCAAGGAGAATGGGCCGATTCAGCAGTTGCTGCCCGCCCTCTACCGCTCCGAGGCCCTCCTGGAGGCGGCGCTCAGGGAGGCCCCTCCTGACACGGCCTTTCTGTTCGCCCTGGGCCGCTCCTTCCTCTCCGCCCGGCTGTTCCGAGAGGCGGCGCGGACGCTCGATCTGCTGGTCTCCGAGGTCCAGCCCTCCGCCGAGCAGTGGATCACCGCCGCCAGCGCCCATCTGGCGCAGGGGGATTTCCAGCGGCCTGTGGAGATGCTTCAGAAGGCGAACGGGCTTTTCCCTGAGAATGGAGACGTTCTGTATCACCTGGGGCGCGCCCTGATCAGCGCGGGCAAGTTAGACGAGGCGGCGGAGGCGTTTCAGAAGGCCCTGGCGCTCCATCCCGACAACCTCGGCTACCGGTTCGGCGTCGGGCTGGTGCAGCAGCGTCAGAAGCGGTGGGAGGAGGCGATCCAGACGTTCCGGGCCTTAGTCGAGAAGGCCCAGAAAGAGACGCCGTTTTACATCGACGCCCTGTTCAGCCTGGGCAGCAGCCTGGAGCGGGCCGGGCATTTCGACGAGGCGGTGGCCGTCTTCCAGAAGCTGATCAACCTGGCCCCGCAGCACGCGGAGGCGCTCAACTATCTCGGCTACATGTTCGCCGAGAAGGGCATCCAGGCCCGCCTCGAGGAGGCGGAGGGGCTGGTCAAGCGCGCCCTGGCCCTGGACCCGGACAACGGGGCCTTTCTGGACAGCCTGGGATGGACCTACTACCAGATGGGCCGCTACCGGGAGGCGGAGGAGCTGCTGGACCGGGCGATCCAGGCGGAGTTGCGCCGGAAGGCCGACGGGGAGAGTATCTCCGTGATCTGGGACCACATCGGGGACAACGCGCAGAAATTCGGCAACATCGACAAGGCCCTGGATGCCTGGAAGAAGGCCCTCGACGCCAGGCCGGGGGACAGGAAGATCGAGGCCAAGCGCAATGTCCTGCAGAAGAGTTCTCAAAAGCCGTAGACATGGCGAACGGTAGAAGGCAAAGAGCAGAATACAGGAGACAGGAGACAGGAGACAGGAGACAGGCCCTCACCCTCCCCCAGGCCTGGAGACAGGCGCTTATCACCCCCTCCCTCTCCCAATGTTGGGAGAGGGAGGGGGTATGGGGGTGGGCGAGGGCTTTTCATTCTGTATTCTGTATTCTGTCTCCTGTATTCCTTTTCTTTCTCCTCCTCTCCTGCGCGGGGCCTGGCGCCCTGCGGCGTCATCTCCCCGCTGACACCGCCGATGATCTTCTGAAGATCGCCGCCGGGGATGTGGCCCGGCTCCGGTCGTTCGAGGGGGAGGCCCGGATCTCGCTGCGTCTCGAGGGGGTGCGGCAGAGGGGGTCGGCCCTGGTCCTGTTCCGGCGTCCCCACGACCTGAAGGTGGACGTGACGGGGCCGATCGGCGTGCGCCTCGTGACGGCGGTGGCGTCGGGGGACAGTCTCCGGGTCTTCCTGCCCCGCAGCAACGACCTCTACGAGGGGCGGGCGGACGGTGCGGCGCTGCGCCGGATCATCGGCGTGGACCTGAGGGCGTGGGCGCCCTGGCGGGCGATGCTGGGCGTGGTCGCGGGGGATCCGGGCCAGGTCGAGGGGTTTGAGCGGGAGGGGGACCGGCTGGTCGTGCGGCTCCGGGGGGCATCCGGGACGCGGCGGCTGACGTTCGATGCGCGAAGCCTGACGCTGTCCAGGGAGGAGGTCTACGACCGGGAGGGGGCGCTGGTCGCCCGGCGGGAGATGTCGGGCTACCGGGAGGTGGACGGGGTGGTCCTGCCCAGGCGGATCGCCCTGTTTCAGGGGGAGGACGAGGTCCGGGTCGAATACACGGACTGGAGGCTCAACCGGGGGGTGGAGGAGGAGCGGCTCCGGCTGCGGG
>CAYRZX010000228.1:0-11434 GCA_964428665.1 uncultured Gemmatimonas sp.
GTCGGCAGGTGCGGGGCCGTGTCCGGGCCGAGGATGTGTTTCAGAGGCCCCATCCGGTAGCTCCCCTTGAGGAACTTGATGCACCCGCTCCGCTCGTCCGCGTCGTCTAAGTGGACCAGGGCGTCGATGTAGCGCCCGTCCGAGTGCTCGTAGAACGGCACGTCCTGGTGCATTGGGAACGGCGCGCCCACGTCGGGCGGCTTGGCGTGCAGCGTGCAGTGGTGCAGCTCCAGGGCGTCCGCCTCCATCAGCGTCGCGACCGCATCCGCCAGGCCGGGCTTCGTCACAGCGTGCATCCACGCCGCCGAGAAGTGTTGCAGCTCGTGGATGGCCACGAGCGTGGCCTTCCGGTCCTCCTCCTCGTCCTTTACGTAGTGCTTGCGCCACGGCCCCCGCCAGGCGGCCCCCCAGGTCGCGAAGGTCTGGATGATGTAGTCCAGCTCGTCGCTCATGCGCTGCAACTCGTCCGGCGGATAAACCTGCTCCAGCCGGATGAAGCCGTTCTCGCGAAAAAAGTCGATCTGTTTCTGGGTCAGCACCGTCCGCCTCCTGTGTCTTAACTGTTCGCCAGCCTCAGCGCAGCGCGCACCAGACGCTCGCCTGCATCGTCCCTCTCCCCCGGACGCCGATCCGCAAAGTTCAACGGCGCGTCGAAGATGTCTTTGGTCGGAAAGACGCGGTCCGCGATGTATCCGACCCTGTCATTGGCCAGACCCAGAACAAAGGGGTGGCGAAACCGGGAGCGCGCCTTCAGCTGCATCCCGTACCAGCAGAAGAGCTCCCCCGGAATCCCGTAGAAGGCCAGCTCCCCCACGGCCACCAGCGGGCACCCCGTCTCGACCTCCTCCGGCCAGGACCGCCGCATCTCCAGGACCATCCGGGCATCCCGGACCTGCCATCCGGGCCGGCCCTCAGGGGTCTTGAGGACCTCCTCCGCCCATCGCCGCCGCTCCGGCCCCATGTCTATCGTGGGGAGACGCGCCTGCGTGTGCGCCGTGACGAGTTCAGGAGCGACCTCCACCCTCCTCTCCTTCAGCGCCTGAACGACCTCCCGCCCGATCTCCCCCCCGATCCTGCCGGCCAGCCCTGTCCCCAACGCCCCGCCTCTGCTGCGCCAGTCCCCCCCCTCCCCCACGTCCCCCAGCGCGCCTGAGAAGAACAGCATCTCCACGCGGTCGCCAAAGGCCCCCTTGACCTCCCGTTCGATCCAGTAAGGATAGTCCGCCGAGATCGCGCCTTCCTTCCACCCCATCGCCGTGGGGTGACACGCGAACCCCACCAGGACCGCTACAGGGCGCCCCCCTTCGCCTGTCACAAGGACCGCCTGAATCTCCGGGTCGACCGGCCCGTCCGGGCGCAAGGCCCCGTCCTCCGGCCCCGGATGGGTCACCACAGGGCCCGCCCGCGTCACAAACCGGCGGTTGTGGCTCAGGTCCTCCCGCCGGGACGACGCATAGAAGACCGACGCCGGGGCCGCAGCCGCCTGGGCCTCCTGAGCGGCCTCCGCAATCTTGCGCATCAGGCCCTCCTCATAAGCCCCCTGCCCCTCCCAGGGCGACCACCCCACACTGGGCCCGGAATGGGTGTGGGTCGCACAGAGGACGACCGCTTCTATCGGCATCCGCAGATACCCTGAAATCGCCTCCCGGACCCCTGTCGAAAACGCCCGCTCCAGCGCGATCAGGTCCGCGCTGATCAGGAGCGCCCGCGTCTCCCCGGACTCCAGATAGATCGCCTTCGCCCGGAGCGGATCGTGGACGCTGTGGCTAAGATACGCCCTGGGGCGCCCTGCCAGGGGCGTCCCCACCGGGGGGGTGATGTCCCTCTTTCCGACGCCTGCCCGAAGGACCACGCAAGACCCTCTCTCAGCTAAAATCTCTATCCCAAAAATTACTTTTTCGTACTTTTTCTTCTCAAGAGATCTCTGAACCAACCGATATATAGACCAGATGATACTAAAGTATACAACATATAAACTCTAAATAGCGAGTCCCGTGCGGAGGTCTAAGATGGGATGGATCATCTTGATAATGCTGAATATCCATATTGCTCTCGGATTCCTTTGCGCCCACATGGCCTCAGACATGCGCCGCCGACCGGAACCCTGGTTCTTCTTTGGAGTCACGCTGGGGGTCCTGGGCCTTGCCCTGTTGCTGGCAACCTCTCTCCGCAAACCGATCCCTGAAATCCGATGACCATCCCGGACACGTTCGAGGCCCGCATCCAGCAGACCCAGGAGGTGGAGGGGACGCCCGGGGCCGATCTTCGGAAAACACCCCCTGAGAGCGCCTCGGACCGGCTCGACCTCCGCTACCGGATCTTTGGAAAGGTCGCCGACCGCCTCTCGCCCGAAGGCCTGTCGGCGATGGACCGCCTCCTGAGCGGAGGCCCCGCCAGGCGCGGAAACGACCTGCGCCGCCTGATCGCGGCCCTCGATGCCGAAGAAGACGAAAAACCGGGGCGCAGACGGAGACACGACCCCTTTGACGCCCTGGACCAGGTGCTGGACGCCGGCTCCGGCGGAATGGGCAACCTGTTCGCGGTGATGCAGGGCATGTCCCCGGAGGACCAGCAGGCCTTCCTTCAGACCCTCTCCACCCTCCTCAAACGGGGAGTGATGGGATACGAGTACCGCAAGGTGAACGGCCAGCCCTACAAGGTCTACCTCGAAAACGAGATGGGGACCCCCGTTCACAGGGCCAGGCTCTACCGGAGAGAACAGGGCCTTATCCCCGGATAGACACTGAGATCGAAGATGACGCATTGAGACGTGAACACACGCAGGAGCGAGGATGCCGTCTCAATAGAAAGCCGCCTGAACAGGGATGTGAGGGTGGCTTTCTCATTTTTTATGACTCCATCTCCACGAGGCCCGGCTCCGGCAGCCGCACCGCGCTCCCGTAGACCGTCCCCCCCTGCTTCAAAATCTGCTTGACCCGATTGACCCGAACGCCCACAAAGACCTCCCTCTATAAACGATGAACGCAGAACGATGAACGATGAAGGAAAACCACAGCCCAGTTCTGCTTCTCGTTCATCGCTCATCGTTCTGACTTCCCTTAGTTGTCGTCCTCCCTCTCGCTCAACAACTCCCCTCTCTGCAACCGCTCGGCGTTCTCCGTGGACCAGAGGATGCCCTTCATCACCTTCTGCGCCGTGATGTAGCGCGTGGCGGCTAAGAGATGGATGCGCCTCTCCTCCTCGTCCTTCGACAGGTCGTAGTGCCGGTACGCGGCCTCCAGCGCCTGGAACATGTGCAGCTCCGCGTCCTCCCGCAGCAGGATGTGCGTCAGCGTCCGCCGCAGGCGGGGGACATCGTGCCCCTCCGCGAGATACTGGTTCACCAGCAGCTCGGCCTCGTAGACCTTCTGGAAGTCCGCGAACTCCTGCAGACGGTCCAGCATCTGCCCCGGCCCCTTGTACCGCTCCCCCGTCCCCTCGCCGGGCCTCGGCACGCGCGCGGCGGGCATGTTCAGCCACCGGATCAGATTGGTGTAGACCGCCCCGTGGAAGATCCCCCTCAGGAGGTCCCGACTCGGCGCGATGTGGAACGCCCGGTAGAGCGCGTGGGCGTAGGAGTAGAGGTTGGCCACCGCGTGCCAGTCCCCCTCGTTCTTGAGGTGGAAGCGCGCAGTCCGGATCGCCCCGGCGTAGGTCAGCGCCCGGCAGATGTCCGTGCACGAAGCCCCCTCCCGGAGCCTCGCCTCGACCGCCGACACCACGGCCCGCAGGTCCTCCCCCAGCAGCGTCTGCGCGAAGGCGGAGATGTCCAAGCCTGCCCTCCGGTTCTGATTGTCCGCCCAGACCTCGTCCAGCCGGGCGAACACATCCTCCAGCAGGGGGACGCTCTCCGCCCAGAGGGCCGTCTCCTCGTGCCGGTCCCGGACGATCAGGTCGATCACGATGGGCCGGAGGACCTCCACCGCCCCCTCCCAGTCGATGAAGTCGAGCGCCTCCAGGGTCTTGTTCCCGAAGTCGAGGGCGTGCCCGTCCCCCTTGAAGTAGGAGTCCGTGGCCGTCGTGAAGATGAAGTCCGCGATCACGGACTTGGGATACCCCCGGTCGGAGAGGGTCATCAAGATGCGCTCGGCCCCGGTCACGTCCCGCTGGTCCACAAACCTCCGGAACCACCGCTTGAGCGTGTCCACGTCGTGCGTCTCCGCGCCGGGCAGCGGGAACTGCCGGCGCCGGTTGGACCGCCCGGCCGTGCGCCTGCCGATCTGCGTCAGGCCGTGCACCAGAAAGAGGTTGTGATCCTCGGGGTCCACCTCGTCCCACATGTTGGCCCCGATGGTCAGAATCGCGACCCCCGACGACCACCCCTCGTTCGTGCGCGTCACGCCGTAGAGCAGGCCCTGCCGGACGATATCCTTCGGCGTGGCCCCGGCGGACCTCAGCGCGGTCACCGCCTTGGCGATCAGAAACGAGCTGGCGTCCTTGAGCCCCTGCTGGAGCGCCCGCTCCCCGCGAGCGACCATTCGCCGACGCGCCTCCTCCTGCTCTCCGGCGGAGATCCCCACGAACAGGTCCCCGTCCCGCACCTCCACCGGGAAGGTGCGCACATCGTCCCCGCCCCCCACGAAGCAGCCGCCCGTCTTCAGGTCGAACTGCCAGTGGTGCCAGTGGCAGATCAGGATGCCGTCCTTCACCGTCCCCTTCGAGAAAGGGTAGCCCATGTGCGGGCAGCGGTTGTCCACCGCATAGAACCCGCCGTCGTGCCGGAACACCGCCAGGTGCGTCCCGTTCACCGTGAAGGCGCGCGGCTCCCCCTCGGCCACCTCGGCGGCCGGGCAGAGCCGGTGGTAGACGACATCGCTCCACCCGGAGGGGGCGGGCGCAGGGACTGCGCCGACCACCTCGTCCTCTGCGGGGAGCGCCGCAGCGCGCGCGACCTCGAATCTATTGTCTGCCATGGGAGACACTCCTTTGCAGAAAGGGTTCACATAGAATAGCCCTGATCCCCCACCATTCCCACGCCTGAATATACCTGTCTCAAAGCCCCTTTGCACCGTACAAAAGCCGGATTTCCCGCCCGTCCAATGGGACAGGTCTCAACCTGTCCCATCGTACAGGTTTGACTGATGCCATTAATATAACCGAGATTGAGCGCAAACACAATATTCATATCTTTAGACAAGCGGCCCGCCTTTTTCAGCTTGACACTGTTCAGGAAATAGCGAATATTAACTGTATGTGGCAGGACTATCTTTCCAAAGCCGAGGCGAACCTACTTGCAGCAGAACGTGATCTTACGTCCGGCGGTTACGATCCCTGCATAAGCCGGGCCTATTTTTCAGCCTTCCAAGCCGCCATCTCTGCCCTTCTTGCCCTTACCGACTTTCAACGGCGAGGGAGGTATTGGGATCACGGAGAGGTCGCCGCTGAATTTGTCCGTCGTCTGATTCACCGACGAAAAGTCTTTCCTCGCAGGTTGGCGAGCACGCTGGAAGACCTGAAATCACGGCGACATCAGGCAGATTATGGTAGCAGACAGGCAAGCGCCAGAGTTGCCGAACAGAGTCTCGAAAAGGCCAGACAATTTGTTGAAAACATCAAGACCACGTTGTTTGAACAGAGGAGATCATAACTATGTTAGAAGTTGCCCCTCGCAGCTACGGAACCTATTTTTCTGAACTCTCGCACCCGGAACGTCGGGCGGCAATTCGGTTCATCGATGCACTGTCTCAACGCTATCCCGACCTGGCCGCCAGGGCCACCGCCGGGCCGGGAAACGAGGGGACTGTCTATGCCTATATTCCAATGCCTTCTGAGGATGAGAGGAACATAGAACTACACGAGACGATGGCAGAGGTCGCCCTCGACATCCTGCTGGACACAGGCGTTTCCATCGCCTTGATGCCGAGCGTTGAATCCGACTAAAGCGCCAGCGCCTACCTTATCCCATCCTTGTATCCTTCCCACTCTGCCAGCGCCTGCTCCGCCTTCAGGATGTGCAGACGAACCCACTTGACGTGTCCGAGGTGCGCCTCGCGTTCGTTCTGCCACGCCTCTCCAAGTCCTCTGCGCATGAGTTGCACCTGCAGGCCGATCCCCCTCAGAGCTATCAACCCTTCGATCATGGCGACTTCTCGCCGGAACACGTCCCAGGGCAAGCTGGACTCGTAGACCTCCCAGAATCGTTGAAGCACCGGCGTCACATCGCCGATCTCGTAAGGCTCTCCGTGGTCCACGATCAACGCCTGCACGTCGAAGAAGCGCGGACGGATGGCCGCGCTCGTCACGTCGAACAGGAGGACGGGGCCGTCCGGCGTCCGGCGTCCGATGTGCATGCTGTAGGCCTCGCCGTGCGTGAGGCCGCGCGGCAGGGCATCGACAGCGGCCAGGAAGCCCTTCAGGTTCGCCCGGACACGGTCTCGGAAGCAGGCAGTCTCAATAGATGATAGCGCCGCCCGCAGGTCAGGGTCGGAGTACGTCAGAGCATCGTCGATCCCGGCCAGGATGGTGTCGTGTTCAGGAGTATACCGAACCTCCGGCAGGACGGCGGACGCAGGGGCACGGCATTTCGCCAGGAGGGCCAGGGCCTCTGCCCAGCGCAGGTGTGTATCGGGCGAAATGGGCCAGGCAGACGCCACCGGGAGATACTCAATCACCACGACCGCACAGTCGTCACCCAGGACGCGCATACTGTAGCACGTGACGACCGGCGCGCCAGCGGCCTCCAATGCGCGGTAGGCGTTGACCTCCTTCCGCGCCCACGACAGGCTGGTGCGCTTCAGGATCACCTTGCACACTGTGCCATCGGGGGCCGTCAGGCAGACGAGCGCCTTATCCCCCGTGAAACCGCCGAAGGGGAGCGCCGGTTGTTCTACGCTCAGGCTGGAGACGCGCTCCAATCCTACCAGGTCGGAGATGGCATCCATTGACAGGTCAAAGACCATTAAAACCTCACCTTGAGCTTTCTGAACCCGACAAGCTCTTGCATCGCCTCCGCATCCGGACATTCGGTGGCCCAGTAGACCGCGCCGTGGACCAGCATCAGTTGACGCTCTATCGTGTATACCTTCGTCTCCTCATCCCGCCACGCGGGTTCGCAGGCGGACCGATAGGCGACTAAAAACGCGGACTCCAGCGCCGAATCGACGTCCTGGTATCGACGGAGATCTCCGGGTTTTGCGTGACAACTCAGGTCCATGTAGTAAGTCGCTGTCACGACGTCGAAGACCCGGCGACCGCGTATGGCGTGGCTGCAATCGATGAGCCATACGTCACCGCTTTCCGAAAAGATGACGTTGTTCGGGCTGGCGTCCAGGTGCAGGCCGGTGTGCACCAGACCGGGACGAAGTGCCTGGAGTGACGCAATGAGGTCCTCCGTATCCGACACGTACTCGCGCAGCAGAGACTCAAAGACTTTACCCGCCGAAACAGAGATAGCTTTTCGGATGTCCGTCCGCAACCGCTCCAGCGCTACGTGGTTCTGGTCGCAACTCTCCTCGTCAGGAAGGTCCTCGTAGCACAGCCCGGCGTTGTGAAATTGCGCCAGGGCCGTAGCGACGCGCTGCGCATCCGAAATATCTCCCACCTGTGGCGGGCGGCCTTCGACGTAAGGGAAAACCTCCACCAGCCTGCCCGACTCCCGATGAACAGCATACGTCTGGCCTTCGTGCGTGCGGATCGGCAGGGGCGTACGCACGCCTCGTTTATTCAGGTGTTCCAGAAACCGATGCACCTGAGACAGACGGGTCGCATCGATCCGCGCCGGGTCGGATAGGCGCACCACAAGCCATCGTTTCGTCCCCTCATCACGGATCTTGATCACTTTCGCCGAATGTCCGGAAAGAACATCCGGTGGCCCTATCCATCGAATGTCATACGTATGGACAAACCACCAGGGATCGGGCAGGCCATCAAGAAAATTGGCTTCAGGCATAAGGCCCACCCCCTAACACCGTGCCAGAGGCGGAAGAATGAACGGCCGGCCTTCCACCGCAAACGGCCCCCTCACCATCAAATAGTCGCCGGGGGGCGTGGCTCTCGCCAGGACCTTCCCGACCCGCAGTCGATCCGGCGTAAAGTGGATTTCAACCCGGTCCAGGTCCGCGGTGACGCGCGCGACCACCGCCTTCAGAGAGGGAATATCTGCAGCAACGAGATCGTAGAGGCGCAGGGTCCGGCCTGTCACCTCATAGACGGCGACAAGGTCGAGGTCCTCAGCGTAGTGGATGCGCTCGAACCGGCGTCTGCTCAGAATTTCATTGATGACAAAAATTTCCCCGGCCTCCAGCACGCCCAACACATCTGACACGGGCGCTCGCCTGCGCAGCAACCGGCGCAACAGGGCGACATCGGCGGGCGATGCGTCCGAGAGCTTTCGGAATCCTGACTTGCGCCTCTGAACGCGCGGGACTTCGGCCTCGAAGCGATGTTCCGGGACGACCCGAAAGCCATAGCGGGTGTAGAGGAGGGGTTCGTCCGTGGTCAGGATGGCCGTCTTGAACCGCGCATCACAGCAGGCAAGCGCCTCCTCCATCACCTGCCGGCTGTAACCTCGACGCCGATAATCGGGATGCGTGCAGACCGCGTGGACGCCGGCGACAGTGAGGCTCTCACCATCAACCACCAGCGGGATTTCCAGGACGCCCGCGTGGGAGATGGCGCGTGGCCCATCAAAACGGACAAAGGGGGTGGAGACCTCGTGCCAGTGTGCTCCCGCTGCCGAGGCGAGCCGGATCTTCTCCGAAATTCCCGGCCAGGCGGTGTCCAGCAACTCGTACACTCGTTGACGCATCTGCGGATCGCTGTAGATTTCCGTCACGCTGTAGCCTTTCCGTCATTTGGTCCTTGTGAGATATGTAAAGGAGTCCGCTTCAGCGGACTTTGTGTCGTAGCGCGGGAATTCATTCCCGCGCCTTCAGCCCATCGCGATCTCCGCAAACTGCTCCAGAACGCCCCCGTTCCAGTTGCGCAGCCTGGCCTTCATGCGACGGATAAAATCGTAATCTCCCCGGCCAAGCGAATTCGCCAGGTAGTAAAGCTGGTGATAGAAATGTGCCTGAGGAAACAGATCGACCTCGTTGGAGGTCAGCCGCCGGTGTTCGGCATAGCCCTCATAAAACGCGCGCGCCGCGTCCGCCCGCAAAGGGCCGGAGGCGCTGGGTCCCCGGCACAGGTAGGTGGTGACTTCCACCAGGTCTACAACCGCGGGGCCGACGCCGGCCCCCTCGAAGTCCACGAGAAGCAGGCGACCATCGAACGCCCTGAGCACATTGCCCCAGGCCAGGTCCGTGTGGATGAGACAGCGCGGGGCCGACGGAAAGTTGTCGAGCCGTTCGGCGGTCTTCCATAAGGCATCCAGTTGAGCCCGGTACTCGCCGGGGACCCGGTCCCTGCGCTGAGCGAACTGATCCCGGACAGCCTCTAGAGTTCTGCGGGGTTCCAGCCTGGCAAGGCGTGTTGCGAATCCATCCGGCACGTCGAGCGCGTGGAGCCGGCCCACGATCCTCCCGAATTCTCGCCATTGCAAGGGGTCCCTTTCGACCTCCCGGCGCTCAATCCAGGGCGCGACTACGACCCCGTAGCCCTGGAGCCTGGCGTAGAGACCTCCATCCGTCGTCGGCAGCGGCGGGACCGTCGGGATGCCCTGCCTGCCGGCATAGACCTGCACTTCCAGTCCCTGGAGGACGTCGCCCAGAACCCCCTCCCGGTCCTCGTGCGCCTTCACGAACAGGGGGCCGCGATCCGACTCCGCCTTGTAGAATCGCTTGCCCTCCTCCTCTTCAACCGGATGGATAACGCCAATCCGGCAGCCCCATCGTTCGTGCAGGACTTTTCTCAGGTCAACGTCCATTGCTCACTGCTTCAGGTTGAGATAAAAATAAAATTTAGCCCCGAAATGATTTGTCTCCCAGTTCCTGCCAGGGCGGGTCCCTGATGTAGAATCTCATAGCGTATCCCCCTCTCACCCCCGGCCCGAAGCGAGGTCCAGCGCCTCATCCGCCAGGGTCTCGATGAACGCGCGGTCGTGCGACACGAACAGGATTGTCCCCGGATACTGCGCGAGCGCCCCCTCCACGGCCTCCCGCGCGTCGAGGTCCAGGTGGTTCGTCGGCTCGTCCAGCAGGAGCAGGTTCGCCCCGCTCAGGAGCAGCCGCGCCAGGGCCACCTTCCCCCGCTCCCCGGCGCTCATTAGCCCGACCGGCTGATTCGCCCGCTCCCCGCGCAGCCTCAGACAGCCCAGGACCGTCCTGGCCCGCGTCTCGTCGTCATAGACGCTTCGGCACAGCGCCACCGGCGACCTCGCCGGGTCCAGGTTCTCCCCCTCCTGGGCGTAATACCCGACTTTAACGTGCGCCCCGAAGCGCGTCTGTCCGACATCCGGGCGTTCTTCCCCGAGCAGGATGCGCAGCAGCGTCGTCTTCCCCGACCCGTTGGGTCCTGTGATCGCCCACCGCTCCCCGCGTCTCACTGAGAAAGTCAACTCCTCAAAGAGACGCTTCGCGCCGTAGGACTTGGTCAGCCCCTCCACACAGAGGGCACGGTCGCCCGTCCGCGCGACGTTCGGGAAGCCGAGGGCCGGAATGGGGTCCTCCTCCCAGGGCTTGGGCATCTCCGGCTCGCGCGTCACCCGCTCCCGCAGAATCCGGGCGGTGCGCTGGACCTTGGACGCCTTGCGCCGGTAGAAGTCGTCGTTTCCCCGCACGCCCTTCGGGCGTGTCGCGACCTGCCGGGCGACCTGCATCCTCTTTTCCGCGGCCCGCTCGGCCGCGACGATGCGCCTCTGCTGCGCCTCGTAGCGCTCCCACGTCTGCCGCTCCTGGAGCGCGCGCTGTTCGCGATAGAATTCGTAATTCCCCTCGAAGACCGTCAGTCTACCTCTCCGAATCTCGAAGATGCGCCTCGCGGCCCGGCTCAGGAAGGCCCGGTCGTGGGAGACCATCAGGTAGGCCGCGTCGAGGCGCGCCAGGTAGTCCTCCAGCCACGCCTGGGCCTGGACGTCGAGATGGTTCGTCGGCTCGTCGATCAACAGCAGGTCGGCGGGCGACAGGAGCAGCTTCGCCAGCTCCGCCCGCGCCCGCTGCCCGCTCGACAGGCGCGTCGTCGGGAGCAGCCGCTCCCGCGAGTCGAAGCCCAGGCCCTCCAGCACGCGCGTTGTCTCCGCCTCGGCCAGAAACCCGCCCTGCGCCTCATACGCGCTCAACAGGTCCGCGTAACGGGCGGCGATCACCGGCTCGTTCAGCCGGGGCTCCATCGCCCTCAGCTCCTCCCGGAGCGCCCCGACCTCCGGGTGGACCGCAAAGACCTCCTCCTCAAGCGGCCGCGCCCCCGACGAGAGACTCTCCTGAGGGACATAGCCGACCCGAAGCCCCTGCCGCGCGACGACCGCGCCGGATTCGGGTTGGATCTCTCCGGTCAGGAGGCGGAGCAGCGTCGTCTTGCCGGACCCGTTGGGCCCGATCAGCCCGACCCGGTCGCGCGG
>CAYRZX010000229.1:0-11424 GCA_964428665.1 uncultured Gemmatimonas sp.
TGATCACCCGGGCCGCGCTGACAGACCACGTGTGGAATATCGACTTTGATCGCGGCTCCAACGTGGTGGATGTCTACATCAATTACCTGAGAAAAAAGCTGGATTGCGGGTCCAGACGCCCCCTGATCCACACGGTCCGGGGCGCTGGATATATTTTGCCTGAACGATACCATTGCCACGACGTTGATTGTGGTGATGCTTCTCGGGATAGGCCTTGCCTACGTGATGGCCAACAGGATGATTCAGCCGGTGTTGTCCATCCAGAGGGCGGTGGGGGAGATGGACCTGGGGAACCTGGACAGGCGCATCGAACTGGTTCAGGCAGATTCGGAAGTGCAGAGCCTTGTGGAAACCCTGAACGGCCTGTTCGAGCGGCTGGAAAAGTCCTACAACGAGATCAACAACTTTTCATCCAATGTGGCTCACGAGCTGCATACACCGCTCACCATTCTGAGAGGGAACATTGAAGTTGCTTTGACCAGAGAAAGAGAAAGAGAGGAATACATCGAGATCCTCTCGGACCTTTTAGAGGAGACGTTGCACATCATCCACATTGTGGACAGCTTATTGCTGTTAGCCCGCAGCGATACGTCGTCTCTGTCGATCACCAGAACGCCCATCGACCTGTCACAGTTCTGCGAAGAACAATCCAGGGACTGGGGGGCCGTCTGTTCGTTGAAAGGTCAGGGCCTGGCGCTCAAAGTTCAAGGATCTTACAGGATTGAAGGAGATTGGAACCTGCTCTCCCAGTTGTTTCTCAACCTCGTTTCGAATGCATCCAAATACTCGGATGAAGGCCGGCCAATAGAAATTGACATTCAAAACCAGGACGGCGCTTTCAACGGAAGTGGCGGCGTTCAAATCACGATCAGAGATCAGGGCATCGGCATTCCCGAAGTTGAACAGAAGAAGGTGTTTGAGCGATTCTATCGGGTCAGGAAAGATCGGTCACGTGAGACAGGCGGCGCCGGGCTGGGGCTTTCTATCTGCGAGATGATCGTAAAACTGCACGGCGGTACTATAACCTTAACCAGTGCTGTTGGCTCAGGAACGACGGTTTCCCTGGTACTCCCATCTGCAGACGAGTCACCCGACCTGAAGCGGTTTCTATACCCGCGTAGACACGAGAAAACCGGGGCTTCTTGAGCCATGCTTGATCTCTACCTCTCATAACGAAACGCGGCTTCCTTTTCTGCCTTCTCCTGGTTTACCAGGTCCGTCACGGTCACCCGCAGTCGATTCACCCCCGGCTTCACCTGCTTCAGGTCCAGCGTGAAATACCCTGCGTCGCTCTCCTCCGTCCCGGCTTGCTCATAGCTGACGGACACCTGCGGTTTTCGCCCCCCCAGCAGCTTCTGGAAGGTCGAAGCCGTCTTGCTCAGAAGACTGTAGCCCTCCTCCACCTCCGACCGGATGCTATACTCCACCTTGTAACGGGTGTGCCCCCGCGCATCCTTCTTCAGGTTGTAAACCTCATAATACGCCGCTGCACTTTGACCTTCAGCGTAGGTGCGGTTCGGCATCGGGAGCACATAGACGTTCCCCTTGCGAAACTGCGGCGCAGCCGCGCTGTCCAGAATCGAAAAGGATAGGGAGATGTCGCTGATCTGCAGACGGTCGCTTCCATACGCCTTCACCCTGAGGTCCTGCTTGTAAAGCCCCGTCCGTCCGGACACCTTGTCCTTGATCTGGATGGCCATTTGATACTCGCCCGGAGGCGCCTCCAGCCTGACCAGATCCGGGATAAATTCCCCTTTTACCTTCCTGAGAACCCCCTGCCCCTGAAGCGCTGTCTCATCCTGAAAACGGTAGACCCGCGAGTGGTCCCTGGCAGCCAGGGCCACAGCCCGCGCCACCACCACGGCCATCGTATCTCCCCCCTTGAAGGACGCTATCTCCTTCGTGGGCAGACCGTAGACTACCTCCACGCGCGTATCCCCTCCTGTGCCCCTGAAGTCCGCCGTATCGTAGTAGAATGGAAGGTTAAGATCCTCCCGCGCCACCCGGTATTCCACCGGCGTGACGGCCACGGATCGGTCGAACACCACCTTCGGGGAGAACTCCAGCAGACTTGCCGTCCTCTTGAGGACATCCTCCTGATGGAGGTCCAGGGCGGGCATAGGGGCAAAATCGTAAACCCCGCTGCCCGTCTCGTCCGTGAACGTGACCTCGATCCCCCCGGCGATGTTGACATACACCCACGACTCCCACCCCACCAGACTCTGGTCATTCCGCACGGTCACCGGGGCATAGGTGATGCCGGGGGGCGTTTCCGGGAGGTTGGAGGGTGAGGTCGAGGTATTGGGATCGGCCAGCATGGCTGTGCCGGGGTCTGCGGTCTCCCCCTCTGGGGTCTGGATGGAGGTCGGGGTCGATCTGGTGTCCGGCAAATCCTGCGCTGGCCGGACATCCTCCGATATGGCCAGGTTCCCGCTTCGGACCGGAAAGACAGGTCCGACGTAGACCTCATCCGCCAGTTCCGTCCCATAAAGACGCTGGGCAATTCGCTCCTTCACCCGCTGCACCGCAGGGTTTGGGGAGACGCTCTGGCGGTTGGACCGAGCCCGATAGTCGGGTTCCCCATATCGGATATAGACCTCTCCCCGCCGGTCCCACGGCTTGACGCCCCCTGAAAAGTAGGTCCTGGCATACCAGACCCTGCGATAGTGCTCGATCAGCCCTTCGTTGACTTCCGTCAGAATGTCCGCGTCCCGCTCTGCCCAGAACCGCTTCAAAAAGGCAGGGCGCTCTGCCCCTGAAAGCCTCCGGTAGTCCTCCATCTCCTCCTTAGAGGCCGCCCACCGGATATCCTCGTACAATGTCCGTTCCGACGTACTCAGCCTCTCCACATAACGCATAAATACCTCGGAGGCATCCACAGGCTTGCCGTGCGTCAGAAGATATTGTCCCAGAATCGGCAACATGCGGTGCTCCTCCGGGTGTCGATCGACGTACGGCAGCACAGCTTCCTCAATGCGCCTGTATCTCTTCAACTCGATGCAGGCCCTGCCCAGGGCCTGCAGCCCATCCGGGTCTTCGGGTCGCATCTTCAGGTAAAGGTCGTAGTAGCCGATGGCCCGCTCATAGTCGCCCCTTAGCCACTCGCAGCAGAGGCCGTAAAGCAGGTACGCCGGAGCAAACTGGGGGGCTGTCTCCACGAGCTTTCGGACTGCCGCGAAAGCTCGCCGATGGGAAAGCGCCGCCCGTACACCCCGTTTCCCGGCCTCCTTGAAATGGAGGCAGGCCAGGCCATATTGCGCCTCCGTAGACCGCTTGTCGATCTCCTGGGCCTTTTCGTAAGCCTCCCTGGCGCGGTCGAGATCTCCTCGCATGAGGTAAGCCCCTCCCAGCGCTACATAGTCCGACGCTGACACGACCCCCCTATTCGATGTCTTGAGGCGCGCCTCCAGGATGGCCAGGCTGTCTGCTCCAACCTCAGGGGTGCCCGGAGTCCCCTGGGCAAAGGCTCGACCTGCCCACACCAGAAAGAAAATCGGCAGAATGACGGAGCGTCTCATGTGTCGCACGTAAGAATTGGAGTTATTCAAAGGGGATCATTCAAGATCGACCACCCGACCCTGCTCCGCCGACTGAACAATGGCCAGCGCTACTTGCGTCGTATGGCGAATCTCGTCTGGTGTGCCCATGGTTGGCTGTTCACCGTTCAACACGCATCGTGCAAAGTAGTTAAGTTCATTGCGCAGGGCGCCGGTAGCCTGTCCGACCACTTCTGGGACCAGGTAGTAGTCGGGACTGCACGTCCTGGCAGACGTCCAGACCCAGAAGGAATCGTTCGGATCGCGCATCTGAACTGTGCCCTTCGTGCCGATCACCTCCAGGCAATTGTCCTGGGGCCAATCCTTTGGACCCCCTTCAGGAAGTTGCCAGACCTGCTCGACCACACCCACCGCGCCACTTGTGAACTCCAGGGTGGCCCACCAGGTGTCGATGATGCCCCACTCGTTGTGGCTCCGGCCAACCGCGTAGACCCTCTCCACTCGCGACCCGGCCAGCCAGAGCAACATGTCCACCGTATGGATGCCCGGCTCGACGATGACCGGCAAACGCTGAAAACGCGGCATACTCAGGTAACGTCGCCCACAATTACGGCGGCCATAGAGGGATACGATCTCCCCCAATTCGCCCGATGCGATGCGCTCCCGGATCATTGCCCTTCTTGGATCATACCGCTCGATGTAACCGACCATCACGATGCGTTGCTTCTCTTCCGCCAGGCGCAACACGGCTTCGGTCTCGTCCAGACGTGCGCTGAGCGGTTTTTCGACCAGGACGTGTTTGCCCGCAGCCAGCGCAATCTGCACGACTTCGGCGTGTCGCCCCACCTCGGTCACGACGTCGACCGCCTCAATCTCCGGATCAGCCGCAAGATCGTGCGCGTCCGCATACCACCGACGCAAGCCGTACTTCTCAGCGACCTGGGCAGCCCGTTCGGGGGAGCGCGAGCAGACGGCGACGAGTTCAAATTCCGCCATCTGGCTAAGCGCCCGGACGTGTACCTCGCCGAATTTACCCAACCCTATAACCCCGATTCTCACCGGCCTCATACCAAATTATCCTGAGCGTGGCCTCCACCATGGCGGTTTTTGCCGTATCGCCACCTGATCTCACACATATCGAAAAATATTGGGCCAAATCTTGCCAGGAGCGGACTCCAATGCCACCGACTACGCCAGTTAAGACCAAATAACCACAGGAGAGAGTCTCCAAACGTCTGAAAACATGGCGCCTTCGCAGCTGCCAGCAACCAACCACAGCCCACCGTTGTAAACAAAGACGCTCGCGGCGTGTCTTGGCGCCCAGGGGGTGCCGGGCGCCTCTTGCCAGTTCAGGCCGTCTGAAGAATGCCACACGTCGTTCAGATTGGACCCTTCCAACACCCACATCCTGCCGTCGAAGACGGCCACGTCCTGATACAGCCGGCGCTGCCACGGGGCGGACTCGACGTGCCGCACCCACGCCACGCCATCCACGGAACTCCAGACGTCATTATAAAGCTTTCGAACGGGGACTGCGGGGGTATTGTATGTTCCCCCCCCCAGGAGCCACATCCTGCCGTTGAATACGGCGCTTCCTCCGATCATCCCCCGTGGGGGCCACGGGGCGCTCCGGGTCACCTCGGTCCAGGTGACGCCGTCGGAGGAGTTCCAGACATCATTATAAAACACCTCGTCCGGTTCGGATGGAACCATTTGGGGAACGGTCTGGCCACCTATCACCCAGATTTTCTGATCGTGAACCAGGGTATAGTGCAGCACCCGGGGGCCCCACGGCGCCCGACTGTTGACCAGCGTCCAATGGATCCCGTCCCACGAACTCCAGACGTCGTTCTGATAGTGGCCCTGGTTGGCATCTCCGCCCACGATCCACATTTTACCGTCGAACACCGCGTAGCCTGCCGTGTGTCGCCCCTCCCAGGGGGCCTGAGGGTTTTCCAGGGTCCAGTTTAACCCGTCAGCGGAAGACCATACCTCACTGTTGCAGATACGCGGGAAATGGACCTTATCGTGAGGATTCCAGCCTCCCAGCAACCACATCCTGTCCCGAAACACCAGTGCGCCCGCCCCATCCCGCGCCGCGAAAGGGGCCTGGGGTGTGACGGAGGTCCACCTGTAAGATGAGGAGATCCCGGCAGGACTCCCGGAGGCAACCCCTTTTTTGCCTTCCGTTGGACGTAGCTTTTTCGCCATGATCTCCTCCTCTGGATTATCGTGAAGTCCCTGTTTCGGAAGGTTTCCCGGCGTTGAGGAGTGCGACCGAGTGCTCAACCAGGGTTTCTCCTGCCCCAGGACCTATGGGCGTAAAAGCGATTTCGTACCCTCCCAGACCGTATGCCTCCCGGTCGCCGATATAGCTGATCGCGCCAAAATCATTCGCCAGGGCAGCGATCAGCAGATGTTGGAACGGCGACCGGGCCCGAATCGCTCTCCCCAACGAAGCAAACGGCTCCCCCGGAAGCCCCAGGATTCCCCCCTCCCCAACTTGCAACATCTGTATCTCCGTTAAATGGTGAGATTCCAGCGGGGCCTTCTGCCAGTCGGCCAGCAACACTTCAGCCGGCGGGCGATATCCCTCCTTCAACGGCAACGCCACTTCATGTCGGCGAGCGTATAGATCAGGTTTGGAATCCCAGTGGTCGACGCCGCCGATGGCCGTCATCGCCCCATCTGTCAGCCGCCTGCTCAACCGGATCAGCTCCCGCTCAAAACCGCGTTCCCGCCGCTTAAGACTCTCCCTCGGGTCCTCTCCTGGCCGAACCTTCCAGACATTTTCTACGTCGATGTTCCATATCAGACTCACATCCCCCTCCGGGCCATTGGTATAGAGGACCACTGGAGGTTCAGACTTTGGGAACGCCCACGCTGAGGCAACCGCATCGGCCGTCGCACCGGCGATCTCCGCCGAGATCCCCGATCCGCAGAAGATCCAGGGGTGAGAACCGTAGTTAATCACCGCTGCCAGTGGGGCCTGAGTATTCTGTTCGCGCACCAGAAAAAGACGTACCAGTGGGTCTATCTCTTTGCGCGAAACGACTTGAGCATCCGGAATTGGGTCTCGTCTCGGGTCTCCCCAGCTCCCGTCGGAAAGGAGCACCCGCCTCGAACTCGCCACTCCCTCGACCTTCGCCTGGCCAAAAGCCACGGATGCCGGCCTCAACGAACGCCAGGCTATTACCGCTGTTTCGATGGCCTGGGCCACGAACCATTTCTTCCAGGCCAGGTTTGTCTCGCCGACCCAGAGCGCTGAGGATGTGACCGCTGTGACCTTGCCCATGGACGCCGGTACAGTCCCGTCCCCCCTCACCGTATAACGGCTGATTTCATCCGGGCCATAAGTTGAACCAACGGGACAGAATGCCGGCCCGGAATGGGTGTGGGTTGCGCAGATCAGGATCGCTTCGGGGGACAGGTCGGTCTGCGCTGCTACGCCGTTGCGGATCCGTGCCGTGGTGATCGCGTCCACACCTGTCAGATCGGCAGCAATGAACGCCCCGGCCCGATCCCCGCCCTGTAAGACGAGGGCCTTCACATAAAGGTCGTCGTGTACGTAATGCGCCTTGATGTCTCCCGCCGCGCGGGGAGCGAAGCCGGACATGGACACACCCACGGGCGGGGTGATGACACGTCGGGCTACCCCCGCCCGGAACGTCTGTTGACCCATTATCAAGCCTTTCTTGTTCTCTTAACCACGATGGAGATAAAAACCACAAGTAAACGATGCCCCCAGGTCCATCTGGCGATCTCGAAACGTCGAGGGTTGCATCCTTACTACCTTCCATCTACAGTCCTGAGAATCATCGCATATGGCGGAACTTTTATGAATCACTCGGCAAAGACTATATTTCTGAACATCCCCGTAAAATAATCCACGATGATCCACCCGCCCGCACAGGCCACCTCCCCCAAAATGATCCCCATGAAAAAAGGGCGGGTCTTTCTGTAGAGCGCTCCCCCTCCAAACTTCAACACCAGCGCCTTGATGCCCCAGGCCAGGAATACGCTGAAAAAATAGAGCCGTATACGCGGTTGTACTCAACGGAAGCGCCACCGGATGCAGCGGCCACCAGACAAAACGTGTCCTCAGCACCATCAGAACCCCCGCGATGCCAGCCCCTATGCCGGTGTATAGAAACCCCTTGAAAAAAATGGGGCTCGGCTCTAGAATTCGGCCGCCCACGAAGGCATCGAAAGGGAGAACGGAATAGTCCCGAAAGAACCTATCCAGGTTGAGGCCTCCGCGCGTGTAGCCCAGCTTTAGCGTGACATAGCTTGAGGCCATCAACCCGATGAGCAGAGCCGCCCCCACCGCATAGATCAATCCCTGCTTCCTCCTGATCCCCCCGGCCAGCCTCAGCGCCCCCAGGGCGTGCCCCATCACCGTGTTGGACCGTGTCAGCGTCCAGCCGTAACTGAAGCCGAATGTCACCAGGCCGGCCGGGCTGAAGGCTGAAGAGCCCGCCAGACAGACCACAAACTCCGACGGCGGGTCCATCGGAGAGTAGGTGGCCACAAACCCGGTCTCGCTCACGATCCGGGCCATCACGAGAAATACGACAAAACAGGTGAAGAACAGAAAAAAGATTAGCGGGGGTGAGATCCCCGCCTGATAGAGCCAGCACCCCAGATAGAGCAGGCCTCCTGCAATCCCTGCCAACGCCGTCCGGTAGGGGATTATTTCCCTGGAATCGTCCAGCCTCGAAGGCCTCCCCAGGGCCGTGGCGAACACGTCCCCCAGGTGTCCCCGTGCCACATAGAGGCTGTAAGCGGCCAGGGCCAGCATGTATCCCATGCCCATAAAGGCCAGAAGGGCCGACCCCTGAGAACTGTAAGGTCCCACCACTCCGGCAACCCCATACAGGGCGGTGTGCTCCAGCCCTGTGATGGCCATGATTCCACGGATGACCCTCGAAATCACGTTGAACAGCCAGATGCTCAGACTCACGTCCAGGTTCACCAGGTAGGTGTAGCCCAGGATGGCAAAACTGAGCCGGACAGGCACAGGGGTGGTCCGCCGGAAGACCCAGAACTGTGTCCACAGGCTGATCTCAGGCACGGTGTGGAAATACTGGTGCAGAGCCTTGAGTGAACCGATGAAAAGCGGTATTGCAAATCCGGCCCACATCAAACTGTTTCTGAACAGAGGGCTGACATTCCCTTCCCCTCTTTCTCCCATTGCCAGAGGGACCTGCATCAGCGGGAATGCGAACCGCTCGTGCTCCTCCCACTGCTTGCGCATCAGCACGGCAAAGCAGATCAGCACCCCAAAAAGGACCATCAGAAAGGTCCCCCAGCTTACCAGGGGGACGATCCATGCCTCCCAAGGCAGAGGGGCGCCTTCCGGCAATCCCTCGTAAAACGCCCGAACCACCTCGGTTCCCTGTGGGATCATCCAGGGAAAGACGTGGGGAAGCACGGCTTGAAGGTCGCGCCGCTCCGGGGAGGCGTAGTAGGACGCCCCCGTCAGGTAGGCGATCAGGGGCCTGACCGTCGCCGAGGCAGGCTGGAGGAGGAGCAGCATCACATAGACGGCCAGCAGTTCACCCCGCCTGAGACTCCATCTGCGGCGCAGGAGGGTCAAGAGGGGATTGATCATCAGGACCAGGCAGAGGAAGACGAAGAGCGCGCCCCGGTCTATAAAATACCAGTGCAGGATGGAGCCCCGGATCGCCATCTCGTTGTAATCGAGCGCCAGGCCCAGGAAGACGCACAGGACCAGGCCGATCAGGAAGGCCCGAAGGGACAGGCCAGCCCTCTCCGCAGGCATCTCCACCCCTGGCGCCCCGCTCTCTTGAGGCACAGGCCCGGTCCTCCGGTCTTTCAGTTCAGGGTCTTCCACGTTTCAAAGTCCTCATCAAAGGACCGAATCGCGTGCCCGATCCGCTATCGGGTTTCCCGGCCCTCCTTCGTTCACACCGCATATACGACTTCGGTATACCGGTCTTTTTCCAGTGGATAGGCGTGAACTCGAACCCTCCTGTCTCTGTTGGTCATAAAGATGGCATGAGAGGTAATCCAGTTCGCAATGTTATAACCCTCGACCTGCAAAATTCGCCCGGGAGCATGCATATCAAACGAGAAATCCATGAACTCATTCAACGTCTTCATCTTCTTGAATGCCTCCCGGTAATATGCGAAATACTGAACCCGGTTTTGCGAATTGTAATAATACGGGCTCTGCCAGAAGTCCGGAACCGCAGCCCTGGCCGGAACCTGCAAGCCCGGATGCTGCCAGTGGTTCGTTTCCAGCACCATGCCGTCTTCTAACTCTCTGAAAGCGATGTTCTCCGATTCCAGCTCAAGTCCCACCATATTCCCCCTGGCATCCATGGCCACGCCCGTAAGACCCCACGGCCCGGAAATCCGGTACTGCTTGATAAAATGCCGAACATCCTCACAATCCGCACAATACTGGGGGATTAGACCGGCCATGAACAGGAGATAGACATGTTCCGGGTTGTCGCGCCAGTGAAATTTCGGGGCACCTGAAGCCCAGCCCGCCATCAACCCCGCATCGTTGACCGACGTATGGACGAAGCAGAAGTGATGCCCCCCCATCCCCACAAATCCGTGCGGCTTGCAGTCAGGGAAAGCGGCCAGAAAGCGATCCTTCAGATAGTAGTCCTTTCCGGCGGAATTGGAAGGGTCGTAAGTCCTCAACATGGCCGGCCCGTCGTCCCTCAACAGAATCCCAAACGCGGAACATCCGTCCTCTGCGCGCCCGGTATCAAAGACGTGCAGATAATAGGTATGGTCGAAGTTCTCGATCCCCGCCGCTGCGCCGTAAGCCTCCATCTGCTCCATGAAGTCGGGGAACTCCCGCCGCATGAACGCCATATTCTTTCGGAAGTAGGGGTGCTCAAGGTTGTGAGGCCGTTCCAGCCACTCCTTAAGCCGTATCTGCACAAAAGCTGGATCAAGAGACCCGTGCGCCCTGCCGGCCTCTGCAGGACTTCCCCGAAACGTATACAGTTTCGTGTCTCCCTCATGGACCAAGACCACGGGATTGCCCACGGCGAATCTCCTTCTAAAAGTTCGTCGCGCATACAGGTCACCTTTTTGAACGTCTGCCGATGGTATCCGAGGTACTGGACCCGAATCTCTGGGTTCACGAAGCGTCACTTTGCCGGCTGAGGGCGGCCGGACGGCAACACAGCGATCATCCGGCAGGGGGCGGCGCACGCCTCCCGGATCTTCATGGGCAGGGCGATCAACTTGATACGCGGAACGGCAATCTGCGTGACATTGAGCAACGACCCCGCGACCAGCACGCCGGACCTCAGAAGCATCGGCCAAAAACTGGGTTTCTCCTCGCCGTCATACCAGCTGGCCATGTCCGAAGCGATAATCGAGGGCTTGTGATTGACAGCCCATTCAATCGCATCATAGCTAAAATGCGGCGTGTTCTCGCAGCGGAGGTCCTTGTCACCATACCGGCTGTAACCCGTTGCCACCAACAGGGCGTTGCCCGGGTGGACCGCCTCTCCAACACGCTCCAGCTCCGCCTTGAGATCCCTGGCGGTCACCTTTTCATCCTTCTTTCTGGGAATGTGCAGCACCACGGCAGACACAAACAGCCGTTCCAGGCCCACGTCCGCGATCGATTCCATCTCCGGGTACAGATGAGCCCCTGTTTCGAGATAGTTACCGGCCTGCACGCACATTCGTATCTCCTGGGTATAACTTCGGTACTCGCGGCCCTGGCAGAGCTTCTCCATCTCTTTGTCCAGCTCCCGCAATTGAAACGACGGCAGCGGCGCCGTCATGTCGACGGGCATCCCGTTGTAGTAGTCCCCCCCCAGGTCGATCAGCCTGCCCATGTCCCACGTCTGGTTAAGCTCGATACTTCCTCTCACTCGATCTTCAAGTTTTTTCCAGTAACGAATGGCCCAAGGTTTGCTAACGGCCT
>CAYRZX010000230.1:0-2092 GCA_964428665.1 uncultured Gemmatimonas sp.
TCCTGATGGACGGCGTCAACCCCGTGGCCCGGACCAACGTGGCCCCGGAGGTCGGTCCTCCGGCGGAGCCTGCCCTCCACGCCTTCTCCTGCACGGTCCCCTCAGAGGAGGAGGGACCCACCTTCGTCGTGGCCGGGGCCGGAGAGGTCCGGGAGGGACGCCTGGAGATTTCCGCCATCGTGCGGGAGGGGGAGATGTCGGCTGAGGCATTAACGGAGAAAGCGGCTTACGTCATGGAGCGCATGGCCGAGCGCCTGAGCGGCCTGGGCGTCTCGTGGGCCGGCGCGACGGCGGTGGGCGTCTACACGGCGCACGACCCCTTTCCCTTCCTGAGGTCGCACATCCTGTCCCCCGCCTCCGACGCCGCCCGCCACGGCATCCGCTGGTTCCTCGCCCGCCCGCCCGTCGCCGGGATCGAGTTCGAGATGGACGTGCGCGGCGTGCGACAGGAGCAAGTCATAAAGCAGTAGGGGCAACCCGGTGGGTCGCCCCTACTGCGCGGCTGCGGGCACGATGTTCGTGCCGATGAACTGCACCATGCCCCGGAACGACGTGATCCCCTGCGGCCTGCCGTCTTCGTCCACGATGGGGATGTGGCGGAAACCGTGCAGGGCCATCAGGTGGAGGGCGTGGGCAATGGGCACGTCGGCCCTGAGCGCCGTGGGATTGGGCGTCATCACCTGCGACACCGGGATCGCCGACATGTCCTGCGCCTGCCCGGCCACCTTGTAGAGCACGTCGCGTTCGGTGAAGATGCCCACCAGTCTCCCGTCCGCGTCCGTGACCAGGAGCGCCCCTATGTTGTGCCTCCTCAACTCGGAGATCGCCCCGGCCAGGGAGGCCTCCGGGGAGACGCAGACCGGCGGCGGCGGGTCGAGCGCGGAGATGGGATCGGTCATGATGATGTGGTGCGCCCCGGTGGTCGACGTCGAGAGGTCTTCCTGCATGAGGCTGGCCAGACACGAGGCGCACTCGTCCGCGCCGGGGATGTTGTCGTGACCGCAAGTCGGACAGATCATGTGGACAACTCCTTATGCGCCGTTGGAGACGACCCAGGTATCGGCATCGTGGTAGAGTTTGGCCAGATCGCCTTCGCCCTGTCTCTGGACGGCCGCCTTCACCTGCCCCAGGACCCCCTCCGCGTACGTGGACCGCTCCACGCACCGGAAGACGCCCATCGGGATCGGAAACTCCGGAGGCTCCATCCGGCTCAGCATGTAGGCCAGGTTCTCATTCTGCTCGTCGTGCGCCAGCAGGTCGGCCTCGGTGACTCCGTTCTGGCCGATCGTCACGACCTCGGGATTGAGGCCGTTCAGCCGGATGCCCTTGTCCCGGTTCTTCCCGAAGATCATGGGCCTGCCGTGCTCCAGCAGGAGCGTGGTGTCGTCGCGGGTCTGGGCCTCCGTCACGTGGTCCCAGGCGTGCTCGTTGTAGACGATGCAGTTCTGGAAGATCTCCACGAACGACGTCCCCCGGTGCTCCGCCGCGCGCTTCAGCACCACCGGCAGGTGCTTGGCGAACACGTCCACGCTGCGCGCCACGAACGTCCCCTCCGAGCCCAGGGCCACGGCGAGGGGGTTGAAGGCGTGCTCGATGGACCCCATGGGGGACGACCTGGTGACGTGCCCCGGCAGGGAGGTGGGGGAGTATTGCCCCTTCGTCAGCCCGTAGATGCGGTTGTTGAACAGGACGATGTTCAGGTCCACGTTCCGGCGGATGCAGTGGAGCAGGTGATTGCCCCCGATGGAGAGGCCGTCCCCGTCGCCGGTGATCACCCAGACGCTCAGGTCGGGGTTGACGACCTTCAGCCCGGTAGCCAGGGTGGGCGCACGGCCGTGAATCGAGTGGATGCCGTAGGTGTTCATGTAATACGGAAACCGGCTGGAGCAGCCGATCCCGGAGATGAAGACGATCTTCTCCCGGGAGATGCCCAGCTCGGGGAGGACCTTCTGCATTTGCGACAGAATGGCGTAGTCTCCGCAGCCGGGGCACCAGCGCACCTCCTGGTCGGACACGAAGTCCTTTCGGGTCAGGGTCGGCGCGGAAGGGGTGACAGTCTGATTGGACACGACAGCGGCCATAGAAAATCTCC
>CAYRZX010000230.1:2192-11315 GCA_964428665.1 uncultured Gemmatimonas sp.
GGCGCGGAAGGGGTGACAGTCTGATTGGACACGACAGCGGCCATAGAAAATCTCCAACGATGAATGATGAACGATGAACGATGAACGAAAAGCGAAATAGCCTTTGTGACTTTTCGTTCATCGTTCCGCGTTCATCGTTCTGCGTTGTTCTGTTATATCATCTCGTTGATCGTTCCGAGGATCTCGCCGATCTTGAACGGCTGCCCCTGCACCTTGGAGAGGGGGGTGACCCGCACCGGGAAGCGCCCGTTGAGCAGCAGGGCGAGCTGCCCGAAGTTGAGTTCGGGCACCAGGACCTTCTCGAACCGGCCCAGGACCTTCCCCAGGTTGCGGGGGAACGGGTTGAGGTAGCGGATGTGGGCGTGGGCGACGGACTTCCCGCTGGCCTGCGCCGAGCGCACGGCGGACCGGATGGCCCCGAAGGTGCCCCCCCACCCCACGACGAGCAGCTTCCCATCGGATGGCCCGAACACGTCCTGCTCCGGGATGTCGTCCGCGATGCGGGCGACCTTCTCCGCCCGCACCTTCACGATCCGCTCGTGGTCCTCCGGCGAGTAGGAGATGTTGCCGGTGATGTCCTGCTTGCCCAGCCCGCCGATCCGATGCTCCAGGCCCGGCGTGCCCGGCAGGGCCCAGGGCCGGGCCAGTGTCTTTTCGTCCCGGACGTAGGGCAGGAACCCCTCCGGGTCGGTCCGGTGGCGGACCTCGATCCTGGGAATCGTCTCCGGGTCGGGGATGCGCCAGGGTTCGGAGCTGAAGGCCAGGTAGCCGTCCGACAGGAAGATGACCGGGGTCATGCTCCGCACGGCGATGCGAAACGCCTCGATGGCCATGTTGAAACAATCCGCCGGCGTGCGGGGGGCGATCACCGGGATGGGGCTCTCCCCGTTGCGCCCGAACAGCACCTGGAGCAGGTCCGCCTGCTCGGTCTTGGTCGGCAGGCCCGTGCTGGGCCCCCCGCGCTGGATGTCCGCGATGACCATCGGCAGCTCCAGCACAATGGCCAGGTTGATGGCCTCGCTCTTCAGGCAGATGCCGGGGCCGCTGGTGCCCGTGGCCGCGAAGGCCCCGCCGAACGCCGCGCCGATGACCGAGCCCATGGCCGCGATCTCGTCCTCGGCCTGGAAGGTCCGCACGTCAAAGTGTTTGAGGGCCGCCAGCTCCTCCAGGATAGCGCTGGCGGGCGTGATCGGGTAGCTCCCGTAGAAGAGCGTCTTGCCCGCCTTCCGCGCGGCGGTCACCATGCCCATGGCCGTGGCTTCGTAGCCCGTGATCTTGCGGTAGACGCCGGGCTGGGTGGGGGCCTTCGGGACCCGGTAACGCGTCCGGAACTCCTCCATGGTCTCCCCGAAGTGATAGCCCGCCTTCAGCGCCCGCGTGTTGGCCTCCACGACCTGAGGCCGCTTGCCGAACTTCTCCTGGAACCACTGGAGGGTGTTGTCCAGCGGACGGTCGTACATCCAGAACACCAGCCCCAGGGCGAACATGTTTTGAGAGAGGTCTTTCTGCTTGGTGGTGAGGCCCTCCATCCCCTCCAGGGCGTTCCGGTTGAGGGTCGTGAGGGGAACCTTGACCACCCGGTAGCCTTTCAGCGACCCGTCTTCGAGCGGACTGCCCTTGTAGCCCGCCTTTCGGAGGTCGTTCGGGGTGAAGTTGTCGGTGTTGACGATGACCGTGCCCCCCGGCTCCAGGTCCTCGATGTTGGCCTTGAGCGCGGCGGGGTTCCAGGCGACCAGGACCTGCGGCGCGTCGCCGGGGGTGAAGATGTCCTGGCTGGAGAAGTTGACCTGGAAACCGCTCACCCCGGCCAGCGTGCCCTGAGGCGCGCGGATCTCCGCCGGGTAATCGGGCAGGGTGCTCACATCATTTCCCAGCACCGCCGACGTGTTCGTGAACTGCGTCCCGGTTACCTGGATCCCATCCCCGGAGTCCCCGGCAAAGCGGATGGCGACGGATTCCAGTTCCACAACTTCTACTTCCTTGTTATTCGTTGTGGCCACGGTGTCGGCCATATGGAAAACACCTCCTAGTTTTTGGTAGACGTTCAGCGTTCAGCAAAATCAGTGCTGAGTCCTGAGTGCTGAGTCCTGAGTAAAAGCAACTCAGGACTCAGCACTCGTTACTCAGGACTGTTATGCCCCATCCCGGGCCTTCGCCGCCAGCTCAGGTTCGGGCGGAAGGTTGTAGATCGCCTGCGGGAAACGATCGCTCAGGAACTTGATGATGGCAAACTGGGTCAGGTTGCCCACGATCCTGCCGCTGTCGTCCACCACCGGCATGTTCCGGTAGTGCCCCGCGTTCATCAGGTCGAGGGCGTGGCCGACCTGATCGTCAGGGCGCACCGTCTGAGGCGCGGGGGTCATCAGCCGGTCCACGGGTTCCTCCCACGTCGCAGGCGCATCGACGACCTTTCGAAGCACGTCGCGGTCGGTGAAGATCCCGACCAGGCGATCTCTTTTCGCGACCAGCGCGCAGTTGTGTCTCTGCTCCCGCATCCTCTGCAGGACGTCGTTCACCCGCGTGCCGGTCTCCACTATGACATAGGCGGACAGGTCCATGTGAGCGACCCTCTCGGCCCGTAAATCCTGTTGCGGACTCATGGCGATCCTCTTGAAGAGAGAATGAACCGTTGCCTCGGGTATCTAAAATGTAAAGATTTATGGGCAATGGCACAAATGAAAATTCGCGGGAGGGCCCCGTCAGACCGGCAAAAAGGAGGGATCGTCATGTCAGATGATTGTATAGTCCGTCAACTCCCTTTTGACAACCGGCTGTGTCTGATGTATATTTTGAAATAGACCTCATTCTCCCGGAAAAACCCATGCTCCTCCGTCCGCCCCCCCTCCTGCCGTTCACGGCCCTGCGGCTCTTGAGCCACCCCCTGAAGTACGCCCGGCTCGTCCTCCGCCTGCTGATGGACCGCCGGGTTCCCCTCCACCTGAAGGCCCTCCTCGTCGGGGCCGTGGCCTACGTCCTCTCCCCCATCGACGTCGCCCCGGAGATCCTCATCCCCCTGCTCGGCGTGGCCGACGACGTCGCCGTCCTCCTGCTGGCAGTCCACACCCTCCTCACCCGCGCCCCCAGACAGGTCGTGGAGGAGCACGCCCTGGCCATCGCCAGGGTCGGAAAGTAGGGGCGCAGCGTGCTGCGCCCCTACGATTGTACGCCCTGGCACGCGGCCACAAAGTCCGCCGACGTGGACGTGTAGCCGACGAGGTGCTCGATGTTTCTCAGGAAGATGCGGTTGATCCAGCCCCCTTCCGGCAGGGACTCGTCCTTGGTGTCGGGTAGCTCCGGGGCGTTCGTGCCGTCCCGCAGGACGATGACCCGGTAGTTGTTGTAGACCGCGTCGATGATCGTCCCGTAGAAGCAGGCCCGCAGGCTGTAGCCCACGGCCACCACCGTCTGGATCCCCCAGCTTCGGAGGTGCTGGTCGAGGGTCGTGTCCCGGAACCCGCTCCAGACCCACTTCGGGAAGTTCGGCTCGCCCGGCAGCGGGGCCACGCAGTCCAGGTAAGTCGGCTCCCAGTGCTTCGGCAGAGTGGACGGCTGCCAGGCGTTCTTCTTCATCCCCTTCGTCTTCCCCCAGATCTCGAACACGATGTTGCCGGGGTCGGCCACCAGGCGCAGGTCATTGTGGACGTAGGCCACCCGCAGGCCGATGTTCCGGGCTGCGGCCAGCGCCGGGGCGATGAACCGTTCTGTCGTCGGGTTGGGTGCTTTGCCGTCCACGTCCACCACCAGAAAGGCCGTCTCCTCCCGCTTCAGGGAGAGGGTCTCGTAAGCATAATCGTAGTGGGGCGCGAAGTCCCGGTAGTAGCGGATGGGAATGTTGAGTTCGGGCATGGGGGGTCTCCTTAAAAAAAGTTCAAGGTTTGAAGGTTCAAGGTTCAAGGTTCTAACTTTGAACCTTGAACTTTGAACTTTTTAACCGCTGTCAGGTCTGCCATGATACCGGGCCGTTTCGACCGCCTTGCGCCATCCTGCCCGCAGGGCCTCGCAGCGGTCCCGGTCGGCCGCCGGCTCAAAGGTTCGCTCCGGGGGGTTGAGCCCGGCCAGGTCGTCGGGGCCGCCCCAGAGGCCCACGGCCAGGCCTGCGAGCAGCCCCGCGCCCAGGGCGGTGGTCTCGATCATTCTCGGGCGGACGACGGGCACGCCCAGCAGGTCAGCCTGGGTCTGCATCAAGAAGTCGTTCCGGGCCGCGCCCCCGTCCACCCTGAGCGCCGGGACCTTCGCCCCGGCGTCGGCCTGCATGGCGGCGAGGAGGTCGGCGGTCTGACAGGCGATGGATTCGAGGGTCGCCCGGACGATATGGGCCTTTGTGGAGCCCCGCGTCAGGCCCACGAGCGCCCCGCGCGCGCGGGCGTCCCAGTGGGGCGCGCCGAGGCCGGTGAAGGCGGGGACCAGGAACACCCCGCCAGCGTCGGGCACGGAGCGGGCGAGGGTCTCGGTCTCATCCGCGGAGGCGATCAGGCCGAGGCCGTCCCGGAGCCACTGCACCGCGGACCCGGCGTTGAACACGGACCCCTCAAGGGCATAGGCCGTCCCGCCGGACGGGCCGCAGCAGACCGTGGTGAGGAGGCCGTGGCGGGACGGGACGATGCGCCCCCCGGTGCAGAAGAGGGTAAAGCAGCCCGTGCCATAGGTGTTCTTGACGCCCCCTTCCAGGACCGCGCCCTGGCCGAACAGGGCGGCCTGCTGGTCCCCCGCCACGCCCGCGATGGGGATGCCCGCAGGGAGAGGGCCGGAGGCGGTCTTGCCGAAGTCGCCGGAGGAGGGGCGGACCTCCGGCAGGACCTGACGGGGCACGTCGAGCGCAGATAGGAGCCGGTCGTCCCAGGCCAGGTCGCCTATATTGTAGAGCATCGTGCGGGAGGCGTTGGTGGGGTCCGTGGCGTGAACCTGGCCGGCGGTGAGTTTGTGGATCAGCCACGCATCCACGGTGCCGAAGGCGATCTCCCCCCGCTCCGCCCGGGCGCGCAGGCCCGGGATGCTGTCGAGCAGGTGGGCGATCTTGGTGGCGGAGAAGTAGGGGTCCAGGACCAGGCCGGTCCGCTCCCGGATGAGGTCGGCCAGCGGGCGAAGGCGGTCGCACCGCCCGGCCGTGCGCCGGCACTGCCAGACGATGGCGTTGTGAACGGGCGCGCCCGTCCTCCGGTCCCACAGGACGGCCGTCTCGCGCTGGTTGGTGATTCCGATGCCTGCGACCTGAGACCCGTCCACGCGGGCCGAGCGGAGGGCGTCGGTTAGGGCGCGGCAGACCCCCTCCCAGATCGCCTCCGGGTCGTGCTCCACCCATCCGGGCTGCGGGTAGATCTGGGGGACCTCCGCATACCCCCGCCCATGCGCCTCCCCGCGCGGGTCGAGGACCAGGGCCGTGGTCCCCGTGGTCCCCTGGTCTATGGCGAGAATCGTTGTCACGCCTCCCATCGCCTGAGCTCGATCTCCCCGTTCTCCATCACGGCATAGCTGAAATGTTTGACCCAGTCGCCCAGGACCACGAAGGTCCCCTTCTCGTCGCGTCGGAGGGTCGGCCGGTGGAGATGCCCGAAGACCACCACGTCCGCCTCCACGCCAAAGCGCCGGCGGGCCTCGCGGGAGTAGACCTCGACCATATGGCCGCCCAGCGCCCCCCTCAGCGTGGGACGGTTGGAGGCCATCCGGGCCAGCAGCGCGCCCAGGTCGGGGTGGAGCAGGCGAAACAGGGCGATGCAGGTCGGATTGCGCAGGGCCTTTTTCACGAGGCGGTAGAGGCCGCCCCCGAGCAGGTCGTCTCCGTGATCCAGGCAGATGCGCACCCCCTGGTGCCGGACCACGCTCCGGTTGGGGAGGAGGGTGACCCCGACCTCCTTCGACAGGAACGCCCCGATCCAGAGGTCGTGGTTGCCCGGAAGGCAGGCCACCGGGACGCCGGCCTCGACCGTATGGTAGAGTTCAAACAGCACCCGCGCGCCGGCCCTGGGCACCACGGATCGGTATTCAAACCAGAAGTCGAACAGGTCTCCGACGACGTAAAGGGCCTCGGCGTCGTCCCGGATGGCCCTCAGAAACGCGATCAGCCTCTCCTGTCGGTCGCGCTCTGCCCGCTCTCCCCCCCACCCGAGGTGTACGTCAGAGATAAAATACACGCGATTGGGCATGATGGATGCAGGATAAGCATTTCCGGGCCAGAAATCAACTTTTTTCATTCAGGGGCGACCCGGAGGGTCGCCCCTACTCTTTTCATATTGACAAACCTCCGGCCATGCGCTATCATATCCGGGCGCGCCGGGAGGGCATGGCTCGATTTTTCGGGAACTTTTTCTCCCCGGAGGCGGTTTAAAACTCAGCCCGCCACCCCCGGAGAGAACGCGATGCTTATGGCCCACTCCAAGACCCAACACGGCGAACCGACCTCTGACAGCGACGTCCTGGCCGACGTGATGGCAGGGGACGTCGAGGCGTTCGAAAAAATCGTAGATCGCCATAAAAACAGGCTGTTCAACTTTGTCTACCGGTTTGTGGGGGACCGGGAGACGGCGGAGGACATCGTCCAGGAGACCTTTTTGCGGGCCTTTCGCCGCCGCAAGGAGTACCGGGCGATTGCCAACTTCTCCACCTGGCTGTTCACCATCGCGGGGAACCTGGCCAAGAGCGAGCTGCGCCGACGGAAACGCTGGCGATTCTTCTCCCTGAACTGGGACGAGGAGTCGGAGACCGGCATCGAAATCCCCGATGAATCCCATCGGCCCGACACCATGGCCGAGACGGCGATGACGGACGAGATGATCCAGGAGGCCATCGAGTCCCTGCCGGCCAACTACCGGAAGGTGATCCTCCTGCGGGACGTGGAGGGGCTCTCTTACCAGGAGATAGCCAAGATCGTGAGCAGGCCGGTGGGCACTGTGAAGTCGAGGGTCAACCGCGCCCGGCTCCGCCTTCAGCGCCGGCTCAAGATGGAAGGCAGAGATGTAGGGTTGGAGGTTTAGGTTCAAGAGGAGGTTCGTGAGACGCATGACGTGTAGAGATTTTCAAAGCCGGATTTCTGCTTATGTCGAGGAAGAGCAGGACAAGGATGTAGAGCGTCTCATGGACGCGCACCTGAAGGAGTGCCCGGGGTGCGTCGAGGCGCTGAACGGGGTGCGAGGGATACGGGCCAGGTTGGGCCGACAGGAGCAGGTCCGGCCGTCGCCCGACTTCACCTTTGCCGTCCGGGGAAAGCTCCTGATGGAGGCCGCGCGGTCCCGGCGGGGCCTCACGGCCCGGATAACGGCCTGGCTGTTCCCGACCGTCCCCCGAACGATGCTGGCCGGGGCCTTCGCCGTGGTGGTGGTGGCGGGCCTGGCGCTGATCGTCAACGGCCCGAATCGCCCCTTCTCCACCCCAAAATCCCGCACCCAGAATGCAGGAGAGCCCCCCCCCTCTCAGGTCCACGAGATCCCCAGCCATTACGTCCTGGAGCGCATCCCCCCCTCTTCTCGCCGCGGTATGGCGATCTCCTCCCGCGCCTACAAGACCCGTGGCGACACCCTCTCCGCCCCGCACGGCGGGCGGACGGCCAACGTGCAGTACGTCCGTTTCTAAAACTCAATGAACAGGAAAAACGACATCCGTCTCTCCCTCGCGCCCTGGTGGGGGATGCTTCTGACCTGTGCCCTCACCCTGGGGGCTGCCCCGTCCGGCCTGGCGGCGGACGGGCGCCTGCTGAGGGCGATGGAGGAGGAGATCGCGTCGATCGTGGAGAAGAACCGCTCCTGCGTCGTGAGCATCCACACGATCACGACGCGACGGCTCAACCTCGGCCAGAATGCGTCAGGCGTGGGGGTGACCGTGCGTCACAACGTCGGCTCCGGGGTCATCTTTGACGCCGGGGGACACATCCTGACGACCGCCGAGGTGGTCCGGGGGGCCGACCAGATTCAGGTCTCCCTGGCGTCGGGACGAATGGTGGACGCGGACCTGGTGGCGATGGACGAAGACTCCAAAGTGGCCGTGGTGTGGCTCCGGGGCAAGGTCCCCCACTGTCCCCGCTTCGGCGATTCCGACAGGGTTCGGACGGGGCACTACGCCTTCATTCTCGGCAACGCCTACGGGACGATGGCCCCCTCGATGGGCACGGTCGCCGAGTTTCACGACGACGACGACCTCATCCAGATCAGCGGCTATGCCCGGCCCGGCAACAGCGGGGCGGCGGTGTTCAACAGCGAGGGGCGGGTCATCGGGATCGTCCGGGGCATCCTGGCGCAATCCCATCAGGAGGAGGCCTCCGGCGCAGACGGCGCGGACGAGGCGGGATGGAACGCGGTCCCGGCCACCCTCCTGGCCATCCCGATCAACCAGGCCCAGGAGGTCGCCCAGCGGCTGATCTCCGGGGGATGGCTCGGCATGGAGGTCAAATTCGACCCCCGTGGGACCGCGGCGACCTCCCAGGGGGAGACGGACGGGCCCGCAGACGGGGCCGGGCTGCCGATCATTTCCAAGGTGGTGGCGGACGGGCCCGCGGACAGGGCCGGGCTGCAACTTGGCGACCTGGTCGTTTTCTACAACGGCCAGAAGATCGTGGATGGATACCATCTGGCGCGGCTGGTGACGGAGACGCCGGTGGGGCGCGAGGTACAGGTCGGCCTGTTGCGCGATGAGCAGTCCGTGTCCGTCCAGGTCAGGGTCGGCCAGCGTCCCGGCCAGGCCCCCCAGAAGACGCCTCCTCCGGTGGCCTACAGGCCGGCCCACCACAGCCCCGAGACGCCCGAGATGCTCCTTCAGAGGCTCCGGAGCCTCGACCCTCAGACGCTCCGGGACCTCCAGCTGCAGATGCAGATGCTCATCCAGCAGCAGGAGGGCAAGAAGGACAAATAGGCCGGATACAACAGCAGGTTGCGCAAAGGCCCGACGCGACGGCGTCGGGCCTTTTTTTGTTTTAAAGGACAATTGCATTTGCTTATATTAAGGTGGGTTGTGGACCTGTTGGACGAAGGAGGTCGCTATGAAGGTAGGGCTTGACAACGGTAGCCCATAGTGAGCAATACCCTGTGCCTCCGATCGTCTTCTATGACAACGTACCGGGAGGCGCAGGTCTTATCGCTCGGATAAAGGAGGACAGCCAAAGATGAGTGAACAACTGACCAACATGCTGCTCGCATTTGA
>CAYRZX010000231.1:0-8685 GCA_964428665.1 uncultured Gemmatimonas sp.
GCCCGCAGCACCAGGCGTCCGATGCGTCCGAATCCGTTGATCCCCACTCTGACCGACATGATCCCTCCGATAGGACGGCGCGATCACCGATCGCGCCCTACATCGCCCTGTATTGCATGGCTTGCGTTGTTACCCCGGCCCGACGCTCACCCCTGAACATCAGGCCGGGGGGCCCTGCGGCTCCTCTCCGGAAGGGAGTCGCCCCTGGGGGAGGTCAACGCGGGTCTGCGAATCGGCGGGTTATTGCCGCGAGGTCTCCGCCCGGTCGCGTCCGCCGATCCCAGAGGTCACCCGCAGTCCTGGAAGAAACCGCTCAATAGTAGTCATTCCCCCTGAAATATTCCCTGTGCAGGCTGAAGGGGTCCTTCGTTGCGCTGAGGAGATCCATGGATTCCCACGCGGACCTTTTCGCGGGTTCTCCGGCGGCGGCCTTCTGGAAGGCCCGCTGTCTCCTCACGGGTTCCACCGCTTTTCGCTGGACCATTTCCTTCCCGAAGGGCTGTCGCGAAATCGTCGTTGCCTGGGGCTGCATAGCGAGCCTCCTCGATAGGGATCTATCAGCGGGTAAGGTTCCTAGGGAGGTGTCCTGGAGAGCGGCTGACGACGGGAGGGAGTCGGTCAGCCGATCCAGAACACCCCCACCAACTTTCACACAAACGTTCTCTCTCCTCATCCCATCAGGATCACCGCCAGGATCACCACCCAGCCCAACGCCAGCACCAGCGCCAGGAGAATGGGCTTTGCGATCTTCCACATAAGCGTGTTCACGGCAGGCGAACTCCTCAGCGTGTGTGACTCTGTCATCGGGCGTCAGGGGGAAAAATAAAATCCACACCACCAGGAAAGCGCGTCTTCGGCAGTGTGGCTCTCTTGTGCAGACCGGCTCCCTCCTCTGTGTGGCACGCCGGGTGGAATTTCAGGGGCAACCCTTTCGGGCTGCCCCCTTTTCTAAGGGCAGGCACCCAGGAAATAGGCAATGCCTGTGCCAACGAACTGCGGACCCGGAGGGAGACCGGTTATTCTTTTTACCGGTCGAGTCTCGCCCCTGTATCCAGTGGCTATATCAAGCTCAAACTCTATATGCAGTTATTGAAACGGAATTCACCCATTCGATTTTTTACGGAGACAGGAGGAGGCGACGCAGGGGGCTTCGGGGAAAAACGGGGAGGAGTGCTGTAAAAATGCAGCGATGTATCGGAAGGGATTAAAAAAGCGTTGAAATTTACGGAAATTTAGAAACGAAATATTTGTATAAGATAATTTTTTTAAATAACTTAAATTGATCTTAGAAACCTTAAGGGTCGAATTGGATTATTTTTGCGGCAGTGATGTGTCATAAAGACATCGATTTGTCAGGCGTCCCGGTAGTCCTCCGAGCGGATGCTGTATTTTTTCATCAGCCGCTGAAAAGAGGAACGGTCCAACCCCGCTCGCTGGGCCGACCGGGAGACGTTCCCCCGGCACTCCAGCAGGAGTTTCGTCAGGTACTCCCGTTCGAAGGGTTCGATATAGACCCTTTTGGCCTCCTTGAAGGGACGGCGAGTATCTATGGGCAGCACCGCCAGGCCCTTTCGGACCAGGTGCGCCGGCAGGTCCGAGGGGGTAATCGCCCCGGAATCGGTGAGCGAAAAGGCCCGTTCGATCACGTTCTGCAACTCTCGCACATTGCCCGGCCAGGCATAGCCCTGAAGGATGTCCATCGCCTCTTTGGATATCCTTTCGACGTTTCTTTGCCGCTCTCTGTTCAGGCCCTCCAGAAAGTGCTCCGCCAGAAGGGGGATGTCCTCCACCCGCTCCCGCAGCGGGGGCAAGGAGATGGTGATGACATTCAGCCTGTAATACAGGTCCTTTCGGAAGGAGCCTCCGGTCACGGCCTCTTCGAGGTTTTCATTGGTGGCCGAGATCACCCGGATGTCGATGTCGATGGTCTCCTGCCCGCCCACCCGGCGGACCTGCCGTTCCTGCAGCACCCGGAGCAGCTTGACCTGCAGGTTCGGGCTGAGCGTGGAGATCTCGTCCAGAAGGACGGTCCCTCCCTGAGCGGACTCCAGGAGCCCTATCTTTCTGGCATAGGCCCCCGTGAAAGACCCCCGCTCGTGACCGAACAGCTCACTCTCCAGAAGGTGCTCCGGCAGGGCCCCGCAGTTGATGGGGAGGAAGGGCTGGTGGCGGCGCGGGCTGTTCCTGTGCAGGCACCGGGCGATCAGCTCCTTGCCGGTTCCGGTCTCCCCCTCGATCACCACGCTGCTGTCGGTGTCGGCCACCTTCTCCACCAGCTCCATCACCCGCTCCATCGCGCGGCTCTTTCCCACCACCCCCTCAAACTCCAGCCGAAACTTGAGCGCCTTTCGGAGCACCTCCAGGGTCTGCGCGTGTTCTATGGCGTACCGGATGGAACGCTCCAGCAGAGGCGAGTCCAGTTGACTCTTGACCAGGTAGTTCGCCGCCCCGGCCTTCATCGCCTCCACGTCGATCTCGTGCCCCCCCTGGCCGGTCAGGAAGATCATGGGGACGCGGCTGCCGCCCTCCCCCATCCGGCGCAAAAGCTCCAGCCCGTCGTGCGCGCCGAGGCGGTAGTCGATCAGGCAGACATCGTGCCGGTTGCGCTGGAACGCCTCCAGGGCGGCGTCGTAGGTGGCCACCCATTCCAGATCGAACTTCCATGCCTCAATTTCAGACAGCAGATCGCGCACGAGGACATAGTCATCCTCGTCGTCTTCGACGAGCAGGATGTTCAATCGGCGGCTGTTCACGTCGGCCTCCCAGATTTACGGAACAAAAAGGGATCGCTCATGTACATCAGTATTTAAGGGTATCCCTCCTGTTTGTCAAGGGGAGTTTTTCCGGGCGGTTTTCAACTCTGGAGCCGTGAAGTCGAGGGTCAGTCGCCGGTCCCCCTTTCGGACCTCCACGACCCCGCTCTTCCACGCAGACTTCAAGTAGAGACAGTCATACGTGGGGTATTCGAGGTCCAGCGAAGCCCCATCCACCTCCCGCCTCCCCTTCGTGTCCAGGGCCAGCCTCCCGGCCCGTTGCGAGGCGTAGGTCAGGCGCATCTCCCCCGCGTCGAACCGGAGTTCGTTGGAGGCGATCTCCTGCCGGAAGGCGTCGAACGACCCGAATGCCTCCAGAAGCCCGACCTCGCAGACGGCCCCGTTGCGCCCCCCCGGGCTCTGGACCTCCAGGTCCTTCCAATCCCCCTCGGTCGTCCACACGTGCCCGCCCAGCATCCTGAGGGCCGCGAAGACGCCCTCCTCCCGGACGAAGATGAACCCGTTCTCCTCCACCACCTCGTCAAAGGCCCGCCTCGGCACGCAGGCGTGGATGAACTGGAGGGGCTGGTCCGGGGGGATGTCGTAGAGCGCCAGGACTGCCGTCCGGCTCTGGAGGAAGTGCCCGCAGCAGCACCGGATGTCCCCCGTCCAGTAGCCGTGCTCCGGCCCGCTCTCGCCCGGATGGTGGGTGAAGATGCGCGCGCTGGTCCGGCTGCCGACGGTCAGGTCCCACTCGTGCTGCTCGTGCCGGGCGTACCATTTCCCCCGGCAGTCCTCGGGATAGGGGTCCTGGTACTGCACCGCACCCAGGACGTAGCGCGGCGTATAATAGGTGTACTTTCGGATGCTCCCCTCCACCGGCTCCATCGGCCGGACGTCCGCGGTGTTGTGCAGGTGCTTCCGCTCCCGGTTCTCGTAGGCCACAGGCCGGTCGAGGGCGATCTCCACCACGAGCGGGTGAGGCCGGTAGCCGGAGGTCAGGGCGTCCACGAGCGTCCCTCTCGCGCCCAGGGCCGCAGGATCGACGTTCCCGAAATAGAGATACTGGAGCGGGAACGTGGCCTCATCCCGGTGGTCCAGGGCCTGGACCTGATAGATGCGGCCGTGCGCCCCGCCGTACATCCCGTTCAGCGAGTCCACGGCCATGTCCGTCAGCAGGAGGTCCAGCATCCTCCCGGACAGGCGGCGGATCGCAGCGTCCCTGGCCGCGTCCTCCGGCGGGGCCGGGGGGGCGTCAGAGCCGCAGAAGTCATGCAGCGAGATCGCGCACTCCCAGTCCGGCGAGAAGTAGCAGGACGAGTCGAACTCCCCCCACCCCCGCTCCGCGCGGTAGCGGATGAAATGCAGGAGCCACTCCGCGTCCTCCCGGGCGAGTTGAGCGCCGGTCCTCCCGTAGGCCTGGAACGTCTCCGTCCGGAGGGCCCTGGCCATCAGGTAGCGGCTGGCCCGGAACAGGAGTTCGTGATTCTCGGAGTGGTGCCGGCTCGCGAAGTCCCGGCCCAGAAAGAACCGCCGGATCGCCTCCCGCGTCTTTGCCTCCAGCCGGTCCGAGTCTCGAAACAGGTAGAACGCCCGGCACAGCTTCATCGCCGCGAAGTCGCACTCTCCGTCGTGCGTCCTGCCGTTCGGGTGCGGGTGATCGAACCACTCCGCCGTCCTCCGGAGACGGGCGTTGCCCTCCGGCGCGAACCGCCCCAGGACCAGATTGGCGATCGCCCGGTTGCCGTAGATGTCCGCGCGGGGGTCCGCGATCTCCTCCCCCGTGATGCGGTCCCCTCCGGCGGTCGCCATCAGGAGGCGCCGTCGCCTCTCCTCGAACCCCGCCAGGGCCTGCTCCGCCGACGGCCCGGGCACGTTTAACTTCATCGGATATTCCATCGCCCCTCCGCTTGCCCTATCCCACCATCCGTTCCTCCGTGATCCGCGTCGGCGGCACGTCCTGGCCGTCCACCGTTAACCGGAATGCCGACCCCTGCGTCACGCGGTCCCCCGGCCGCGACAACGCCTCGACCCTCAGCCTCCCGCCAGGCGACGCCCACGTCCCCTCGACCCGCCCGTCCGCGATGCGCGCCGCGATCTCCTGTCCCTGAAAGGCCCTGTCGAACGCCTCCCGCGCCATCTCCCCTGCGATCCAGACCGCGAGGACCGCCGCCGCGTCTCCGGCCTCCGCCCAGTCCCAGACCCGCTCCTCGCCCGACCAGAGCACGAAATCGACCCAGAGCGCCTCCTCATTCCGCCGGACCTCCCCGTACCCCTTCGATCCGCCGAACGTCCCGGCAGGGCAGCAGACCCCGATGAACGCCCCGTCCAGCCCGACGGTCACCCGGTCCCCGGCCTTAAACCGGTCCCCCGCCCTCGCCGCCTCTCCATTCACCCGCACGTCCGCCGCGTCGGGCGCGCCCGTCAGCATCAGGCTGATCCGCAGGTCCGTGGCCCGGAACCGCCCGTCCCGGAGGATGTCGAAGGACGGGTGCCGGTCCCCGGCCATCGTCAGGTAGTTGATCGCCGACAGGGCGCACCCCCGCTCCTGAACGGTCACGGCGTGCGCCGACGTGAAGTCGTAAAAGTTCTTCAGCCCCCGGAGCTGCAGGGACCGCCCGCCCCCTCCGTCCCCCCAGTAGCCCACGAACGGCCTCCGCTGGTGCCAGAGGTCCGACCGGTTGACCGTGCCGAGCGCGAACGCCGGGTGCAGGAAGGTCGTCCCCTGGACGAAAGCCTCCTCCCGTCCGTCATCGTGTCTCCGCGCGGGGATGAACAGCTCCCGCCGCTGGACCGGGGCCTCCAGGCCCCGGAAATGGCCCAGGAGATGCGCCGGGCAGCGCATCCGCGCCGGGAACGGCGCGCCGCCGGGGACGTCCTCAGGCGTGTAGAAGGAGACCGCGCCCTCCGTGCCCACCTGCAGGGCCATCTTCGCGTGGCTGTTCAGGTCCGTGTTGTAGGACCGGCTGTGCGGCCCCGCGAGCTGCCGCGTGGGGGCGTGAAAGTGATACGCCAGCCCCAGCCAGACCCGCTCGTGCAGCCCCCCGGCGACCCGCTGGACCTCTGCGTCATCCGTGTGCGTCAGGATGTTCGCCAGGGCCCGCATCGTCACGAAGGCATAGGTCGGGCTGTTGTACTCGTTGAAGCTCCCCGTCCCGTCGGTGTGCGCCGCGAACCGCCTCAGCCGCTCCACCCCGTAGTCCCACAGGTCCGCGTCCCTCAGCCAGCGCCCCGCGGCCAGCGCCACGAACGTCCCCAGGGCGCAGATGTTCGTGTAGTGCGGCCCCATATTTCGCCGCTGCACGGACCGCGCCGCGTGCCGGACTGCCTCCCGCACCGGCTCGCGCAGGTCTTCGGCCAGCCGCTCCGGGTGTCTGTGCACGATCAGCAGCAGCTCCGACCCGCAGAAGTCCGCCCAGTTCCAGTCCGGCGCCTCCATCTGCCCCAGCGGCTCCTCCCAGTAGTAAGGCCAGACCCCGTAGGTGCGGCTCTGCGGGTCCCGGTCCTGCGCCTGCAGCGCCCTGCGGAGCATCCGCGCCGCCCGCTCGCAGCGGGCCGGGTCACCCGTCTCGATCAGCAGCCCCGCGCACGAGAACGCCTCCCGCAGCGGATGCGCCCGCACCCCCCGCAGGGCCGTGTGGTAGGCGTAGAAGGACGTGGGCGCGTGCGCGACCGGCAGGTCCATCTCCGGGTCGAGCCGGCGCTCCGCCTCCTCCACCGCGCGCTTGAGCATGGCCGCCTCCAGTGGCGTCATCCCGTCCCTCCTTTCACGCTCCAGACCGACCCCGTCGTATACGTGTTCCGCTCCGAGCAGAGAAACTCCACCACCTCGGCGATCTCCTCCGGGTCCGCGTAGCGCCCCATGGGGTTGCCGGGGTTGGCCAGGAACTCCGGCGAGAACCGGGGGACCACCATCTGCGTGAGCGCCCGGCCCGGCTCCACGCCGTTCACGAACACCCCCTGCTTCGGGTAGGCGTTGCCCAGCGCCCCGATGAAGGAGTAGACCGCCCCCTTGGAGACGCCGTAGGGCACCTGGTTCGTGGCCGCGTGCCGCGCCCCGGAGGTGATGGTGACGCACCGGCCCCACCCCCGCGCCAGCATGTGCGGGAGGGCCGCCTGGTGGGCGTGGTACACGCCATAGACGTTGATCCGCATCACCCGGTCGAACTGCGCGGCGGACTGCTCTAAGAACGGCGCCTCCAGCCCCAGGATGCCCGCGCAGCAGACCAGGATGTCCAGCCGCCCGAACGCCTCGATCGTCTGCGCGACCATTTGCCGCACGGAGGCCTCGTCCGTCACGTCCGTCTGGATGAACAGGGCGCGCTGGCCGAGGGCCTCCACCTCCGGGACCACCTCCGCCCCGAAGTCTCCGACCTCCGCGATCACGACGTCCCGGCCCTCCTGGGCGATCCGGAGGGCACAGGCCCGGCCGATCCCCCGGCCCCCGCCCGTGACCACGGCCACGCGCTGTTCCCTCGGGGCTGCAAAACGCAGGTTGGACACAGCTCTCCTCCCACGCTATTTTTTCTTCCCCTTCTTCGCCTCCACCTTCCCCTTCGCATCCCGCGCCTGCAGCTTCTGCGCGGCCCCCGGCGACCCGATGTGCAGCGTGTCGTAGGCCTCCTGCGACGTGCGGAAGGGGCCGTGCCCCTTTTTCCCGTGCCAGTCCAGGTTGGTGTATATCGGGTTCGTCTTGCCCGTCTCCCGCTCCCGCTTTGCGATCCACGCCTGCATGCGACGCCTGAGCAGGGCCACGACCTCCGGCTCCTTCTCCGTTAGATTCACCCGCTCGCCGGGGTCCCGCACGAGGTTGTAAAGCTCCGTCTGCGGCTTGAAGTGGAAGTCCGGCTCCAGCGCCTCGACCAGCTTCCACTCCGGCGTCCGCCAGCCGTGCTTCCGCATCCAGGTGCACTCCGTGATGTAGAAGTCGGAGTGGTTCGAGGCGCGCTCGCCCCGGACCAGGGGCATCAGGCCCCTTCCGTCGAAGCGGGTCCTGGTCTTCACGCCCAATAGCCCCAGGAGCGTGGGGACCAGGTCCTGGTGCAGCGTGATCCCCGGCACGCGCTGCCCCTCCGGGAGGCGGCCCGGCCACCTCAGGATGAGCGGGACATAGAGCGTGGGCTCGTAGACGCCGTGGTGGTCGAAGTAGCAGTCGTGTTCCATCAGCGTCTCCCCGTGATCCCCGTTGAGGACGATCAGCGTGTCCTCGGCCAGGCCCAGCTCCTCCACCCGCGTCAGCAGGCGCTGGATGCAGGCGTCCATGTAGGCCAGCTCCCCGTCGTACTGCGCGACCACGTAGTCGGCATCGGTGATACCGGGCGGCATCCAGCTCGCGAAATAGTCGCAGAACGGCTTGAACGCCATCACCGGGTCCATCGACCGGTCGGACGGGTCGCACTCGTCCCCGCTGTGGAACATCCGGTCGAACGGGGAGGGGGGCAGGTAGGGGGAGTGCGGGTCCATGTGCCGGAGGAACAGGAAGAACGGCTGCTTGCCGGACGCCAGCCGCTCCAGCTCGGGAATCGTGACCTCGTTCAGGTTGTGCGCCTTGGTCAGGGGACGCTCCTCCCACTTCCCCCACGCCTTGTAGTCCAGGTACGTGTCGAACCCGCGCGAGCTCGGGTTCCCGGTGAACCCGACGCAGGTCGTGGCGTAGCCCGCGCCCCTCAATACCTCCGGGAGGGTCTGAACGTCCGGGGTAAGCCCCCCCTGGTGCCTCAGGGCCACGACCTGGGTGGAGAAGCAGTCCATCCCCGTCAGCATCGAGGCGTAGGCCGAAGTGGTGGGCACGTGGGGGCAGTAGTTGCGCTCGAACAGCACCCCCTGCAACGCGAGCCGGTCGATGTGAGGGGTCGTCAGCCGGTGATACCCGTAACAGCTCATGTGGTCTGCTCTGAGGCTGTCCACCCCGAACAGGATCAGGTTCGGCTTT
>CAYRZX010000231.1:8785-11278 GCA_964428665.1 uncultured Gemmatimonas sp.
GCTCATGTGGTCTGCTCTGAGGCTGTCCACCCCGAACAGGATCAGGTTCGGCTTTCGTTTCGGCATGAGGTTCCTTTCGTCTGGATCATAAGCGTTCAGAGGCCAGGAGTCGAAGTTCAGGCCCTCACCCACCCCCCACCCCCTCCCTCTCCCGTACGTACGGGAGAGGGAGGGGGCCACAAGGGCTTTTTGACAAGGCTGGGGGAGGGCGAGGGCCTTTCGCATTTACCCCGACAGCTTCTTCCGATACGCCATCAATCGCTCCCGGACCCCCTCGTCGGACAGCGCCAGGATCTCCGCCGCGAGCACGGCGGCGTTGCGGGCGTTGTCGATCCCGACCGTGGCCACGGGGATGCCGGGGGGCATCTGCACGATGGCGTAAAGCGCGTCCTGGCCCTGAAGCGGCCCGGCCCCGATGGGGACGCCGATGACCGGGAGGGGGGTGTGGGCGGCGAGCACGCCGGGGAGGGCGGCGGCCAGCCCGGCCCCTGCGATCAGGACCTTCAGCCCGCGAGAGGCGGCGGTCTTCGCGTATTCGGCGGTCCGGTCGGGGTTGCGGTGCGCGGAGCAGACGCTCATCTCACAGGGGATGCCCAGCTCTTCGAGCAGGTCCGCGGCCTTCTGCATGGTGTTCTGGTCCGAGGGACTGCCCATGAGGATGCCGACAAGAGGCGCGCTCATTGAGAAACCCTTTCTGCCTGAAAAATAAGTGCTGAGTCCTGAGTGCTGAGTGCCCAAAGAAAGTGCTGAGTCCTGAGTGCTGAGTAAAAGCAAAGGAATAGAGCTTTTGCCTTTACTCAGGACTTGGAACTCAGGACTCAGGACTGCCTTTTCAACGCCCGGTAGCCAATATCCTTTCGATACTGCATACCTTCAAAGTGAATGTATCCGACGGCCTCGTAGGCGCGGGCTATGGCGGACGGCAGGTCTCCGGCCAGGGCCGTGACGCCCAGGACGCGCCCTCCGGCGGTCACCGTCCGCCCGTCCTGCCGGGCCGTCCCGGCGTGGAAAGTGACTGTGTCCGGCATCCCTTCCACCTCGTCGAGGCCGGAGATGGCGCGCCCCTTCGGGTAACTTCCGGGATACCCCTCCGAGGCGAGCACGACGCAGGCCGCTGCCCGGCGCAGGGGCGGAACCGAGACCTCCCTGACGCGGCCCTCGCAGACGGCCAGGCAGAGGTCCAGCAGGTCCGCCTCCACGAGCGGGAGGACCACCTGGGTCTCAGGGTCTCCGAACCGGCAATTGAACTCGATCACCTTCGGCCCGTCCGCCGTCAGGATGATGCCTGCGTAGAGCACCCCCCTGTAGGGCCGGCCCTCGGCCTTCATCGCCCGGAGGGTCCTCAGGACGATCCGCTCCCGCACGTCGGCCAGGACCGCGTCGGTCACGGCCGGGGCCGGGGCGTAGGCCCCCATGCCGCCCGTGTTCGGCCCACGGTCCCCGTCGAAGATGCGCTTGTGGTCCTGCGACGGGGCGAGCATCGCCACGTCCTCCCCGTCCGTCAGCGCGAAGATGGAGGCCTCCTCCCCCTCCAGGTAGTCCATGATCACGACCGTGTCCCCGGAGTCCCCGAAGGTCCGCTGGACCAGGACCTGATGGACCGCCTGACGCGCCTCCTCCAGCGTGGCGCAGACGATGGCCCCCTTCCCGGCGGCCAGCCCGTCCGCCTTGATGACGATGGGGGGCCTTTTCCGAATCAGATAGGCCTCCGCCTTCTCCGGGTCGGTGAAGACCGCGTAGTCCGCCGTCGGAATCCCGTGTTTGTGCATCAGACCCAGCGCGAACGCCTTGCTCGACTCGATCTCGGCGGCCTTCTGCGAGGGGCCGAAGACCCTGAGACCCGCGACCTCAAACCGGTCCGCGATCCCGGCGGCCATCGGGTCCTCCGGCCCCACGATGGTCAGGTCGATCCGCTCCCCCCGCGCGAGGGTCAGCAGTCCGTCTATGTCCATCACCCGGATGGGGACGCACTCGGCGATCTGCGCAACGCCGGGATTGCCCGGCGCGGCGTAGAGGCGGGTGAGCCTCGGGCTCTGCGTCAGCTTCCAGCAGAGGGCGTGTTCGCGCCCTCCGGCGCCAACCACAAGGACGCGCATAAGGTCATCTCCCACAAACAGCCGTAGGGGCGACCGGCCGGTCGCCCCTACCCAAAGAATTTCGCAATTGCGTCCATTTCCTGATCTCTCGCGCTCATCAGTCGCCCGATGGCCCCCTCCGCATCCAGCCCCTCGTGCACGATGCCCGTGATGGCCAGCGAGACCGCGAGGGGGTCGTCCGCGCCGGGGTGGTGGACGTTCCGGCCCACGAGCGCCCCCCGGACGGCGCCGCCGACCCGCATCCCCTGCGCAAACTCCCGGATCACGGGGGAGGGGTCGCCGTGAGATTCCCCGCCCAGCATCAGCACGGGACAGGTCGTGGACCGGGCCACGGCCTCGTAGCCCTCGCAATAGGGGATTTTGATCCAGGTGCCGGCGGAGGACTCCCCCAGGGCCG
>CAYRZX010000232.1:0-3568 GCA_964428665.1 uncultured Gemmatimonas sp.
CGTGGGAGAAGATAGAGAAGGCGAAGCGGGTGGTCATCAAGTTCAACATGATGAAGCCGGCGGACCAGATCGCGTATTTCGGGGGCCGGCGGCGGGAGCTGGTGGATGACACGGTCTGCCGGTCGGTCCTGCGGCTGCTGCGGGAGCACACGACGGGGGAGATCGTCGTCACGGACACCTACAACTATCTCCCGGATCGTCTGGCGGCGGGGAACGTCAATTTTGAGCATCACCTGAAGGCGTTCGACGTGAAGTTCGTGGACTCGAACCTGCCGCCGTTCAAGACCTACAGGACGCCGGGCGGGGGGTTCATGTTCGATCAGTACACGCTGAGCGCCTGCTTTGCGGACGCGGACGCTGCCGTGTCGGTGGCCAAGATGAAGAATCACCTGTTCATGGGGGTCACGCTCTGCATGAAGAACCTGTTCGGGCTGACGCCGATGTTGCCGCCGGAGGGGCGGGTGAGGACCTATTTCCACCACGCGATCCGGCTCTCCTACGTGCTGCCGGACCTGGGGAAGATCACGAACCCCTGCCTGAACATCATCGACGCGCTGACGGGGCAGTGGGGCCGGGAGTGGGGGGGGCAGGGTCGGGTGGGCGACGCGCTGATCGCGGGGGACCAGATCACGGCCACGGACGCGTGCGCGGCGCACCTGATGGGGCACGACCCGGCGTCGGACTGGCCGACCCCGCCGTTCCGAAGGGACCGCAACCACCTGCTCGTGGCGGCGCAGGGGGGGTTCGGGACGGTGGACCTGAGCAAGATCGACTTCGAGAGCGATGTCCAGGCCCCGCTGGCGGAGTTCGACTCCGAGGAGCAGGACTCGCCGCAGGTCATGGCGACCGTCCGGCAGACGGCGTGCGAGCAGGGATTGCTCTACCGGGACCGGATGAAGGAGATGGTGGACCGCTACCGGGGAAACTTTATCTACATGCAGGACGGAGACGTGGTCTGGCACGGGCCGGACCCGTCGCACCTGAGGAGCCATCGGGAGTTCAGCGGGAAGAGGCCGGGCAGCGCGCTCTGGCTGAAGCTGGTGGACCCGGAGGAGAGAGAGGGGGAGCGGTTCAGGACCTATGAGGAGTGTCTGGCTCACATGGCGGCTTAGAAAAGCGGAGGAGGTCTGTATGGGAAACAAGTATACCGTTCGCGCGGCGCACTGCGACCACCGGGCGTCGGAGGAGGAGATCTACCGGACGCTGCGGCGGATCACCGACCCCCTGACCCGGTCGTGGGAGAAGATCGAGAAGGCGAAACGGGTGGTCATCAAGTTCAACATGATGAAGATGCTGAACCGGCTCCACTTTTTTGAGGGCCGGCGGCGGGAGCTGGTGGACGACGCGGTCTGCCGGTCGGTCCTGCGGCTGCTGAAGGAGCACACGACGGCGGAGCTGATCGCCACGGACACGAACCCCTACACGCCGGAGCGCCTGATGGGCCGGGATTTCAACTACGCCCACCACCTGAAGGCGTTCGGGGTCAAGTTTGTGGACTCGAATGCGCCTCCGTTCAGCACGTATAAGGTGCCGGGCGGGGGGCTGATGTTCGACCAGTACACGCTGAGCGCCTGCTTTGCGGACGCGGATGCGGTGGTGTCGGTGGCCAAGATGAAGAATCACCTGTTCATGGGGGTCACGCTCTGCATGAAGAACCTGTTCGGGCTGCCGCCGATCACGCTGCCTGCGGGCCGCGCCCGGACCTACTTTCATCACTTCATCCGGCTGTCCTGCGTGTTGCCGGACCTGGCCCTGATCACGCAGCCCTGCCTGAACATCATCGACGCGCTGACGGGGCAGTGGGGCCGGGAGTGGGACGGGGAGGGCCGGGTGGGCGACGCGCTGATCGCGGGGGACCAGGTGACGGCCACGGACGCGTGCGGGGCCTATCTGATGGGGCACGACCCGGCGTCGGACTGGCCGACCCCGCCGTTCCGGCGGGACCGCAACCACCTGCTGATGGCGGCCAGGAGGGGGTTCGGGACGGTGGACCTGAGCAAGATCGACTTTGAGAGCGAGGTGAAGGCCCCGCTGGCGGAGTTCGACTCGGAGGAGACGGACCCCCCGGAGACGGTTTCGAGCTGGCGCAGGACGACGTGCGAGCAGGGGCTGTTTTACCGGGACAGAAGGAGGGATATCGTGGACCGGTTTCGAGGGGAGTTCATCTTCCTGCAGGACGGGGAGGTGGTCTGGCACGGCCCCGACCCGTCGAACCTGGGCAGCCGCCGGCGGTTGAGCGGGGAGAAGAAGGACAGGGCCATGTGGCTGAAGCTGGTGGACCCGGAGGAAAAAGAGGGGGAGCGGTTCCAGGTCTACGAGGAGTGCCTGGATCACATGGCGGCGTAAAGGAGACCGATATGGCAGAGACCGGGTCGCCGATGCTCCCGGACTATATCCGCCGGATCGCGGAGGGGCGCTACGAGGCGCGGGAGCGCCGGCTGAGGGGGATCACCACGCCGGAGGCGCTGGCCGCGCGGCAGGCGGAGGCACGGGGGGTCTACCGGGACATCCTGGGGCCGTTCCCGGAGCGGACGCCGCTGAACGTCCGGGAGGCCGGGCGCGTGGCGCAGGACGGCTACACGGTAGAAAAGCTGATCTACGAGGCGCAGCCCCGGCTCTACGTGACGGCGAATCTCTACCGGCCCGAAGGGGCAGGGCCGTTTCCGGGGGTGATCTGTCCGATCGGGCACTGGCACGCGGGCAAGGCCTATAAGGACTATCAGGCGCTGGGCGCCGGGCTGGCCCGGAGCGGGTGCATCGCGCTGGTCTACGACCCGCCGGGGCAGGGGGAGCGGCTGATGTACTACGACCCGCTGCTGAGGGCATCGCTGCTGGGGACGAACGTGGTGGATGAGCACACCATGGCGGGCTACCCGATCTTTCTGACGGGGGGCCATCTGGCGATGCACTTCATCTGGGATGGGGTGCGGGGGATTGACCTGCTGATAGAGCGGAGGGACGTGGACCCGGAGCGGATCGGGTGCACGGGGAGTTCGGGCGGGGGGACGCTGACGCGGTTCATCACGTCGCTGGAGGAGCGGGTGAAGGTGGCGATCCCGGTCTGCGCGACGGGCGGGGTGCGGGTGGTGGGCGCGGGGGACGCGGAGCAGAACATGTTCACGGCGCTGGCGCGGGGGGTGTGCCCGACGGACCTCTACTGGGCGGCTGCGCCGAGGCCGCTGCTCATGATCACGGCGAGCGCGGACAAGGCTTATGAGGGGGCAAGGGAGACGCTGGCCGACGTGCGCCGGGCCTACGAGGTCTGCGGGGTCCCGGAGCGGGTGGACCATGTCGAGATCGAGGGGGAGCACGGGTACATCGCGGGGATGCGATTGGCGGCGCGGGGATGGCTCGCCAGGTGGTGGGGGCTGCCGGGGCCGCCGGAGGTCGAGGAGCCGGTGGAGGTCCTGCCCGAGGAGGCCCTGCGCTGCACAGAGACGGGGCAGGTGGGCACGGCGCTGGGCGGGGAGACGCCCTTTACGCTGAACCGGGGGGTGGCGCGGGAGGTCCTGCCGAAGCGCCCCGCGATCCGGGGCCGGGAGGGGGCGAGGCGGTATCAGGAGGAGGT
>CAYRZX010000232.1:3668-11263 GCA_964428665.1 uncultured Gemmatimonas sp.
CTGGCGATCGACTGCCGGGGCGTCGGGGAGACCGCGCCGCCGCCGCAGCGGGACGGGGGGCACCCCTACGACGCGTTCCTGCTGGGGTCGCAGGCGAATACCGCCCGGTCGGCGCTCTACGTGGGGCGCAGCCTGCTCGGGATGCGCGCGCTGGACGTGATCCAGGGGGCCGCGTATCTGAAGGGGAGGGGCGACGTGCAGGGGGTCGGGGTCGTGGGGACCGGGGCCGGGGCGCTGCTGGCGCTCTACGCCGGGGCGCTGAATGGGGACGTGGACTATGTCGTCGCGCACCGGATGCTCTACGCCTGCCGGGCGCTGACGGAGGGCCTTTTTCACAGCCACCCTTTCAGCCTTTTTCTGCCCGGCGTGCTGAAGGAGTACGACCTGGGGGACGTGGCGGGCCTGATGGCCCCCCGGCCCCTGCTGCTGATCAACCCGGTGGACGAGCTGGAGCGGCCGGCGGAGGCAGGGGGGGTGGATGGCGAGTACGAGGTCGCGCGGTCGGTCTACAAGGCCCTGGGGGCGCCGGGGGGATTCAGCGTCGTCCGGACGTGGAGCGAAGATGAGACCTTCCGGGTGATAGAGGACCGGATAAAGGAGGTTTGAGATGGCCTTTGTCGCGCTGATTGGGGAAGGTTCTGACGCGGAGGCGGCGATGGCCTCCGCGCTGGAGTCCAGCAAGGGGCGGGTGACCGTGCTGACGCAGCGGCCCGGCGCGTGCGTGCTGCGGGACACGAACATGGCGCGGGAGTGCGTGCGGGACGTGAAGCGAAGGATGGCGTCGGGGAAGCTGTTCGTGTTCCGGCTGGAGGAGCCGCAGGAGGTGTTCGAGGCGAAGGGAGGGGAGGCCACGTGAAGACCTTTGAGCCTCTGGATGCGTCGCGGCCCGATTTTCCGAGCGAGGCCGACCTGGTGACGCTGATGTGCCGGCACATCCGGCACATCGAGAAGTACTGGCGGGACGACCCGGACGACATGGGGCACTTCGGGTCGCTGGACATGAACGAATGGATGCCGCCGGGCGGGCCGATCAATGAGGAGGTCATCCGGTCGATGACGCAGGAGTTGATGGGCTACGCCGTGCTCTACAGAAACGGGGCGTTCGACCCGGACCTGGCGGGGGTGAGCCGGGGGCATCTGCTGGACCGCCTGAACCGCTGCCTGCGCTGGATCGCCGCGCACCACCTGACGGGGGATCGGCGGACGACCCCCCTGCAGTGGGACGGGCAGTGGGGGGACGACTGGGAGTCGTCGCTCTGGGCGGCGCAGTACGGGATGGCCGCGCACGAGGTCTGGGACGCGCTGGACGCGGACGTGCGGGAGAAGGTCCTGAGGCTGCTGGCGTTCGAGGCGGACCGGTTTCTGGGGGTGACGCCGCCGGACGGGCGGTGGTTAGACACGAAGGCGGAGGAGAACGCCTGGGACGCGATGCTGATTGCGTGGGCCTACTGCCTGCAGCCGGACCACCCGCACGCGGCGGAGTGGCTGGACCGGGGGAAGGCGTTCGCGCTGAACACGTTCACGACGGACCGGGACCGGGTGGACACGGGGCTGATCGACGGCCGGGCGGTGAGGGACTGGGTCTGCACGCAGACGGCGCACCCGGACCTGACGGTGGAGAACCACGGGTCGTTCCACCCCGGCTATCTGGGGTGCGGAAGCCTGCTCTTAAAGGGCCGGCTGGCGTTCCTGAAGACGGGGATCGCGCCGCCGCCGCACTATCTCTACCACATCCGGGAGGTGTGGGAGGTCCTGAGGCGGTTCTACCTGGCCAACGGGTTTTCGAGCTATCCGTCGGGGCAGGACTGGGGCTACCACTGGCCCTACGTGTCCATTCAGGAGACGGTGATGGCCGGGGAGTTCGGGGACGAGGTCGCGGGACACCTGTTCTACCAGCGGGTGATGTACGCGGACGCGGCGATGCGGCACGCGGGGGACGGCAGGTTCGACGGGCGCATCCCGCACGCGCCGGGCGGGCGCTACTTCCAGTTCGAGTCCGGGGGGATGGGGGAGTTCGCGGCAGTGGTGATGGGGGGCGTGCCGGGGGTGAGGCCGCTGACGCCGGATGTCTTTCGGCGCAAACAGGCGGGGTGCGAGGCGTATCCCTACGTCTGGATGCAGCTGCGGCGGAGCCGGGCCGGGCTGTTCGCGTTCTCCTGGCGGAGCCTGGCGCACGGGGTGATGGGGACGGTGGTCCCGGCGGACGGGGAGGCGACGTTCGGGGCGGACCAGGACGGGCTGGCGGGGAGGTTCGAGATCGGCGGGGAGCGCGCCAGGCCGAAGGTGGTCTGCCACACGGACCACACGGACAAGAAGGGATTCCGCACGACGGGGGAGGTCCACTACGGAGAGGGAGAGGTCGTGCAGGGGATCGCCGTGGTCGCGCTGGAGGACGGGGAGACGGCGGCGATCATCGACCTGACGGAGATGGCGGAAGGGGCGGCGGTGACGCGGAACGAGGGGCTGGGGGTCTATGTGATGAACGACTTCATGAACGACAACCGGGTGCAGATTGTTTATGAGGGAGGGGAAGAGGTCGTCCAGGGGGTCGGGGGCGAGGCCCGCATCATCGAGACGGGGTCGAGGTGGATGCGCATCGCGGGGTGTCTCGGCGTGGCCACGAGCGGCCTCCCGCTCTGCTACGAGGACGCGGCGGAGCGGAACACGCCGATGCGGTGGAGGAGCGTGCTGCAGGACCGCGCCTTCGTGCGTCCTCCGGCGGACGGCAGGAGGCTGCGGGACTTCTGCGCGGTGCTGCGCATGGGGAAGAAGGGGGCGGGCCGGGCCGCCGAGGGGCCGGAGCGGGTCGCGGCGACCGGGGAGTGGGTGCGGGCCTATCGCTTTAAAGATGGAGGGGGCCGGCAGGTGACGCTGGTGGCGAACTTCGGGCGGGAGGGGACGACGACGGAGGTGGAGGGGGTCGGGGCGGTGATGATGCCGGCGATGGATGTGGAGATTTACTCGCATGCCTGAGCCTCTGCCGAAGGCGATCCTGCTCGACCTGGACGACACCATCCTGTCCTACGGCAGCCCGGAGGACTGCTGGCGAAGGGTCTGCGACCGGTTCGCGGGCCGGCTGACGGGGTGCAGCGTTGAAGACCTGTTCGCGGCCATTGACGAGAGCCGCCTCTGGTACTGGGACGACCCGGAGCGGCACCGGCGCGGGCGGCTCGACCTGAGGCGGGCCAGGCGGGAGATCGTGGCCGGGGCGTTCCGCAGGCTCAGGATCGACGACCCGGCGCTGTCGGACGAGATCGCGGACGCGTACACGGTCGAACGGGAGGCGGGGCTCCAGCCGTTTCCCGGCGCGATGGAGACGCTGCGTCGCCTGCGGGAGTACGGGGTGAAGCTGGCCCTGCTCACGAATGGGAGCGCGGAGGCGCAGCGCTTCAAGGTGGAGAAGTTCGGGCTGGCGCCCTTTTTCGACTGCATCGTGATCGAGGGGGAGTTCGGCGCGGGCAAGCCGGACGAGCGGGTCTATCGCCACGCGCTGGAGACGCTGGGCGTGACGCCGGAGGAGGCGTGGATGGTGGGGGACAACTTAGAGTGGGAGGTGGCCGCCCCGCAGCGGCTGGGGATCAAGGGGATCTGGCACGACTTTGCGGGGACAGGGCTGCCGGAGGGGAGCGCCGTGAAACCGGACAGGATCATCCGGAGTCTGACGGAGTTGGTTTCAAAAAATGTGTAGTACGTTACCGGGTGAAATTTCACAGGAAGTTACCGATCTCACATCCTGCTATGAGTGACTTATCCCACATAGATTGTCGGCCAACCTATGATGAGTTGGCGACGAAAAATGAGGCGCATTTTCGATGAACTCCCTGGCACTTCTGAAATCTGAAGGCTCAGTTCTCCAGTCGCCTTCAAAACCAGTTCGCGTACTGGGAATTGATCTCGGAACGACTAACTCCACGATCGCTGACGTTATCTGGAACCCAGGCGATCCCGCTCCGGCGGCAGTGCGCTGCCTGGAGGTGGATCAGTTCACCTTTGAAGGCATATACACGCACGTACTCGTTCCTTCAATTGTTGCAATCCATAGAGGAAAGGTTATCGTTGGCGAGGGGGCCAAACGGTTGCGTTCACAGGCTTCTGATCTCGAACTCGACAGGAATCAGAATCTCTTCTATGAATGCAAGAATGAAATTGGCGTAGAAAGAACCTATCACAGAGCACCTGAAGGGTTTGGGACGGCCGCAGAGATCGGCAGCAAGGTGTTGGGATTTCTGCATAAAGCGGCCTTGGAGTATGATGATATTCCTGTCAGCCGTACGGTAGTTACGGTTCCCGCCTCGTTTCAGACGGCACAGCGGCACGATACTCTGAAAGCGGCAAAGTTAGCCGGGCTCGATCTGGTCGGAGGGGACCTCCTGGATGAACCGGTGGCGGCCTTTCTGGATTACCTTATTTCCCACTCTGACACCCTTCTGCCTGAGTTTAGTCAGCCGAAGAACCTTGTTGTGTTTGACTTTGGTGGGGGCACATGCGATGTTGCTGTGTTCCATATTGAGATGCCAACCTGGGGTGGACGCCTGAAGACTGTCCCTCTATCTGTGTCTCGGTACCATCGTTTGGGCGGTGGGGACATTGACGCTGCGATTGTCTACGAGGTCTTGATCCCGCAGCTTTCCAGACAAAACAACGTGGAGGCTTTCGAGTTCAGCTTTGAGGACAAGAAAAGAGTGATCGAGCCAGGACTCCTTGGAGTGGCAGAATCCCTGAAAGTCGGATTATGTATAGATATTGCCCGGCTACAGAGTTTTGGCCAATACGAAACCGCTGATAAAAGTCAGATTGTGAAAAAGAACCCGGTGGTTCAAACGTGCAACTTAAAAGGCAGAGCCCTCACCTTGCAGTCTCCACAACTGACAGCAGAACAGTTTGAAGCATTGCTCAAGCCTTTTCTTGACCAGGACCTTCTCTATGCAAGAGAAACCGAATACCGAATGACCTGCTCGATCTTTGCCCCTCTGCAGGATGCACTGGATCGTAGCGGTCTTGACAAGACTCAGATAGACTACTGCTTGATGATGGGGGGAAGCAGCCTGATTCCGCAGGTCATTCAGACAGTGACCGGATTTTTCCCTCAGGCAAAGGTTCTGACTTATCCAGACCGAGACTCCACACAGACAGCTGTGGCAAAGGGAGCCGCATATCACGCCCTGGCCCTGGCTGTTTTTGGTAAAGGACTGGTCCGCCCCATTTGCCATGATCGCATTGCCATTCGCACAGCATCCGGTCTGGTTGAGATCATTCCCAAGGGGGTTGACCTGCCATATCCGTCTGGAGACGCGCATGGCCGATGCGATGCCCTTGCGGTTCCTGAAGCCAAGCTGACTGGGGATGTGGAACTTCGAGTGGAGATTGTCGCCGGAAGTGAAGAGCGCAAGCTTTTCAGCGAACTCTGGAGGATTCCTGGGCCAGTAAACCGGGGAAGTCCTCTTTGTCTGGAATTTCGCTACGATGAGAACCAGATTTTGGACTTCAGAATGAGATTGGTAGGCCGGGATGAGGCTGGTCAATTCGTAGGCACTGTGGTGAACCCCTTAACCCATGTCGTTAATCCCCATAGCACACGGCTTAAAATAGACGAAATTGAAGAAGACCTCCGGACGGGTAAGGTTCCAAGCAGCCAGGTTTCAGACAATCTTGTTGATCTGGCAGAAATGTATGCGGAGATAGGTCAGCGTGAGAAAGCCCTGGAATTTCTCAAAAGGGCCTTACAGGCTAAAAACAGACCGGATGCGGGAATCCTGAACAAGATGGCGATTTATTGTGGGGAAATGGGAGATTTCGAGCGGGAGGAAAAGCTCTATCGGGAAGCTGCGATGGCGTCATCCTGGAGCGGTCCGTGGTTTAACCTGGCGCTTGCACAAAGACGTCGGGGAAACCACAAGGAAGCCGTGGAATCTGTTGAGAAGGTTCTGGCTATGGATCGTCAGGCTCCATATCTTGTCCTGCGAGCGATGCTGGCGAGTGATCTTGGGAACCAACAGGAAAGTGGACAGTTTCTGAGGGATGCGTTAGCTATTTTTGCGCCTGTATCTTCCATGAGCGACTGGGAGCTTGGCTGGTTGCTGACTGCTGCACGGATGGCGGGAGATACCAGAAAAGAAGAAGAAGCAAAGGCAGAACAGATGAAGAGAATTCAGAACAGAGGCAGAGACGAGGAGGAACAGGGGCTCTTGCCGATCCCAACGCCGATTCCACAGAAGGTGATGTGATGAGCACCTGGCTGATACCAAGAGAAGAACTCACTCCAGAACAGGTGCGTGCGATTGAACTCGACCCGGCTCAACATCGCGTTATCGTGGGTCCTCCAGGCTCAGGCAAGACGCAGATTCTGTTACACCGCGCTCGGTACCTGATGGACGAATGGAATGTCCATCAGGAGCGGTTTCATATTTTTGTATTTACGAAGGTACTGAAGGATTACATTCGTTCCGCACTGGATTTTTTGAGTCTTCCTCAAGAGTCCATTTCCAATGTAGACGCCTGGTATTCTGGATTCTTTAGAACTCACATTGGTGGAAGGCTGCCCTGGAATCCCAAAGAAAAACGTCCCGATTTTCCAGCGATTCGCCAGGCGGTGATGAACAAGATACAGACGACATCCCAGAGCGCATCCATCTATGATTTTATCCTTGTGGACGAAGGCCAGGACTTGGAACCTGAAATTTTCGACATGTTTTGGAGAATAGCGAAACACATCACGGTTTGTCTGGATCACAAACAGCAAATCTATGATCACGGCTCAAGCGAATCTGCTATTCTAAGAGGGCTCAGGCTTAAGAAAAGGAACATAAACTTTTTGGAGGCCTTCCGCTGCTGCCCTTATATTGTGAATCTGGCGGCAGCATTTATCGAGGACGTTGAAGAGAGAGGGTCCTTTATCCGACAGATCAGGACGTACCAGACGGAAAGGGAAACGCCTCTCCTTTATTGTGCCTCGGACTTTGACGACGAAAAAAGGCGGCTTATCGAGATCGTTCGAATCCGGCTCGGAAAGGGTGAAAGAATAGCCATTCTACTTCCGCAAAACAGGCAGGTATTTGGGTTTGCGAAGGGACTGCGAGAAGCTGGGCTTGAAGTCGAAACACCTGACAAGCTTGACTTCTCCAATAATACTCCCAAACTGATGGCCTACCATAGTGGAAAAGGGCTTACCTTTGATTCCGTTCTGATGCCTCGACTTACACCGAGGTCATTCCCGAAAATAAACCAAGAAAGAATAAATCACCTGTTGTTTGTCGGTATCACGCGCGCCACAAAATGGGTTTACATGAGCACCAATCAGTCTTTCAAACTCCTATCCTCTGAGCGTATCCACCTGCTGGAGTCCCAGGGCGTTCTGACAGTTCAATACGGGGTCTTGCCTCTGTTCCGGACCGACGATGGTTCCCAAGAGGATGATATACCCGCTGAAGGAAAAAGCGAGCCATTGGACATCCTTTAGAGATCGGTATCGAGAGTATATTGAAGGGAAAGATTACTACGCTTGAGAGGGTCGCCGATTGAGCAGCTTACCTCAACAGACTGCTACGGTAATTCGGGGTTTTTCGGTAATGATTCGTGTGGAGTGCGGGAGCCATGCT
>CAYRZX010000233.1:0-11262 GCA_964428665.1 uncultured Gemmatimonas sp.
ACATCAGGACGAGACCTCTACCGTGGCCCCTCCTCAAAAATATAAAACATAAAACAAAAATAATATAATATTTTTATTCTGCACCCCTTCCTGAACGTAACATTTGCTTGGCAAAACCTGAAATTCTGCCTATATTCATCATTGCTATGTCCCAACCCGCCGTCAAACAGACCCTCACGCCGGAGGCGGTCCTGGAGCGCGAAAAAGGGCGCCCGGCCCTCCGCGCCCTGCTGGAGCAGGTCCACGCCCAGAGCCCGCAGCACGACCTGGACCTGATCGCGCGGGCCTATGACCTGGCCGAGTACGCCCACCGCGACCAGAAGCGGAAGTCCGGCGAGCCTTACGTCACCCACTGCCTGGAGGTCGCCCGCATCCTGATCGACCTCAACCTGGACGCCACGACCGTGGCCGCCGGCCTCCTCCACGACGTGATCGAGGACACGGGCGTCACGCTCGACCGGGTGAGGGCGGAGTTCGGGGAGGAGATGGCCACGCTGGTGGACGGGGTCACGAAGATCCGGCACATCAAGGGGGACGACGAGGAGGACGAGAAGGAGACCCCATCCAGGCGCGGGGGGCCTGATCAGCCCGCGCGGCGGGAGGGGATGCAGAGCCAGGAGGCCGAGCAGGCGGAGAACTTCCGGAAGATGCTCATGTCGATGGCTAAGGACATCCGGGTGATCCTGGTCAAGCTGGCCGACCGGCTCCACAACATGCGCACCCTCCAGCACCTCGAGGAGGAGAAACGGCGGCGAAAGGCCATCGAGAGCCGCGACGTCTACGCGCCCCTGGCCCATCGCCTGGGGATCGCCCGCATCCGGTGGGAGCTGGAGGACCTCAGCCTCAAGCACCTGGACCCGGAGGTCTACCGGGCCATCCAGGAGAAGGTCAACCTCAAGCGGCGGGAGCGGGAGACCTACATCGACCAGATCCAGAAACCCCTCCAGGCGGCCCTCGAAGAGGCCGGCGTCAAGGCCCAGATCCGGGGCAGGCCGAAGAACTTCTACAGCATCTACGGCAAGATGCAGAACCGGGACAAGGACTTTGAGGACATCTACGACCTGTTCGCGGTGCGCATCATCGTCGAGTCGGTGCGGGAGTGCTACCACGCCCTGGGCCTCGTCCACGCCATGTTCACCCCGGTGATGGCCCGGTTCAAGGACTTCGTCGCCACCCCCAAGTCCAACCTCTATCAATCCCTCCACACGACGGTGATCGGGCCGGGCGGGCAGATGGTGGAGATCCAGATCCGGACGTGGGAGATGCACCAGATCGCCGAGACGGGCATCGCGGCCCACTGGCTCTACAAGGAGGGGCGGGGGAAGGGGACCGCCCTGGACCGTCAGATGGCGTGGCTCCGGCAGCTCGTGGACTGGCAGACCGACACGACGGACCCGAAGGAGTTCATGGAAGAGCTGAAGATCGACCTGTTCCCCCACGAGATCTTCGTGTTCACCCCCAAGGGGGACCTGGTCCAGCTCCCGGAGGGGGCCACGCCCATCGACTTCGCCTTTGCCGTGCACACGGACATCGGCCTCCACTGCATCGGGGCGAAGGTGGACGGGGGCATGGCCGCCCTCTCCAGGCCGCTCAAGACCGGGGAGACGGCCGAGGTGATCGTCTCCCCGCACCAGAAGCCGACGCGGGACTGGCTCAAGCTCGTCAAGACCTCGAAGGCGCGGAGCCGGATCAAGCGCTGGCTGAGGGACGAGGAGTACGCCGACAGCGTGCGGCTCGGCCAGGAGATGCTGGACCGGGAGGCGAAGAAGGCGGGCGGAAAACCGAAGGAGGAGGACCTCCAGGCGGCGGCCCTCAGCTTCGGCGTCGCGGACGTGGAGCACCTCTACGCCGAGATCGGCCGGGGCGAGCTGTCGGCGGGAAAGGTGGTCCGCAAGCTCTTCCCGGAGATCAAAGAGGCGGAGGCCCGCGCCTCCGCGTCCGGGGTCGTGCACCGGCCCAAGCCCATCGGGGGGGTGACCATTCAGGGGATGGACAACCTGATGATCCAGTTCGCCAGGTGCTGCCACCCCATCCCCGGCGACAAGGTGATCGGCCTGATCACCCGGGGGCGCGGCATGACCGTCCATCGCACGGACTGCCCCAACGCAGCGAAGCTGATGGGGGACCGGGAGCGGATCGTGGAGGTGCAGTGGGACGCGGCGCGCGACCAGGCCTTCACGGCGCAGATCATAGTGAAGGCCGTGGACCGGAAGAACCTGCTGCACGACATCACGAAGGTGATCGCGGACACCGGCACGAACGTGAGCGGCGGGGAGCTGAAGACGGGCGGAGGGCTGGTCTGGAACCGGTTTGCCATCGACGTGCACAACGTCCAGCAGCTTCAGGACCTCATCCAGAAGATCGGGCAGGTGAAGGGGGTGTCGGAGGTGATGCGGATGGACGAGGCGGGGGAGAGGATAGAATAGACCTCACCCACCCCCGTTCCCCCTCCCTCTCCGTATACGGAGAGGGAGGGGGCCATAAGGGCCTTTCCCCCTGGTTTGGGGGAGGGTGAGGTCTGACCACTGACCACTGATCACTGTTTTATGGCGCCGGCAGCCTGAAGAAGACCCGCGTCCCGCGCCCCGGCCCCTCGCTCTCCAGCCCGATCTCCCCCCCCATCCGCTCGATCAGGCTCCGGCAGATGTAGAGCCCCAGCCCCACCCCGCCGTACTTCCGCGTGGCAGAGCCGTCCACCTGCGCGAACTTCTCGAACACCAGGCGCCGCATCTCCTTCGGGACCCCGATGCCCGTGTCTTCCACCGCCACCTCTACCCAGCCCCGCCTCCCCGAACCGGAGAAGAGGAGAGGGGGAGAACCGGAGAGAGATTCTTTCTCCGTTTCTCCGTTTCTCCGTTTCTCCGTTTCTGCCGGACTTTTTACGCTTCTCGCGGTGACGTGGACCTCCCCGCCCTCGGGCGTGAACTTGACGGCGTTTCCGACCAGGTTGATCAGGACCTGCTGCACCCGGACGGGGTCTCCTCGCAGGACGGCCGCGCCCCCGGAGATCGCAAACCTCATCCGCAGGGCCTTTTCAGACGCGGCGCCGGCCATGATCCGCTCCACCTCCCTGAAGATGGGCGACAGGTAGACCTCCCCGACGTCCAGGTCGATCCTGTCCGCCTCGATCCGGGAGACGTCTAAGAGGTCGTTGATCAGGGTGAGGAGATGCTGGGAGGAGACGAGGGCCCCCCGCATGAAAGAGGCCTCCTCCTCCCGGCTGGCGCAGAGGCCGTCCAGGACGGTCTGCAGAGACCCGATGATGTTCGTCATGGGGGTGCGCAGCTCGTGCGTGGTGTTCGTCAGGAACTCCCCCTTGAGCCGGTTGGCCTCCGTGAGCTGCCGGTTGGCCTCCCGCAGCGCGACCTCGGCCCGCTGGCGCTCGATGATCTCGGAGACAATGGAGAGCGTCATGCCCACCTGATGGAGGAAGGGGTGCATCCGCTCGATCTGGCGGAGGATGAGCGGCCTGTCCGCCTGCGTCGAGGCCGTGCAGACCACGCCGATCGCCTGATTCCTGGCCAGGATGGGGATGAAGAAGGCCGTCTGGCCCGCGTTGAAGTCCCTGGGACGCTGGCGAAAGGCGACGCTGCCGTCCGGCTGGGCGACCTGCTTGTGGTAGCGAGGGTCCCACCCGTCGATCATCTCCACCCGTCCGGCGCGGGCCACGTCGCACAGGATGTCCGGGTGGGACAGGTCAAAACGCCAGCCGATGGGGTCGGGGGATGTCGCAGAGGCCAGCGGGTAGGCGCGGACCACCTCCACGAACCCCTCCGCGTGGTTCACGGCGGCGATGACCAGGCTCCGGAGGTGGAAGGTCTCCAGGATGCCCGATTCGAGGATCTCGAACATCCGGTCCGGGTCGCGCACGTCTAACAGGTCGTGGATGACCCGGTTGAGCATCCGGAACTCCCTGTGAACCCGGCCCAGCTCCACGAGGGTGTCCCACGCGACGGACAGGTCGGATGCCCCTGAATGGGAGAAGTCGATCAACGCGCCGGTGATGCCGTCCACGGTGTCCCCCACCAGGGCCAGCGCGACGTGGACGATGTCCGCGGCCCGGTGGGGGCCGTCCACATCCCTCAGCCTCCTGTGGAGGATCGCCCAGAGGGCGACCTGGCCGGAGATGACGGACTGGACATTGCGCCGGAGGTCGGCCCCGGCCAGCGTCCTCCGGACGCCCGCGACAGCGCGGTCGTGGGACGGCGCCCGGACATATTCCGCCGCCACGTAGAACAGGGCGCGGTGCGCCGGCAGGAGGGCCGTGTCCCCGGATTGCGCGAGGCCCTCGGACAGTTCCTCAACGACCCGGTCCCCCTGCGCCTCGAGGAACGCCAGGGTCAGGGCCCGAACGCGATCGCCTGATGTCGTTGACATGCCCACAAAATAATCAATTCAAGCCTTTTTTCAAACCCATTTCACATCAGGAGGCCATTTGTGAAAAAGCCCGTTTCCACCGACCGCGCCCCGAAGCCAGGCCCCTACTCCCAGGGGATGCTGGCCGGGGACACCCTCTACGTCTCCGCCGTGGGGCCGGTGGACCCGGCCACCGGCCAGGTCGTGGGGACCACCATCGAGGAGCAGGCCGCGCGCGCCATCCAGAACATCGAGGCGATCGTGCAGGCCGCCGGGGGGACGCTCAACGACGTGGTGAAGGTCACAGCGTTCCTGTCGGACCTGGCGCACTTCGAGAAGTTCAACGAGGTCTACCGGAAGTATTTCAGGCCCCCCTACCCGGCCCGGTCCACCTTTCAGGTGGGCCTCAACCGGTCGCTGATCGCCCTGGACGCCGTCGCCTACCTGGGCAGGGCTGCGAGAGAGGAAGCCCCCTACACGGTGACGACCCCGGTGGAGCCGAGGAGGATCGCGTGAGAGGAGGTTTGAAACTTGCAGTCTCAAAAAAAGCCACTCCCGGAGGGACCGGGGTGGCTTTTTTTGGGATGGACAATGCCAGAACAACCGATGGCCTTCGGGAACTCCTTCGTTGAAAGGGCGTCCAATGCAGGGGGGTATATCGAAAGGCTGATAAAAAATCGCTGTGGCCCTGGCCCTCTCCCCGCCTCGCTGACGCTCGGCTTCCCCTCTCCCGTCGTACGGGAGAGGGGTGGACCGCGTAGCGGGCCGGGGTGAGGGCCTGTGCGTCCGGCGAATTTTTCCATACACAAGATTTACGAGGAGAACGCCATGCCTCGGTACATAAATCCTTTCCTGGCCCTTCTGACGTTCGCCACGGCCTCCGCCTCGGGCGATCCCCTCGTGGACCTGCAGGTGCGCCGGGTCTTCTCCGGCCTGTCGTTCGCCAGCCCGGTCTACCTGACCCACGCCGGGGACCGGAGCGACCGGGTCTTCGTGGTGGAGAAGGCCGGGACCATCCGGGTCTTCCCGAACCGGGACGACGCGGCCCTGGCCAGGACGTTTCTGGACATCCGGGGCCGGGTCAATGCCGCGCCGAACGAGGCGGGGCTGCTGGGCCTGGCCTTCCACCCGGGCTACGGCGCCAACGGAAGGCTCTACGTCTACTACACCACCGGCGCCCTGACCTCCCGCTTCTCGGAGTTCCGGGTCTCGGGCGACCCGGACCGGGCAGACGAGACCAGCGAGCGGGTCCTGTTCGAGGTGGCCCAGCCCGCGTCCAACCACAACGGGGGGCAGCTCGCGTTTGGCCCGGACGGCTACCTCTACATCGGCCTCGGAGACGGGGGCGGGGCGGGCGACACCTACGGCAACAGCCAGAACCTCCGGTCCCTGCTGGCCAAAATCCTCCGGATCGACGTGGACGGGCGCTCCGGCTCCCTGGGCTACGGGATTCCGAGAGACAACCCCTACGTGGGGAACGCCAGCGGCTGGCGGGAGGAGGTCTGGGCGTGGGGGCTGCGCAACCCCTGGCGGTTCAGCTTCGACCGGTTTACGGGCCTGCTCTGGGCGGCGGACGTGGGGCAGGGCCAGTGGGAGGAGGTGGACCTGATCGAGAAGGGGCGGAACTACGGCTGGAACCGGATGGAGGGGCTCCACTGCTACTCCCCCGCCTCAGGGTGCGACACCACCGGCCTGACGATGCCCGTCTGGGAGTACAGCCACGGGGAGGGGCAGTCCATCACCGGGGGCTACGTCTACCGGGGGGCGCGCCTGACCCGGCTGACGGGCGTCTATTTCTGCGGGGACTACGTGTCGCGGAGAATCTGGGGGCTGCGCCACGAAAACGGCAAGCTCGTCGAGAGCAGGCAGGTCGGGCAGTGCCCCTCCCCCATCTCCAGCTTCGGGGAGGACGAGGCGGGCGAGGTCTACGTCGTGGGCTACGACGGACGCATCTACACCCTGGACGACCCCCGCGGGCCGGTGCAGCCGAACCCCGCCGCGGACTTCGACGGGAACGGAACCGTGGACTTCGACGACTTCTTCGCGTTTGCGGAGGCCTTCGGGCAGCGGGCGGAGGGGGCCCGCGCGAAGTTCGACCTGGATGCGGACGGCTCCATCGACTTTGACGACTTCTTTATCTTCGTGGCCTCCTTCGGGAAAAGGGTCGCCTCCGGCGTCCCCCCCGCCTCCGACCCCCCTGCCTCCCTTGCGGTCGAGGAGTTCGTGATCCCGCGCAGCAACGCCTTCCCCCACGACCCGGCGGTGGGCAGGGACGGCGTCGTCTGGTACACGGACCAGCGGAACAGCACTATCGGCCGGCTCGACCCGGCCACCGGCCAGATCGTGGACTACCCCACGCCCACGCCCGCCTCCGGGCCGCACGGCATCGCGGTCGCGCCGGACGGCTACGTCTGGTACACGGCCCAGTCGGCCGGGAGACTGGGCCGGCTCGACCCTCAGACCGGCGGCATCGCCGAATTCCCCCTCCCCCCTGCGGCCAGCCGCCCCCACACCCCCATCGTGCACGGGGGCCGGGTCTGGTTCACGGACGCGAACAACGACACCTACGGCGTCCTCGACCCCGCGACAGGGGCCTCGAAGGTCTTTTCCGCGCCCACGCGGGGCTCCACCCCCTACGGCATCGTCCCCGCGCCGGACGGCTCGATCTGGGTGGCGCTGCTCGGAACCAACCGGCTGGGACAGGTGGACACGACCAGCGGCTCGATGAGGGAGCACCCCCTTCCGAACCCGTCCGCGAGGCCCCGCCGGCTCCAGGTGGACAGCAGCGGCGTCGTCTGGTACACCGACTACGGGCGGGGCTACCTGGGGGCCCTCGACCCCAGGACCGGACAGGTCCGGGAGTGGAGATGCCCCTCCGGGGACGTCGGCCCCTACGGCATCGCCCTCGGCGCCGACGGACGGGTCTGGTTCAACGAGTCGCAGTCCAATCAGATGGTGGCCTTCGACCCGCGCGCCGAGCGGATGGAGACCCTGCCCATCCCCACCTCCCCGGCGGTGGTGCGGCACATGGTCAGCGACCCCGCGCGCGGCGTCCTCTATCTCGCCCTCAGCGGCACGGGGCGCATCGGCAGGATCAGGCTGAAATAGGCGAAGTTCAGGCCCTCACCCCGTCAGGCTACGCCCCGCCCAACCTGTCGCTCCCATGAGGTCGCGACCCGCGTCCCTTCCCCTCTCCCGTGTACGGGAGAGGGGAAGCCGAGCGTCAGCGAGGCGGGGAGAGGGCCTGTGCGCTATGCGATATCGTTCCAGGCACAAAATTTATGAGAAGTTATTTAATACCAACAGAACCTCCAGGCGTCTAACAGACTGACAGAAAGGAGGCCGAGGATGATTCGACGGGCAGTGGTGACAGGCGTCCTGGTCGGCGCGATGTGGGCGTCGGGCGCAGAGGCCCAGATGGGGCCGGGCGGAGGGTGGGGAGGCGGGAGGCGGGGAGGATTCGGCGACCGGGCGCGTTTCGAGGAGATGCGCGCTAAAATGGAGGCCCTGAGCGCCTGCAACATCGAGGCGATGTGGGCCATCCTCTCCTTCGGACTGGGTCTGGCGCCGGAGCAACTCGACCCCCTGCGGGGGCCGTTCGCCGAGGCGTGGAGCAAGCGGGCGTCCATCCTGGCGCTGGCGGAGCAGGCCGACAAACCCGACTGGGCTGCCTACAGGGACGAACTCAAGGACCTGAAGAAGGACCTGGACCAGAAGCTCAAGGCGCTCCTGAACGAGGAGCAGCAGAAGGCGTTTTCAAAACAGATGAAGGCCTACGAGAACACCTTTTCCCGGTTTCCGGGGGGCGGGTTCGGGCCCAGAGGGTAAGATGTAAAATCCTTCAAAAAGGAGGGCGACATGAAACGGTGGTTTCTGATAGGCGTGGCGGCAGTCCTAACGGTGGGGGTAGCCTGGGCGCAGGCGCCTCCGGCGGGCGAGCCGCAGGAAGACGTGACATTCGAAGAGATGTGGCCCGGGCCGGCGGAGGATGTCCTGATGGAGCTGACGGAGGCGGGGCCGGTGGGGGACGTGTGGATGGCCGAGGCGCCGGCGGAGGGCACGTTCGAGGCGCCGTTGCCCGAAGGCTTCGACTTCGTGGCAGAGGCGGGCGGGCCGGGGGGAGGCATGATGATGGGTCGCGGGGGGCCGGGCATGATGGGTCCCGGCGGTCCCCCCATGATGATGCAGCGCAGGATGATGCGCTTCAGGGGCGGGCCGATGGGGATGATGGGGAGAGGAATGGGCGGACCGATGATGCTCGCGCGCGTGGCCAAGGCCATCGGGCTGACGGACGAGCAGATGAGCAGGATGCGCGGGATGCGGACGGCCCACCAGAAGGAGATGATCCGCATGGGCGCGGACGCCCGCATCGCGAAGATGGATCTGGCGGAGGCCCTCCGGCAGCCGAACCCCAGGCCGGAGGACGTGAAGGCGAAGGTCGCGGCGGTCAACGCCACTCGGGGGCAGATGCTCGAAAAGACCGTGAACTTCCGCCTGGAGATGAAGAAAGTCCTCACGCCCGAGCAGCAGGAGAAGATCAAGAACCTGATGATGAATCGGATGATGGGCGGTGGAGGGCGCGGCGGCTGGGGCTGGGGAGGGGGACAGCAGTGGAAGCCGAAGGAGGAGCCCAGGGCCGAGCCGAAGAAATAACGATCCGTCCGCCGAAGGGACTTTCGGAAAGGGGCATGCCCTCAGGGGCGTGCCCCTTTTCTTTGTGCTTGACCCAGGAAAACGAAATCTCTATCATGAAACGCGAATTCAGGCCCTCTCCTACCCCCCTTCCCCCTCCCTCTCCCGTACGTACGGGAGAGGGAGGGGGTGATAAGGGCTTTTCGACAAGGCATGAGGGAGGGAGAGGGCCTGTCTCCTGTATTCTGCTTTTACAGAAAGGCTCTCCTGTGCCATATCCGATCTTCGATCGAAGCCGCCTGAAACTCCGGCCTCTGCGGGAGCGCACGCACGACCTCGACCTCTCCTCCTTTCTCCGGGTCGGGGACCTCCCCGTGCCCTTCGACCACCCGGACCTTCCCTGGCTCGCCGACCGGATCGTCGCGGCCCATCGCGGGGGGCGGCCCGTCATCCTGATGATGGGCGCGCACCTGCTGCGGGCCGGAGTCTCCCGCCAGATCATCCACCTGATGTCGCGCGGGGTCCTCACCCACGTCGGCATGAACGGCGCGGGGCCGATCCACGACTTCGAGATGGCCCTGGCGGGCGGGACCACGGAGAGCGTGGCCCGCTACATCCGCGCCGGGGAGTTCGGCCTCTGGGAGGAGACCGGGCGGGTCAACGAGGCCGCGAAGCAGGGGCAGAGGGAGGGCCTCGGCCTGGGCGAGGCCGTGGGCCGGATGATCGAGGAGGAGGGCCTCCCCCACCGGGAGGTCAGCGTCCTGGCCGCCGGCTACCGGCTGCGCATCCCCGTCACCGTGCACGTGGGGATCGGCTACGACATCATCCACGAGCACCCCAACTGCGACGGGGCGGCCCTCGGCGAGACCTCCTACCGGGACTTTCTAATCTTCACGCAGTCCATCTCCGGGCTGCAGGGCGGCGTCTTCCTCAACTTCGGGTCCGCCGTGATGGGGCCGGAGGTCTACCTGAAGGCCCTCTCCATGGCCCGCAACGTGGCCCGGCAGGAGGGGCGCGAGATCAACCGCTTCACCACCGCCGTGTTCGACCTCATCCCCCTGGGCGCAGACACCCGCGCGGAGGCCCCGAAGACCGACCCCCGCTACTACTACCGCCCTTACAAGACCATCCTCGTCCGGACGGTGCAGGACGGCGGAGAGAGCTTCTACATCCAGGGGGACCACCGGGCCACCTTCCCGAACCTCCACAGGCTGGTCTCGGAGCGCCTGTCATGAACCGCGCGCGCCTCGCCCATCTCCTGAGCCGCTTCCCGGACATCTCCGTCCTGGTCGTCGGGGACTTTTTTCTCGACAGGTACCTGGTCATTGACCGGGGCCTGAGCGAGCCGTCCCTGGAGACCGGCCTGGAGGCGTATCAGGTCGTCGGCAGGCGCTGTTCCCCCGGCGCGGCGGGCACGGTCACCTCCAACCTGCGGGCGCTGGGCGTTCAGACGGCGGCCCTCGGCGTCCTCGGGGATGACGGGGAGGGCTACGACCTCCGGCAGGAGCTGCGGGCCACCGGCGTGGACACGGACCTCCTGATCCAGACCCGCGACCGGTTCACGCCCACTTACACCAAGCCGATGATGCGGGAGCCGGACGGCAGGGAGCGCGAACTCAACCGGATGGACATCCAGAACCGGACGCCCACGCCGGAGGGGCTTCAGGATCAGGTCCTCGACCGCCTGCGGGCCGCCGTGCCCCGCGTGAACGCCGTCGTGATCGCGGACCAGGTCGAGGCCCCGGACTTCGGCGTGGTCACGGCCCGCGTCCGGGAAGCCCTGGCCGCGCTCGCCTCCCGATACCCTGACAGGGTCTTCTTCGCGGACTCCCGTGCGCGCATCGGCCTCTTCCGCAACATCACGATCAAGCCCAACCGCCTCGAGGCCGTCCGGGCCCTGCATCCGGGGTGGGATGGAGACGTGGACCGGCAGACCGCCGGGCGCTGCGGCCAGGCCCTGTACGACAGGAATCAAAAGCCCGTCTTCCTGACCCTGAGCGAGGAGGGCATCCTGTTGTTCACCGACCAGGGCCGCGAGCACATCCCCGCCGTGCGGGTGACGGGCGAGATCGACCCCGTCGGGGCCGGGGACAGCGCCACGGCCGGGATCGTCTCCGCCCTCTGCGCCGGGGCCACCCCCCCGGAGGCGGCCCTGGTCGGCGCCCTGGTCGCCTCCATCACCGTGCAGCAGATCGGCGCGACCGGGACCGCGTCGCCGGAGCAGGTGCTGAGGAGGTTTGAGGAAATGCGTGAAGCGTGACAGCCCTCACCCCG
>CAYRZX010000234.1:0-11192 GCA_964428665.1 uncultured Gemmatimonas sp.
GTCCAGGCCTGGACGAGGCAGTTCCGGCCCGGCCCCCCGGTCTGCGAGGACGCGTGCGGCTTCAGCCTCTCCTTCAAGGAGGGGCCGATGGCCCACCTGCTGACGTCCCGCTGGGCCACGGGGCACAAGGATTGCGCATCGCTGGAGGTGTCGGGGTCGGAGGGGTCCCTCGTCCTGGATCAGGGGGGGCTGAGGCTCTGGACGCGCGGAGAGCCGAGGTGGCGCGCGCTTCTGGTCCCTCCGTTGAGGGGGGACTTTCTGGACGCCTTCCACGCGGCCATTTCGGGCGCTTTCGCGCAGGTCCCGGACTTCCGGGACGGCCTGAAGAACAACGAGGCGCTGGAGGGGGTCTTCCGGAGCGCGAGGTCGGGGGCCGCGGTGGCCCTGCCGCTCAAAGGGGACGAGTTTCGGTTTCAGGGTTTAAAGGTGGTGGAGCGGGGGGATTGAGCGAGAAAAGTTCATGGAGGGCTTTTGTGAGCGATCAGAACCGTCTTCAGCAGGCTCTGGAGCAGTTCTTTGAAAGCGATTCCACCTGGACGGAATATTTGAAGAGGTGCCAGGCGGCAAACACCGAGGTCAACCCGGACCACCTGTTGCTGTTCGAGGCGATCCCCCCAGGTTCGCGCCTCCTCGACATCGGCTGCGGCCCCATCGCCCCGGTGAGGAGGTTCAGGGAAGTGGACTATTTTGGGCTCGACTACTCCAGTTTTGCGCTCAGATTCGCCCATTCGACGAACGGCGGCCCGAGGAGATGGGTGCGGGGAAACGCCGTATCCCTGCCGTTTGCGGACGGGACCTTTGACGCGGTGTTGAGCTTGAGGCTCATCGAGTACATCGTGAAACCGGACCGGTTTTTCAGGGAGGTGATGCGCGTCCTGCGGCCCGGCGGCCTGTTCCTGCTCAACGGCCCGGCCTGGGAACTGCCGCACAACCTCCCTCCCAGCGCCCGCAACATCAGAGGGATCAGGCGAGGGGCCCTCATCTTAAAGAGGCTGGGGAGACAGCTCCTTTACCAGGCGCTCAGGAGAAGGGCCTATTTTGAGGTCCTGCCGGAGACGGCGGCGGTCCAGGACGGCCATCGCGTGGCGGACGACGATGCGGCCTACATCGTCTCTCCCTATCAAATCGAGCGTTTTCTCAGGCTTCAGGGGATGGAGGTGCTCTACCGGAAGAAGGATGACGACAGGGGTTCATGGCCAAACCGTTCAGGCCTGATGTATGTCTTCAAGCGGCTGATGTTAAACCTGCCCCCCTGGACAAGCGGTTTTGTGTCGTGCAACATCGTTGCGAGAAAACCCTTCTGAATCAGCTTTCAGCCGTCAGCTTTCAGCCGTCAGCAAAAAAAAGAAAAAACCTATCTGGTTTTGCTGATAGCTGATAGCTGATAGCTGATAGCTATCCTATCAGGAGAAGAGGACATCCGTGAAAGGCGAGCGAAAAAAGATTCTGACGATCTTCGGCACGCGCCCCGAGGTCATCAAAATGGCGCCGGTCATCCGGCAGATGGAGGCCCGGAGCGACCTGTTTCAGACCGTCAACGTGGCAACGGGTCAGCACACCGACCTGCTCTATCCCTTCGTGCGCCTGTTCGGCATCCGAACGGACCACGACCTGAAGATCATGGCGCCGGGGCAGTCGCTCAACGTCGTCTGCTCGCGGGCGCTGGCCGCGCTGGACCCGGTCCTGGCCCAGGAGGGGCCGGACCTGGTCCTGGTCCAGGGGGACACCACCACGGCCCTGGCCGGGGCCCTGGCCGGGTTCTACCGGCGCATCCCGGTGGGGCACGTGGAGGCCGGGCTGAGGTCCGGGGACATCCGGAGCCCCTACCCGGAGGAGATGCACCGGCGGCTGATCACCTCCATAGCCACGTACCACTTTGCCGCGACGCCCCGCAATCGCGCGGCCCTGCTGTCGGAGGGGGCGTCGCCGGAGAGGGTTTTCGTCACGGGCAACCCGGTTGTGGATTCGCTCAAGGCCATCCTGAAAGAGTCCCCGGTCACCCCCTTTATCAAAGGGCTGATCGAGGCGACGAAGGGGCTGAGGCGGGTCGTGCTGACCACGCACCGGCGCGAAAACCTGGGTGAGAGGATGGCCGGGAACCTGACGGTCCTCCGCAGGTTCGTGGAGCGGCATCAGGACGTGGCCCTCCTCTTTCCGGTCCACCCCAACCCCGAGGTCCTGCGCCCGGCGACCGCCCTTCTGTCCGGGCATCCCAGGATTCACCTGATTCAGCCGCTGGACTACAGCGATTTCATCGCGCTGCTGTCGTTTGCGTGGCTGATCGTCTCCGATTCGGGGGGGGTGCAGGAGGAGGCCCCCACGCTGGGGAAACCGCTGCTGGTGCTGCGGGAGAACACGGAGCGCCCGGAGGCGATCGAGGCGGGCGTGGCGAGGCTCGTGGGCGGCTGTCCCGAACGCCTGGAGGCGATGCTCGAAGAGGTGAGCCGGGACGGCAGGTGGATGGACGAGGTCAGGAGGATGGAGAACCCGTTTGGCCGGGGGGACAGCGGGAGGTGCATCGCCGGGGCCATCGCAGGGGTGTTTGGACACAGGAGCGGACGATGAACACAACCAGCCCGGTTTGCGAGCCTGGGGTCAGGTCGAAAAACAACGGGGAAGAAGGGGGCCTCACGCCTCACGCCTCACGCCTCACGCCTGGGGAGGGTGGGGCGTCGGGGGAGAGGCCCTTCGTCTCGATCGTCGTGCCCGCCTACAACGAGGCCGCGGTCGTCGAGAGGAATCTGACTGCCCTCTGCCAATACATGGCGTTTCTCGAAGGCGAATACCGCTGGGAGGTCATCGTCATCAACGACGGGAGCCGGGACGGGACCGGGGAGCTGGCGGAGGCCTTTGCGAAGGGCCGGGACAACGTCCGCGTGTTTCACCACTTCGTCAATTTCGGGCTCGGCCAGGCGTTGAGATACGCCTTCAAGCACTGCCGGGGCGATTACATCGTGACGCTGGACATGGACCTGAGTTATTCGCCGGACCACATCGCCACGCTCCTGGCCAAGATCAGGGAGACCCGGGCCAGGGTCGTAATCGCGTCCCCTTACATGGAGGGGGGGAGGCTGTCCAACGTCCCTTACGTGAGGCGGGTCCTCAGCAGGTGGGCCAACCGATTCCTGTCGTGGGTGGCGCCGGGCAAGTTCTCCACGCTGACCGGCATGGTGCGGGCCTACGACAGGCGATTTTTACAGTCGCTCAACCTGAAGTCCATGGGGATGGAGGTCAACCCGGAGATCATCTACAAGGCCCTGCTGTTGCGCGCCCGGATCGAAAAGGTCCCGGCGCACCTGAACTGGGGGGCGCGGAAGGCGGAGGGGGGCGGGCGAAAATCGAGCATGAAGGTGCCCTGGAACACCCTGTTCGTCCTTTTCTGGGGCTACCTCTTCAGGCCGTCGGTGTTTTTCCTCATCCCCGGCTTTGCGCTCCTCCTGTTCGCCTTTTACGTGAACGTCTGGATGTTTATCCATTTCTTCGAGCAGTATCAGACGCTTTCGCAATACGACTGGTTTCTGGACCGGGCCTCCTTCGCCGTGATCGCCGCCTTTCAGCGGTTTCCCCACACCTTTGTCCTGGGCGGCGTGGCCCTGATGCTGGCCGTCCAGCTCATCAGTCTGGGGATCGTGGTCCTGCAGAGCAAGAGATACTTTGAGGAGATCTTTCACCTCGGCACGACCCTTTATAGACTTCACCAGGAAAGAGAGGGGACAGAACATGAGCCACACCACGCTCGTTGAGGAAAAGGCGCTCACGTTGCCGTCGGACCAGGAGGCCTCCGGGCGGACCCTGGGCGAGGAGGAGGTCTCGCTGCTGGCCGAGGCGATCCGGAGCGGGACGCTCACCAGCACGAAAGGGACCTTCGTCAAGGCCCTCGAAAAGCGGTTTTCCGAGACTCTCGGCGTCCGGCGCGCGCACGCCTGCTCGTCGGGCACGAGCGCCGTCCACACGGCCGTCGCGGCCATTAACCCGGAGCCGGGCGACGAGGTCATCACCACGCCGATCACCGACATGGGGGCGCTCACGCCGGTCCTCTACCAGGGGGCCATCCCGGTGTTTGCGGACGTGGACCCGGAGACCTACAACGTCACGGCGGAGACGATCGAGGCGCGCCTGAGCGGGCGCACCCGGGCGATCATCGTCACGCATCTCTTCGGCAACCCCTGCGACATGGAGGCCATCCTGGCGCTGGCGCGGTCGCGGAACATCCCGGTCATCGAGGACTGCGCCCAGGCCTTCGGGGCGCGCTACGACGGGCGCCCGGTCGGGACGATGGGGGCGGTGGGCTGCTTCAGCCTGCAGCAGGGCAAGCACATCACAACGGGCGAGGGGGGGCTGGTCGTCACGGACGACGACGCCCTGGCGCGCCGGATGTTCCTGTTCATCAACAAGGGGTGGGGATATGGCGACGCGGCCCCGGACCACTACTTCCTGGCCCTCAACTACCGCATGAGCGAGCTGCAGGGGGCGGTGGCCGTCGGACAACTGCCCAAGCTGGAGGCGTGCGTCTGGGACCGCATCTGCGCGGCTGAGGGCCTGACGGAGCGGCTGCGAGGGCTGCCGGGGATCGAGACCCCCAGAGTCCTCCCGAAGGGGCTCCACACCTACTGGAAGTACTGCCTCCGGGTGGACGGCGGCGTCCTGCCGGGCGGGGCGGTGGGCCTGGGGAAGCTCTTGAGGGAGAGGGGGATCGCCTGCGCGCCGCGATACATCCAGAAGCCGGCCTTCATGTGCGAGGTCTTCGAGAAGCAGCGGACGTTCGGGAACAGCCGCTATCCCTTCACCCTGGCGCGACCCGAGGCCCTGGATTACGACCGGTCCCGCTTTCCGGGGACCTTTGAGGCCCTGGCCAACGTGCTGGTCCTGCCCTGGAACGAGCGCTACACGGAGGAGCACGTGGACTACATCGCCGAGGCGATTCATCAGGCCGTTGACCGTCTTTCGAGAGAAGGCGCATAATGGACGAAAAGATCAGGTTCGGAATGGTCGGGGCAGGTCACATCGCCCAGTCCTACGCCCAGGCGTTTGACGGGTGCGAAAGCGCGCGGCTGGCGGCGGTGGCGGACGTCCGCGCCGAGGCCGCCCGCACGCTGGCGGAGGGGTTCGGGTGCCGGAGCTACGGGTCTTACGAGGCCATGGCGGAAGGGGAGGCGCTGGACGCCGTGGTGATCTGCACCCCGCCCGTCACGCATTCGGAGGTCTGCCTCTATTTCCTCGACCGCAGGGTCCACGTCCTGTGCGAAAAGCCCTTCAGCATCGACGTGGAGAGCGCCAGGGCGATGGTGGAGGCCTCGCAGGGGACCGGCGTCTTTCTCACCATGGCCTCCAAGTTCCGCTACGTCGAGGACGTGACGCGCGCCAGGGGCATCGTCGAGTCGGGCATCCTCGGGGAGATCGTCCTGTTTGAGAACGCATTCACCTCCCGCGTGGACATGTCCTCCCGGTGGAACTCCAACCCCCGGATCAGCGGGGGGGGCGTCCTGATCGACAACGGGACCCACTCCGTGGACCTCATGCGGTATTTCCTGGGGCCGCTCGTCGAGGTGCGGGTGGTGGAGGGCAAACGCATCCAGGGGCTGCCCGTGGAGGAGACCGTTCGCATCCACGCGCACAGCGCCGGCGGCGTCCTGGGCAGCATAGACCTCTCCTGGAGCATCAACAAGGAGCAGGAGAGCTACATCAACATCTACGGGTCCGAGGGCGCCGTGTCCGTCGGCTGGAGGGAGTCGAAGTACCGCAAGGCCTCCGGCCGGGACTGGGCGGTGTTTGGCAGGGGGTACGACAAGGTCAAGGCCTTCCGCAGCCAGGTGGACAATTTCGCCAGGGCGATCTGCGGGGAGGAGACGCTGCGCATCACGGCGGAGGATGCGGTCGCCTCTGTGGAGGCCGTCCAGGCGGCCTACACCGCGCTGTCTCAAAACCAGTGGACGCCCATCGGCCACGGGCCGGTCGAAAGGGAGCCTCTCAGAGTGGTGACGGGGGTCGTTTAAATACATAAATCTTGTGCACGAAAGATGTCGCCTGGCGCACAGGCCCTCTCCCCGCCTCGCTGACGCTCGGCTTCCCCTCTCCCGTACACGGGAGAGGGGTAGGGAGGCGGGTCGCGACCTCATGGGAGCGACAGGCGGGGTGGGGCGCAGCCTGACGGGGTGAGGGCCAGAGCCGCAGCGATTTTTTAATCAGGCTTTCGATATGAGTCAACCTTCCAAAAAAGGCGGAACTATGGTTCCGAGGCACAGGGATCGTTTGCAGGTCATCCAGGGACGCGCCTCCCGGCCCCCCGAGGCCGCCGAAGACGCCCCCGTCCCGGAGCGCCGTCCGGCGGAGAGGGTCCTGGGGCGCTTCCAGCATCCCCGGACGGGCAGGGACGCCCGTCCTGTGGACGTCCGAATTCATCCCACGGCCATCGTCGAGGAGGGGGTGGAGATCGGGCCGGGCACCTCCATCTGGGACAACGTGCACATCCGGCATTCGACCCGGATCGGGGCAGAGTGCATCGTGGGAGAAAAGACCTACATCGCGTACGACGTGCGCATCGGCAGCCGGGTCAAGATCAACGCCTTTGTCTACATCTGCACGGCCGTGACGATTGAGGACGGGGTCATGGTGAGCGCCGGGACTGTCTTCACCAACGACCGGTTCCCCAGGGCGGCCACGGTGGACCTGAAACATCTGCGGTCTTCGGATCCCGACGAGCAGACCAGGCCGACGCTGGTGCGAGAGGGGGCCACCATCGGCGCGGGGAGCGTCATCGGCTGCGACCTGGTCATCGGGCGCTTCGCGATGGTCGGCATGGGGGCCCTGGTGACGAGGTCCGTGCCCGACTTTCACCTGGCCATCGGGCACCCCGCCCGGTCCGTCGGTTGCGTCTGCCGGTGCGGGCAGGTGCTCCTGCGCTTCCCGAAGGACGGGGATGTGGCGCTTGAGCGGATCGCCTGCGAGGCGTGCGGGCTGGCGTATGCCGTCCAGGGCGGCGTGGTCACGGAGCTGACGCCTCCGGGCCAGGGGCGGGGCAATGTCATCGAATCCTGAACGCTGGGGCATCATCGGGGGCGGCATCCTCGGCATGACGCTGGCCCATCGCCTGGCGCAGGGCGGCAGAAGCGTCACCCTGTTCGAGTCGGCGGACCGCCTGGGGGGGCTGGCCAGCGCCTGGAGTCTTGGCGAGGTGGTGTGGGACCGCCACTATCACGTCACCCTGCTGTCGGACGCCTCCCTTCGCGCCCTGCTGGCCGAGCTGGGCCTCGATCAGGAGATGACGTGGACCGAGACCCGGACCGGCTTCTACACCGACGGGAAGCACTATTCGATGTCCAACACCCTGGAGTTTCTCCGTTTTCCCCCTCTGGGCCTGATGGACAAGCTGCGTCTCGGAGGCGCCATTTTCTACGCCTCCCGGCTGAGGGACTGGCGGAGGCTGGAGCAGGTCCTGGCCACCGACTGGCTGAGGCGGTGGTCGGGGGGGCGCACGTTCGAGAAGATCTGGCTGCCGCTGCTGCGGGCCAAGCTCGGAGAGAACTACAGGAAGGCCTCGGCGGCCTTTATCTGGGCCATCATCGCCAGGCTGTACGCCGCCCGCCGCAGCGGCCTGAAAAAGGAGATGTTCGGCTACGTTCGCGGGGGATACGCGCGCATCCTGGGCCGGTTTGCGGGCGTCCTGGCCGGGGAAGGCGTGGACGTCAGGCTGCGCCACATCGCCCGGAGGGTCGAGCCGACGCGCGACGGCGTCGAGGTCGAGTTTGAGAATGGCCGGCAGGAGACGTTTGACCGGGTCGCGCTGACGCTGCCCGCGCCCATTGCGGCGCGCCTCTGTCCGGGGCTCTCCCCGGACGAGAAGGCGAGGTTGAACGGCATTTCGTATCAGGGGATCGTCTGCGCCTCTCTGCTGCTGAAGCGGCCCCTGGCGGGGTTCTACGTGACGAACATCACCGAAGGGTGGGTCCCGTTCACGGCGGTGATCGAGATGTCGGCGCTGGCCGACCGGAGGCATTTCGGGGGGAATACCCTGGTCTACCTGCCGAAATACGTGACCCCGGACGACCCTGCCTTCGGCCTGTCCGACGGGGAGATAGAGGCGCAGTTCGTGGGGGCGCTGCTGCGCATGTATCCCCATTTGCGCCGGAGCGACCTCCTCTGTTTTCGCGTCTCGCGGGCGCGGCACGTGCTCGCCATCTCCACGCTGAACTATTCCGAACGGCTGCCGCCGATGACGACCTCCCTGCCGGGGGTCCACATCGTCAACTCGGCCCACATCGTGAACGGGACCTTAAATGTCAACGAGACCATTCAGCTCGCCGAGCGGGCCGCGGCCAGGCTCCTGGCGCACCCCGTCGGGGTTTCCGCAGACCGGGAGCCTGAACCCGTCTTTTAGCCGTGAGAAGATGGTTATGATCTGCCCTATCTGTAGCGGCGTGACGCGCCGTCTTTTCACGCGACACGGGCACTGGATCCTCGGCTGCGAGGGGTGCGGCCATCACTGCGCGGAGGTCGCTGCGTCCGAGGGGCACGTCGCTCGCGTCTACGGCGACTCCTACTTCGAGGGGGGAGGGGACGGTTACCCCGACTACCTGTGCGAAGGAGACCTGCTCAGGGCCCGCGGACAGTGGTACGCCCGGCTCCTCAGGCGCTACACCATCCCCGGCGCTGTCCTGGACGTCGGGGCGGCGGCGGGCTTCGTGCTCCAGGGTTTTCTGGACAGCGGCTGGCGCGGAAGGGGCATCGAGCCCAACCCTCGCATGGCCCACTACGCCCGCGCCTGTTTGAGGCTTGGGGTGGATGTCGGAACGCTGGAGGGACTTCAGCGCAACGAGCGCTACGACCTCGTCAGCATGATCCAGGTCGTCTCCCACTTCTACGACCTGCGAAAGGCCCTTCAGAAGGCCGCGAGGGTCACCCGGCCCGCCGGGTTCTGGCTCATCGAGACCTGGGACCGGGAGAGCTGGACCGCCCGCGCCTTCGGCAGATACTGGCACGAGTACAGTCCGCCCAGCGTGCTCCACTGGTTCTCTCCCGAAGGCCTGCGGCGTCTCGCGGAGCAGTTCGGCCTGCGGGAGGTGGCCCGCGGAAGACCGCCCAAATGGATCGGCGGCGCGCACGCCAAGGCCCTCCTGAGACATAAACTGAAAGGGTCACGGTTGGAGCGGCTCACGGGCGGGCTGCTGAGGGTCGTCCCCGACCGGCTCGCCATTCCCTACCTGGGGGATGACCTCTTCTGGGCGCTGTTCCAGGCGACCGGCGCCTGCGGGGCACAACACGGAGGACATTCAGGATGAGCGACATCGCCAGCCTTTCATTGGACCTGGACAACAAATGGTCCTACCTGAAGACGCACGGCGATCCGGGGTGGAGGGCCTTCCCCTCCTATCTGGACCTGGTCGTGCCCCGGGCCCTGTCCCTCCTGGAGGAGCTGAAGCTGACCATCACCTTCTTTGTCGTGGGGCAGGACGCAGCCTTAGAGAAGAACCGCAGGGCGCTCGGGACCATCGCCGCCGCCGGGCACGAGATCGGGAACCACTCCTTTCACCACGAACCCTGGCTGCACCTCTATTCCGAACGGCAGGTGGAGGCCGAGATCGCCAGGGCCGAAGACCCCATCGAACGCGCCACAGGTCAGAGACCCGTGGGCTTTCGGGGACCCGGCTACAGCTTCTCCCCCGCGACCCTGCGCGTCCTGGCGCGGCGAGGCTACCAGTATGACGCCTCCACGTTTCCGACGTTCCTGGGTCCGCTGGCCAGGGCCTACTACTTTGCGACCAGCCGGTTCAGCCGGGAGGAGATGGACAAGCGAAGGGCGCTGTTCGGCGCCTTTCGGGATGGGCTGCGCCCCCTCAAGCCGTATCGGTGGCGGATGCCTGCAGGGACGCTCGTGGAGGTTCCGGTGACGACCCTGCCGATCCTCAAAGTGCCGTTTCACGTCAGCTATCTCCTCTACCTGAGCGCCTTCTCCCCGGCGCTGGCCCTGCTCTATTTCCGGGCGGCGCTCAGGCTGTGCCGGCTGACGGGGACCCAGCCGTCGCTGCTCCTCCATCCGCTGGACTTTCTGGGGTGCGACGACACGAGGGACCTGTCCTTCTTTCCGGCCATGAACCTGCCGGCCAGGCAGAAGATGGCCCTGGTCAGCGGCGTCCTGCGCCTCCTGTCCGGCCGGTTCAGGGTCGTGACCGTGCAACAGCACGCCCGCGAGGCCGCCCGGGCATCCACCCTGCCCACGTTAGAATTGGGCGCTCAATCTGAGCTGGCTTACGGCTTCCGGGAGGTCCCTGTATGAACCCCGACACGCGCAAAAGGCTAAACCTTCTGCCGCCGGAGGCGCTGCTCAAGACCGGCGAGGTGGACCACGCTGAATGGAACTTCCGGCCGATCCTCGGGTCGATCATACGGATCAGGTACAAACTCATTCTATCTCTCCTTTCAGGCCGTCGATACCGTCGGATGCTGGAGATCGGCTACGGAAGCGGGGTGTTCATGCCCGAACTGGCCCGGCGCTGCGATGGGCTCTACGGGATCGACGTTCATCCAAACCAGGAGGCGGTCGTGGAGACCCTCTCCAGGTTTAACGTTGTCGCCGGTCTCTTTTCCGGGAGCGCGGAGGCCATGCCCTTTGAGTCAGGCCATTTTGACTGCGTGGTCACGGCCAGCACCCTGGAGTTTATCGAAGACCTGGACTCCGCCTGCGCGGAGATCCGGCGCATTCTTGCGCCGGGCGGCTCTTTCATCGCCGTCATGCCCGGTCACTCACCGCTCCTCGACCTCGAGCTGTGGGCCCTGACCGGAAGAAGCGCGAAAGCGGATTACGGGGATCGACGCCGGCTCGTGATCCCCACCCTGTTGAGGCACTTCACCGCTCAAAAGAAGCTGACTGTCCCTTCGATTGGAAATTCCGTGATAGGCATTTACACGGCCCTGAAGCTCTGTCCTGGTTGAGTCTATAATCACAATGGCTCATATCACATCCGTGCGGCCATGTCAGATTTGAGAAAAGCGCCCTTTCGCAGCGCCATTCTTGCAAAAGAGGCGAAGGTTTCCCCCGACTCCGCGCCTCTGCGCGGCCTCAGGGTTTCGCCCGGCTTGAAGAAAAACGGGGCCAGGCTGGGGTCCCATCGGCGCGTTGTCCTTGTCTTGTTAGCGCCTCTTTTGCTCTACGGGGTGGCGCTCAACCCCTATTTCCTGCCGTCTCAGTATGACGACAT
>CAYRZX010000235.1:0-11186 GCA_964428665.1 uncultured Gemmatimonas sp.
TCTTCTTCCTGTCCACCAACGCCAAGGCCTGCAACGTGACGGCGACCTGGCGGGCCCACAGGAAGGGCGCCCTCTTCGCCAACCCCTGCTTCACCCAGATCCACCCGACCTGCATCCCCGTGTCCGGAAGCCACCAGTCCAAACTCACCCTGATGAGCGAGAGCCTGCGCAACGACGGCCGGGTCTGGGTGCCCCAAAAGCCCGGCGACCGGCGACCCCCGGAGCAGATCCCCGAAGACGAGCGGGACTACTACCTGGAGCGCAGGTACCCCACCTTCGGCAACCTCGTCCCGCGCGACGTGGCCTCGCGCAGCGCCAAGGACGTCTGCGACGACGGCCGGGGGGTGGGCCCCACGCACCTCGCCGTCTACCTGGACTTCCGGGACGCCGTCGCCCGCGACGGCGAGGAGGTGATCCGCCAGAGATACGGCAACCTCTTCCAGATGTACGAGGAGATCACCGGCGAAGACCCCTACAAAACCCCGATGCGCATCTACCCGGCCGTGCACTACACCATGGGCGGCCTCTGGGTGGACTACGACCTGATGAGCAACATCCCCGGCCTCTTCGTCCTGGGGGAGGCCAACTTCTCCGACCACGGCGCCAACCGCCTGGGCGCCAGCGCCCTGATGCAGGGGCTGGCGGACGGATATTTCATCATCCCTTACACCATCGGAGGCTATCTGGCCTCCCCCCGGAAAAATGTGGAGGCCGACCACCCGGCCTTTAAGGCCGCGGAAAGAGAGGCCGCCGACCGCATCGAAAAACTGCTCAGCGTAAAGGGCAAACGCACCGTGGACGACTTCCACCGCCAGCTCGGCATGCTCCTGTGGGACTACTGCGGCATGGCCCGCAACGCGGCCGGCCTCCGGAAGGCCAGGGAGAAGGTCGCCGAGGTCCGCGAGGAGTTCTGGCAAAACGTGACCGTCACCGGCTCCTGCGGGGAGTTCAACCAGGCCCTGGAGCGCGCCGGGCGGGTGGCGGACTTCACGGAGTTCGCCGACCTGCTGATTCACGACGCCCTGACGCGGGACGAGTCCTGCGGCGCCCACTTCCGCGAAGAACACCAGACGGAGGACGGCGAGCCCCTGCGGGACGACGAAAACTTCTGCCACGTGGCCGCCTATGAGTTCAACGGGGTGGGCGCAAGCCCCACCCTCCACAAAGAGCCCCTGGTCTACGAGAACGTTTCGCTTTCGCAGAGGAGCTACAAGTGAGCGAGGGCATGAGCTTAACGCTCAGGGTCTGGCGTCAAAAAAGCGCCCGGGACAGAGGGAAGATGGTCACGTATCAGGTCGCCGATATCTCCCCGGACATGTCCTTCCTCGAAATGCTGGACGTGGTGAACGAGGGCCTCATTCTGAAAGGCGAAGACCCCATCGCCTTTGACAGCGACTGCCGGGAGGGCATCTGCGGCGCGTGCGGCCTGGTCATCAACGGCGTGGCCCACGGGCCGGGCAAAGGCACGACCACCTGTCAGCTCTACATGCGCAGCTTCAAGGACGGAGACACCATCAGCATCGAGCCCTGGCGCGCCGCGGCCTTCCCCGTGGTCAAAGACCTGGTGGTGGACCGCTCCGCCTTCGACCGGATCATACAGGCCGGCGGTTACGTCTCCGTGAACACAGGCTCTGCCCCCGACGGCAACGCCATCCTCATCTCTCAGGAGACGGCCGAAGAGGCCATGGACGCGGCCGCCTGCATCGGCTGCGGGGCGTGCGTGGCCTCCTGCAAGAACGCCTCCGCCTCGCTCTTCATCGCCGCCAAGGTGAAGCACCTGGGCATCCTGCCGCAGGGCCAGCCCGAACGGCGCAGGCGGGTCCTGGCCATGCTCGATGCCGCGCAGGCGGAGGGCTTTGGAGATTGCTCCAACGAGTACGAGTGCGAGGCCGTCTGCCCCAAGCAAATCTCCGTGGCGCACATCGCCTTTCTCAACCGTGAATACATAAAATCCACGCTCAAAAAGTAACGGTTTACTTAAACCCACCGGGGGGAGCCATGTTTCAGATCAAGACCCTCTCAAAAGAGGCCATCCCCAAGGCCCTGGAGCGGGTAGAGCGATATCGCCTCCTCAATGAGCCTGCAGTGGCCGTGAGCATCTGCCAGGACATCTTGCAGGTCGAGCCGGGGCACCAGCAGGCGCTCGTCATGCTGATCCTGGCCCTGACCGACCAGTTCAGCCAGAACTCGTCAGGAGGGATTAACCAGGCCTTGGGCCTCATCCCCCGGCTCCGCAGCGAGTATGAGCGAGCTTACTACACCGGAATCATCCACGAGCGCCAGGCCAGGGCCAGGCTCAACCGGTCCTACCCGGGGTCCGAGTTCGACGCCCACGACCTGCTCCGCGAGGCGATGGCCTGGTTCGAAAAGGCTGAGACCCTCCGCGCCGCCGGCGACGAAGACGCGGTCCTCCGCTGGAACACCTGCGCCCGCATCGTGATGGAAAGGAACCTGAGACCGAGACCGCGGGACGACTCCCGACCCTCGCTGGAGTAGGGGCGCGCTTGAAGCCCTTCAGCACGAACTTTCCCCGGTACTCTGACGCGGCCAGCCGGTGGAGCAGCCGCTCCTGGAGATAGAGCAGGAACACTTCGTCAAAAGCCTTTTGCTCCCGCTGGGCCACGGCCCGGAGGCGCGCCTTCACTGAGGCGGCAAGGTTCCTGGGGCGCTCCTCCTTCATACCATCGCCTCCAGGTAGGGCGTCATCACCCGGCGCACCCGGCAGACCTCCGCGAGTTTCAGGAGACGGTCCAGGTCCCGGTCCCGCCGGCGCAGATAGTTTCGGAGGCCTTCCAGGGCCACGTCTATGCCGATCTTGTGGCGGTAGCGGAAACAGTCGCAGACCGTCTTCTCCACGCTGTACATCCGCACCCGATGGCCATTGATGGACACCTCCTCGATACCGGGGCGGAAGGTGCGAGCGGAGAAGAAAACGATATGGAGCGGGGGGTGTTCAACGCGGGGAAGACGCTGGCCTCGTTCGACAGCGAGGTAGACCTCCGGGGGGCTGATGGTGGTCAGGTCGTGATAGGACAGGGCGGAGAGCAGGCAGACGACGCTGTGGGGGACACATCGGGCTGCATCCACCAGACTGCTGCCAGGGTCAGCGTCCGGAAGGCGATAGAGGCCCTGCCGGAGGCGTTCAACAGCGCCCTCGGCCACCAGCCGGCCCAGCCACCGATGGTGAACGCCAAGCGCCCGCACCTCGGAGGCCCTGAGAAAGCCGCCCCGGCGACGGAAGAGATCGAGAAGCCTTTTTCGGGAATCCATCGGGTTGACCTGTTTTCTTGACAATGGACAAATACGCATACATATATTTATAAATATATGTAGTTTTGTCCTAAAGTCAACCCTATTTCCATCAAGCCGACAGGCAAAACCTCCTCTTCTCCCAGAAGTCTCCCGGTCCTCCGATCTCATCTGCCTTCGGCTTGAGAACACCTCTCCCCCGCACCGCAAGTTCTATGAGGTCGAGGTCGAGCTATCTCTGTTCTACACCAAGCAGCTGGTCCGGCGCTGGGGCCGGATCGGTGGCCGGAGGCCCAGGTCCATCCGTATGGTGATGTCTAGCCCAGACGAACTGGCCCGGCAGGTGGAGGTCATCGCCAGGCACCGGAGGCAGCACGGATACCAGACTATGGCCGAGGTCAGTACCTCAGCCATAGAAGCTTCTGCTGCGTAAAAACTATTAATTCAATCAACGCCTAACGCTTTAAAGACAGCATCCACAGGATCAGCGTAAAAGCTCGTCTGAAACTTCGCAAACAATTCCCCTGGAATGGTCGGAATGTCCCCGACGCTGGCCATGGGGAGGAGGATGCGTTTCCCCCCGGCGTCAAATGCCACCTGAAGGGATTCCGCAAGGTTCTCCACCGGGATGATATTCCCCCCGAGGCTCATGTTTCCAAGGATCACCATCTGAGTCTGAACCGGCTTGCCCAGGACAGCGGAGCACAGGGCGACAAAGGCGGGAAGGGTCATGGCGGTTGTCGGCCCGGTGTTGTGCAGTTCGACGATGTGCAGGTGATGGTTGTGTTCCCCTGGTTTGATAGAGGCGCTGACCCGGGACGCATTCGCCTTGAAGTAGTCGAATCCCACCTTGATGGCCTCCCGCGCGGCGCTGTTCGATCCCAGGCCAGACGTTTGCAGGGACCCGTTCCCTGCCGTCACCTGCGTCTCGATCCGGTAAAGCCCCAGGTGTCCGCCGCTTCCCGTGGCGACGGTGTGCAGAACGCCGGGATTCAGGGGGCCATCCGGGATCAGCGCCCCTCCGCCCTGTTCCAGCACGCTGATGAACTTCTCCTCAATGCTCTCCTGGTCGATGTAGCTGAAGTGGACGTCGAAGAACTCCATCCCCCCGATCTTTTTTAGCTGTTCCTTGACCCGGCGCCGGCCTTCGAGGGCATACTCCAGACAGCGTCGCACGGCGTCTTTGTCATACGCCTCGTGGGGGTAGAGCAGCTTCAGGAGGCCGGACACGGTGCGCTTGACCGCGATGGTGTCCCGCTGGTTCAGGTCCCTGCCCAGCTTGAAGTATCGGTCAATGGCGTCTCCGAAATTGCGCTTGCGCATCTCCCGGAAGAACTCCGCCAGGTAGTCCACGATCAGGCCAAACCGGTCCGTGAAGTACTCCGGCCTCATCTTGGGGATCTCCCAGCCGGGGATGTAGGCGTGAAACCGGTCGAAGAAGGCCGAGTCGATCATGGTTTCCGGGAACGGGGCCAGGAGATGGCTGGTCTTGACCAGGGTGTCAATGGGCTGGTTGATGTTGCCAATGAAGACCATCGAGGCATTGGCGCTGATGGCCCCCCGGCCTCTGGCGAACGACCCGGAGGCCATGAAGTCCTTCATGATCTGGATGCCGTCTTTGTCCTTGAAGGAGATGCCGCCCACCTCGTCGAAGGCCACCACATCCCAGAGACCCACCAGGCCCACGGTCCGGCTGCTCATGTTGTAGAACAGATTCGCCACGGTGGTCTGGCCGCCAGAGATCAGGATGCTGTTGGGGCTGATCTCCTTGTACACGTGGCTTTTGCCCGTCCCACGGGGACCGAGTTCGCAGACGTTGAAGTTGTTTTCGACCAGGGGGACCAGGCGGGCCAGCAGGTGCCACTTCACCCGTGCGTTGAAGTGCGCAGGCTCCATGCCGGTGGAGCGCAGGAGCACGTCCAGCCACTGATCCTCCGTGAAGGCCCTGCGTCCCTCGAACATTTCCTCCAGGTCCATGTTGGGCATCTGGATCGGCTTCAGTTCCCGGAGGATGAACGGCGACCCCTTCTGGCCCTCCTCGTAGAAGTATTCCAGGGTGATGACAGACCAGATCCCCCCGACCAGGAGCTTTTCGTACTTCTTGACCGTGCCGCTGTCCACCTCCACGCCCTTCGTACCGAGGTTGGACAGCAGGGCCTCATAAACGTCCCGCTTCTCGTTCAGCTTCACGGTCACTCGGTCGATGACCTTCAGGCTGCCTCGTTCCCGAATGATCGACTTGACCTTCTCCGCCTCGTCCGGTCGGACATAGTTCTCCGCCAGGATGCGCTTGACGGTCTTGAGGCCCTCGTTGATAATCGTCTCGTCGTTCGAGGCGCACTGCTGGCCAAGGAGGTACTCCAGCACGTAGACCGGCACGTTCGCCCCCTCCTTGACCAGTTTGGTGAGGTCCTTGCGAACGACCCGGCCCGCGAAATGCCGGTTCAGGAGGTCATCCAGGCCGGGATCGGCCAGGATGGGGGCAGGCTCAGAAGTCATCGAATGCCCTGTCAATGGTCACGGTCACGCCCTGCTGTTCGATGCCGGTCTCGGCATCCCGCAGAACGAGCCGGTAGGAGGTTTTCTTGTTATACGGATGGTCCTGGAGGACCAACTGGACCCATTTCTTTCGTTCATCCATCCGGTCGGAGGCGCTGTCGAACGTGACGGACTCGATGTTCGTCACGGGGTCTTCCCCTTCGTAGACCGCCACCTTGAGGGTGACCGGCTTGACACGCTCGCTGACAGGCTCCATCTGGATCAGCTCAAAGCGATGCCGGCCGGTGGTGATCTTGTGGCTCCCTCCCAGGACCTGCACGGGGACAGGCTTGACACGGGTCTCGACCCGCGTGGTCTTGTCTTTCCGGTGCCGAACCGTGATGACCGGCACCACGATCTCCTGAAGCATAGCCCCCCCGTGCACGAATCGCGCCCCGCCCGTGAAGTGGAACCGGTTGGCGGCCTTGGGTATCCAGAACTCCATGTCCCCCTCCGCGCCCGCCGTGGTCGCCGTGCTGCCGTGCCAGACGGCATCGTGGTCGGGGAGGCCCTGGCCGATAAGATACCGTTTCTTGGACAGCACAGCGCCCTCCGGCCTGTCCTCCAGCCTGCTCTTCTCCGTTTCTCCAGGGGGCGTCTCAGTGAACAGGAAGCCATGGTCCGCCGTGATGACGACGTGGTTGCCGTTCAGGCTGTTGATGATATAAGCCACCAGGTCGGACAGTTCCTGGATGGCCTTTCGCACGCCGTCAAAGGTCTTTCCTTCGGTCGAGGCCATGTCCCCGAACGCATCGACCGTGTTGTGGTAGACATAGACCACCCGCTTGCCACTGACGAATTCCCGCCCCTCTTCCTTCCGTTTGGCCATCAGGTCTTCTGCCCTGCACGCCATCCCATCCACCGCCTGGAGGACTTCATCCCGCTGGATCATAGAGGCAGCGGACCTGCCGTCCACCAGGATTTCCCCGCCTGGCTTGAAGGTCAGCTGCTGGTGGGGCAACAGGCTGGCCATCCCCAGGGCAGTGTAGGAGGGCAATACGCCCAGGTGGGAACTCACGGTGGCCTCGAAGCGGTACTTCCCGTTGAGTTCGCGGGTGAGTTCCTGGGCCGCCTCATACCGGAAGGCATCGCTGATGACCACATAGGCTTTCCGGTTTTCGGCCTCTTCGAGCCGGGATCTGACGTGCCGGTCGTAAAATTCCTGCTGATTGTGGACATGATCCATCCGCCACGTCCCCAGGAGGGAGGCGCTTCCTCGGGGATCGACGAACTTTCCCCAGGCCAGGGCCAGGGTGGGCACGTACCAGTTCGTATAGCAGGCTTCCACGGCCTCCCGGAGGGGCTTGAGGATGTTCCATCCCTGGGATTCCGTTCGGTCGGCGGCCTCGCAGAAGTGCCGGTACAACTGGTCGAAACAGTAAAGCTCCTGCTCGTAGGCGCAGTACATCGCGTAGGTGGTATCGAAGTCAAACCCCTGTCGGTGCAGGTTGCGCAGGGCGAAGAATTCGGCGGCGGCGACCAGGGCGTCATAGACCGCATGGAGGGCCTCGCGGGGCGTCTCGGCGGCCCCCGGCGCAGCGCGGGAGGCCCAGTGCCCGGCCTGTCTCCGGCTGGCCACCGCCCGGACCTCCTCGGGATTGATCGTGTCAATGGCGCCCTGGACCCTCTCCCGAAGGCCGCTGGCGAGGGCCTTCTCGACCCCCAGGAACGTCATCCCGTCCATCAGGGCATCGATCTCCAGCCCGTGCAGGTGATCCTCCAGCCTGAGGAGTGACGCCACCTCCTCCGACAACCGGTCATAACTGCCGGCCTTGCTGCTGCTGTCCCGCCATTGGTCCAGGCAGGCCACGGCATTGGCCCGGCCTGCGGGGGGCAGCACGAGGGAGAAGAGGGCATCCGGGACGGGGGTCTTCAGGGAATGGGCAAAATCCGTGACCATCAGCCGGATCAGCAGCTTTTTCAGGGTGGGGTCTTCGTCGGCATACCCGAAGGTGACCCTGACCATCTGCCAGAAGGGATCGGACAGGTCCAGCTTCTCGACCTGTTCCCAGGCGGCGGGCGGGGTGTCCAGGTCGATTTCGTCGCCGTTCTCGGTGTATGCGTGGAACAGGGTGCGGACGATGGCGAACCCTTCCGGCTGTTCGGCTTTGGCCACCACCGCGAGCATCTTGCGGTCCAGGTCGGTTTCGAGGTCCTCGGGGCTGATCAGGGGCTTGAGCTTCTGGAGCCGCTGGGTGCTGTCGAAGAACTTCCTGCGGGTCTCCAGGTGCTGGCGGAGGTGATGGCTGGTCAGTCCAAGGTCGTCCAGGATGAGGGAGGCCCGGTCGGCCCGGAAGCTGCGGCTGTAAAGGCGGATGTCCAGCAGCCAATCCTTCTCGTAATCGGGTTCCTCGTGGAGGGCATAAAGGAGGTAGCGTCCTCCTGGATCGTCCCTTTCCACCCGGATTTTGGCCTCCAGAGCGCCGATGTCGTGCAGCCTCAGGATATGGACATTGTCCAGTTGGATGAGGGGCAGGAAGCCCTGGAACTCCAGGTCAGGATCGTTCCAGAAGACGATGCGATGCCCCTCCTCGTTGAAGATGCGGTTGAGGGCTTCGTTGACCCGGTTGATGTCCACTATTCCTCACTCCCCCCGGTGACGGCCTTGACCTCGGCCAGCAGGTCGCCGAACTTGCCGTAGTTGACTTTCACGCCGTCGTCCAGGTCCAGGCTGATCCGCAGGTCGGCGTAGTGTCGCAGCTTCTCGTCGAAGGCCTGGAGTTCGACGCGTTGTCTGATAAGGGTGTCCCGTTCCTTCTCCAGCCGCCTGCGGTGCGAGGTTGGTGTCGCCCGTTTGGAGTCATCGTCCAGGTGGTCAACCCGAGCCGTGATCTTTCCCTGAAGGGGGATCACATACTCCGTCCGCATTCTCGACAGCGTACCCTCGTGGTATCGGTGCAGATAGACGAGGCACTGGAAGGCCCGCTGCTTGCCGCTGGAGAACAGCCAGTAGATCGGACGTTTCTTATAGGTCTTCAGGTGGTCTTTGAAAAAGCTCTGGGCGAGATAACGCCGGATCGTGTCACGGGGTTGCTCATCCCGGCTGGGTCCGAGGCTGTCCGCGATGAACTTGAGATTCTCCTCCAGGTGTTCCCTGGGCCAGGCCACGCCGATGAACTCCGCAATCCGGTTTGCAGCGTCGTCCTCAAACCAGTCCACATCACTGATCGGAATAATCCCATCCGGATCAGCCGGGAAGGTCTTGTATTGGCTGGAATCAAAGCTTCCATTGCCACTATGAGCATAGATCAGTCCCGGCTTGTCCAGGCTATATCGGCCCATCATGCAGCCGATAGCGTAGGAGATAAGCCGCTTCATTTCCTGCTCGCGGTCAGGGCGGGCATGATTGATTGCTTCTTCCACAATCTCTGGTGCGACTTCGGATTCCAGTCCGTAGGTTTTGATGAAAATGATGTTGTTCTCTTCTTCAAGTCGTTTGATCATCTCGACCGCAGCCGCGCACATTTTTAACCATCTCTGAAGTGAAGCAGGAACAGTCTCAGCACAACATGATTTTCTCAAAAGGGGAAACGACTGAAATCCCCAAGAGGTCTCGGATGAGTCCCAATCCGACTGCGCCAGTTCAATAAGCCTTTGGACATTCAGTTCAACCTTGTGATGTTCCGTCGTAAGTATATATGGGAGGCGACCAACTATTCCCGTAGTTACATTCAAGGTCCCACCTTCCAACAGAAGGAGATTCGCAAACACCTTTGAGTTGAGAAGGCCAAGTACGTAATAGAGGTTCTGTCCGAATAGTGAAGGCGCGGCGTCGTTGAATGCACAAGTTGCATCCCTGAATCGAAAACTGGAAGGCCCAACACCAACCTTTCCCCAAGTCACTGCCTGTTTGAAGAAATATTGCGTATTCTGTGGTCTGGATTTTAGCGACCCATCGGGATTTCGGTGGTTCTTGATGGCATGACCATTGTTGTCCCAATTCATCACAAAGGAAAGATTACCAGCCCATTTACGGTAGCCTCCGGCCTTATCTGTCTTCACCCACATTTTGTCGCCGCATTCGAGCCGAATCTTATCAACCGAAACCTCCCAAAAACGCCTCAAAAAAATATCGTCGTCACGTGTACCAAGCCCCTCTCTCACCTGGAAAAGACCAGCGATTGTCTGCTTGCCGTAAGCGGCACGTACCGTATCGCTCACCCAATATGCAAGGGGAGCGCCTGGAATTTTCCTGAACTCATCTTGGGAAATGAAGAACCCTGGAACGGCAAAGAATCTCTGCGCAAGTTCTTCAACAGTTGCGACACTTCCCTGTTTATCAAAGAGTCGCCTGAACGTTCCTCTGTACCCTTGGATATGACGGTTACGGAGTACGAAGCTACAACTTCCGAAATCAGATCCCCAGACACCACGTCCGTTGTGAATGAAGCTATCGATTGTCTGATTCTGCAACAGAACAGCGCGGAGGTCATTAAACGTGGCAAGAAACATCCAGTTGGGGATCGTAATCATTCCAATCATTCCGTTCTTTCGTGTACCCCCTAATGCCTTCTGGAGAAAACATCCATACAAATCGCCACATCCCTCCTCAAAGTTTTTTTCGACAAAATCCTTTAGGGGCGGATTGAGAAATTTGCTGCCCATGTATGGAGGATTCGTCACAACTACATCATATTTGTCTACAAGAATCCAGGTTTGTCTAATAAATGGTAGTAGTACCCCTGATGTCTTAGTGGTTACCAAATCACCACGACTAACGACTGCCTTAACCCTTTCAGCAATGGTCGGTAGTTTGTTTACCAAGTCAACTGGAATGTGGATCAGTGATCCAAAAGTTTTTGCTTCTCTGAACAACCCCAACAAATCTTCAATATCTCGCCCATCAATTTCCCCTTTCACAGATAGATTCTTTCTTGCCAGAAGGGGTGTCTTGATCTCGTCCATGAACTCAAGTTCCGTACTTTTGACTCGCTCCTGAGGCATCAGCGGCGCATTGAGAGCTTCGGTCAGGGATTTCGCATCCAATCCCTTGCTCTCCTGAATCGAGAGTACATGCGGTTGAACGCCACTGGAGAATATCCGCCGATCATCGACACGAGCCTTCATCATCAGGGCGAAGGCCGCAAGCTGGGCAGCCCGGTCGTCGATCTCCAGCCCGAACAGGTTCTTCTGAAGGATCAGTTTCGGGATGTCTCCCGCCCGATAGCCCCGTTCCTGGTAGATCGCCTTAAACAGTTCGTATGCCTCCACGAGGATGTGGCCGGACCCACAGGCCGGATCGAGAAGGGTCAGTTCTTCGGGGTTCAAGGATTCCGGGGTGATCGCCTTGAGCTGGGCCTGAACTTCCGGGGTCTGTTCCGCAGGCTCAATGTAATACTCCATCTTGGGTGCACTCCCGGAAAAATGGCAAAAGTTTCGTGGGGGCTGCGGTCTGATAG
>CAYRZX010000236.1:0-11111 GCA_964428665.1 uncultured Gemmatimonas sp.
TCCATCCCCACCTTGAAGTTGGACTTCCTATAAAAAGTGTCCGGTAGTGAATCGCCGTGAAAAAGATAGCGCTCAAAAACCTCTCCCCGGCCTCCATCGCAGCCCTGGCGGCAGGGATCGCCCTCGTCGTGGGGGGGGTGGCCCTCCGCGAGGTGCGGCAGGCCCGCCAGGAGGTCCTCGGGGTCCTGAAGCAGGAGGCTTCCTCCCTGATCGAGTCGATCGCCATCGCCGGGGAGAGGGCCATCCGGTCCTACGGCGAGATCGAGGACCTGGTGGCCGACCGGCTCCTGGACAGCGGCAGGCTCCTCCGGCGGCTCGACGAGCGGGGACCGCTGTCCGACGACCTTCTGACTCGCGTGGCGCAGGAGAACAGCATCTACCGGATCGCCGTTTTTGACCGGGAGGGGAGGCAGGTCTCTCAGGGCCACGGGGAGCAGGGGGACGACTTCTTCCCGCAGCGCGTCCCCGAGAGGGTGGTCGCTCTCCTGCGCGACCAGGACGAGGCCGTCATCGGGTTCATAGGGGAAGGCCAGGGTTCTGGCCGCCGGTTCGCCGTGGCCGTCCGAAGCGCCCGGGGCGGGGCCATCGTGCTGAGCGTGGACGCGGCGCACATGCTCGATTTCCGGCGCTCCATCGGCGTGGGCAGGCTCATCCAGGACGTGGGGGAGAACGCCTGGATCGACTACGTCGTCCTGCAGGACGAGGAGGGCATCGTCTCCGCCTCCAAGGGTATCACCACGATGCACAGCATCGCGGGCGACCCTTTCTTAGAGGCCGCGCTCAGGGGGGGCGCGGACACGACCCGCGTCACGATGTTTGGGGGGCGGGAGACGTTTGAGGTCGTGCAGCCGTTTCTCGTCTCGGAGGGCCGGATGGGCCTCCTCCGGGTCGGGCTGTCGATGGACGCGGTGCGGAAGGCCGAGCGGAGGGTGGCGGTCGGGATCGGGGTCGTCATCGGTCTGCTGACCGGGGCCGTCGCCGCGCTCATCGGGCTGATCGCCGTCCGGCAGAGCCACGCCCTCCTGCGCCGCGCCCACGTGCGTCTGGAGTCCACCACCGGGAACATCCTGTCCGGCATGGCCGACGCCGTGGTGGCCGTGGACCGCGAAGGCCGCATCACCGTCTTCAACCGGGCCGCGGAACAGATCTTCGGGTACGCCGCGTCGGAGGCCGTGGGCAGGCCGTGCGCCGACCTGATCGCGGCTCCCACCCCGGCCTTAGAGGAGACGATTTCGAGGGGCGAGCCGGTGGCGGACCTGGAGTGCCACTACGAGACCCGGCGGGGGAGGCGGCTGGTCCTGTCCGTCAGCACCGCCCTTCTGAGGGACGACGAGGGGCGGGTGGACGGCGGCGTGGCCGTGATCCACGACCTGACGGAGCGGAAGCGGCTGGAGGAGGAGGCCCGCAGGCGAGACCGTCTGACGGCGATGGGGGAGCTGGCGTCGGGGGTGGCGCACGAGGTCCGGAATCCCCTCAACGCCATCGGGGTGATCGCGCAGCGTCTGAGGAGGGAGTTCACCCCGGCGGAGGACGCAGAGGGCTATCGCGCGCTCGTGGACACCGTGCGCGCCGAGGTGGCGCGCGTCAACGGCATCGTCAGGCAGTTTCTGGAGTTTGCGCGCCCCCCGAGGCTCAACCCCCGCGAGACCGACGTGGCCGGCCTGCTGGAGGAGGCCGTGCGCGTCGTGGAGAGCCGGGCGGGGGAGAAGGGGCTGACCATCCGGCGGCTCTTCGACGGCGTGGGGAACGCCGCGCTCGACCCCGATCAGATCAAGCAGGCCCTCCTCAATCTCCTGACGAACGCCATCGAGGCCACCGAGCGGGGGGAGATCACGGTCAGCGCAAGAACAGAAACGGAGAAGCGGAGAAACGGAGAAACGGGGAAAGAATTCCTCACCGATTCCCCCCCTCTCCCCTTCTCCGGTTCGGGAGGGCGGGGCTGGGTGGAGGTGACGGTGGCGGACACGGGGCGCGGGATCCCTCCTGAAAATCTCTCCCGCATCTTCGACCTCTATTTCACGACCCATCCCGAGGGGACGGGCCTGGGGCTGAGCCTGGTCCACCGCATCGTGGCGGAGCACGGCGGGCGCATCGACGTGGACAGCGAGGTGGGGAGGGGGACGACCTTCACGATCACGCTGCCGAGGAGGTAGTGTTTCTTACGAAGAGAAGGTACCTCAGAGGGCCCTGGCCTTCTCGACCGCCTGGTCGATAGCGCCGACGAGGTAGAAGGCGTTCTCAGGGAGGCCGTCGTGTTTGCCGTCGAGGATCTCCCGGCAGCCTCTGAGGGTCTCCTCAAGGGGGACGGTTTGACCCAGGAGGTCCGTCCAGGCTTCAGTGCCGTGAAAGGGCTGGGTGAGGAAGCGGTCCAGGCGCCGGGCGCGGAGGATCACCTGTTCGGTCGCCCTTCGATCGTCCAGCATGAGGCCCTCCATGCCCCGGGCCTCGTAGGCGGTGCGCAGGTCGTAGTAGCGACGCAGGCAGGCCCGGGCGCGGTCTACGAGCTGTCTGTGGGCGGGGTCCAGGAGGCTGGACCGGAGGAGCGCGGACCGGGAGCGCAGGGGATCAACCGCGGGGTAGAGGGCCTTCCGGGCGCGCTCCGGGTCGAAGGTGATGATCGCGTCCAGGTCGGCGAAGGGCTCAGGCTCAAGGCCCGCGGTGTGGTCGGTGCAGTGGAGGGTGGTGATGGCCGCCTCGGGTGTGGCAGTGGCATAGGCCCTGAGGTAGGGTAAGACGGCGTCGGTGAGGGCCAGCCTGTCATCCAGGATCAGGAGGCAGTCGTGGCCCTGCTGGCGAAATGCCTCGGCCATGGTGAGGCCGGTCTCGGCGATCTGCTGGCGTCTGGAGACAGAGTCCCCGGTCTTGCCGATGATGAAGACCATGCTCTCTTGCAGGAGCTTGCCCTCTCCGCCATATTCGTTCCACCAGTCCATGGTCACGTTCTGGGGCCTGTGGAGGTCCTCTGCCAGGCCCAGGAACACGACGCGGCCGTTGTGGTGCGCGACGACGTTGCGGGCGATCTGCGCCAGGAGGACCAGTTTGCCCGTGCCCGGAACGGGGTTGAAGACCCCCACGTGGCCGCCCCGTTTGAAGGGGGCGAACAGGTCCACGGCCTTGATGCCGGTTTCGAGGATGGGGGAGAGGGGGTCTTTGATCGAGGTGCAGAGGGGCTGCCGGGCCGCATCGGGCAGGTCGTCCAGATTGTCCAGAGGGAACCCGGCGCCGTCGAGTATCCGGCCCAGGACCGCGTCGCCGACAGGGACCTTCCGCCGGCGGGCGGCGGGGGGTCTGATGACGGACTCTGACACGGGAATGGCGGGTCTCTTCGCCCCTCTTGAGACCAGCAGGTCCACCAGTTCGGGTCTGTTTTTCAGGGCGGCCCAGTCGGCGGGGGTCCGGCCGGCCATATCTTTGAGGTCGACCTCGGCGCCGGCCGACAGCAGGAGGTCGACGATGTCCCGGTCGCCCCGGAGCACGGCCCGGTGCAGGGGGGTCTGGCCGCAGGTGGCGGCGGTGTTGACGCCCGCGCCCTTTTCGATCAGAAGCCGGGCAATGTGGCCCTGGCCCATCATGACCGCATAGTGCAGGGGGGTTTCGTCGTGCCTGATCCGGTCATCCGCCTTTGCGCCGTGCTCCAGCAGGAGGTTGAGCAGGGCCTCATCCCCGGCCTTTGCGGCCCAGAAGATGGGGGTGATGCCGTTGGGCAGAACGCCCCCGCGGGTCACGCCCCATTCGGTCCTGGCGTGGATGAGGTCGGGGTCTTCCCGGAGCAGGTCCGCCAGGGCAGGGAGGTCGCCGATCTGGAGGGCGACGAAGAACCGAACCTTTCTGGCGAAGGTCTCGTCCTGGGAGGGTCTGGTCTCCCGAAGGGTCTCCTGGACCATGGTGAACATCCTTTCTTTAAGGCGCTTGCGGGCGTCGAAGAGGCGTTTTTTGACGGTGGAGACGGGCAGTTCCAGAAAGTCGGCCACCTCTTTCTGGGAGTATTCCTCGATGTGAAAGAGGGTGACGGTTAGGCGCTGGTCCTCGGGCAGGGCGGCGATGGCGTCCTGCACGGTCTCCCGAACCTCCTGGCTCTCGACGATGGCCAGGGGGTCGGGCAGGTCGGAGGGGAGGTCTTCGGGCAGGTCGCCGGGCCGCCGGGCGCGTCCCTGCCGGTCGGCGTGTTTGAGGACGATGCGGCGGAACCACCCCGGGAAGGCCGCTGGCTCCCGGAGCTTGTCCAGGTTCAGGTAGGCGTCGATGAAGGCCTCCTGGGCAGCGTCCTGGGCCTGGTGGAGGTCGCCCAGCCGGGCGTAGGCCCCCGCGTAGGCCATGTCCTGGAAACGGCGGACGATGGCGTCAAATGCCTCTCTGTGGCCGTTGCGGGCGGCGATGACCAGTGCACTCAGGGATTCCATAATGGACCCGGGTTTGTAGGTCTTCACCCATAAGTCCCACTTGGGGAGCGGTTGGTTACTTCCAGAGACAAAAAATGCGGTATCCCGATTGGGCTCTCAAAAAGAAGGGAGGTCCCGGATCGGGGCCTCCCCTTTGTCTGACTCTTTGCCACTCGTTTCACCTGCTCCAGGTCTCCGGGATGGGAAACGCCCGGGGAGACGGGATGTCTGGGGGCCGGGGCGTCAGCCTGCCGAAGCCGGCCGGGTCGATGGGCTCGAAGCCGATCCCGAGCGCCGGCGAGCCGGGCTTCAGGCGAAAGTCTCCGCGGTCCGGGTCGACGAAGAGGGGGTCTGCGATGAGGGAATGGGCGTCCTGGCCCTTCTTCCGCCACTCCTCGAAGGGCATGCCCACGAAGTCTATGGGCTGGCCGCTCGTGGTCCAGTAGAGGTTGCTGTCCAGGCGGTAGCCGTCGCCGCCCCAGTTGGACGCCAGAAGGGTCGCCTTGTCGAAGTAAAAGATGTTGCGCTCGACGGTGAACGTCCGGTGCGGCTCGTTCTTGTGCCGCGCGATCTGCCGTTCGGAGCCGATGGACACGTTGTTCCGGATGATGTTTTCCTTTCCGCCGTTCGAGTTGAAGGCCCATCTCGTGCGGAGGACGACGTTGTTTTCCACGAGGACGAAACTGCTCCCTTCGTCCAGGTAGATGCCACATGCCTGCAACACGGATTCGGCCTCGCCGATCAGGTTGTGGCGGATGACGGTTCCGGGGGCGACTCCGAGGTGGTAAATGGCGCCCATGTCGCGCATGACGCCCTGCCCGATCCGGCGAATCCGGTTGCTGTCGACGAGGTTGTCGTGTTCGGTGCTCGGCCCGTACTGCCACGTCCAGCCCAGGGAGATGCCGGTGTAGTAGAGGTCATAGATGTCGTTGTGCGCAACGACGTTGTGCGCCGCCTGCCCGATCCATACGCCGACCGCGGCGGGGTGCATCCGTCCGACGTGCGCGATGGTGTTGTTCCGGACGACGATGCCCGTGGTCAACAGCTCGGGGTCGCGCTGCGGCTTTTCCTCGCCGATCTTCACGCCGCCGCCCCCCAGGTCCATCATGCAGCAGTCTTCGACCCGGTTGTCCTTGCAGGCGATTCCCCAGTCGACGGCGTAGGTGCCGCTGCGGGATATGGAGCAATTCTCCAGCGCGCAGTGACGCGCCCCTGACGCGGTGATCGCCCCCGGTATGCGGGGGTCCGCCTGGGAGTGGTTATGGCCCGCCGCCGGCGCGACCCAGCTGGCGTGCGTGAAGGAGAGGTTGCGAAACGTGAGGCCCTCGACCCAGCGGCGGCCCGTTGTATCGCCGCTGAGCCTCACCAGGGCGGGCAACGTCGGGGCGATCACCTCGGACTTCTCAGGCTCTTCGCCCGGAAAGGGGATGTAGGTGAGCACGCCCGTCGGGCGGTCGAGATACCACTCCCCGGGAAGGCTGAGCGCCTCTTTCACGTTTTCGAGCAGGTAGTGGCGGCCCTTAGCGAATCCCTGCCAGGGCATCTCGCCCCGGGACTTGCCGGTGAACCGCACGATGTGGCTCGCGTCGTCCACGGACGCAATCCGCATGCGGGCGACGGTGAATCCCTGAAAGATGACGGCCTCCACGTCGGAGAGGTGGCTCCAGTCCCTGCGTATCTCTCCGGGCGCAAACTGGAAGCCGTCGGCCCGCCGGTCCTGCGCGGCGTCGAGGGGCGGGACGACATCCGCGATGGTGTAGTAGCCGTCCTTGGGCAACCGGGCGCGGAAACGGGATTCGCCGTTCACGTAGAGCTGCGAGAAGTTCCAGGCTCCACGGGCCACCTCCGGCAGTTCGACGCGCCACCTGCCGTCCGGCGTCCGCTCCCACCCGGCGATCTTCACGCCCCCGCTGATCACGGGGCTCTCGCCGGGGTATGCCTCGTAGACGATGGGGGACTCAGGCGCACCCGAATCCTCTGGGGTGAAGACCAGCGGGCTCGCCAGGAAGTAGGCCCCTTCCCGGACCTGCACGGAGACGGGGTGCGCAGGGCCGGGCTCCCTGAGCGCACGCACCGCGAGGCGCGCGCGATCGATCGTGGCGAAGGGCCCATCGGTCGCCGAGGCATTCGGGGCCTCGATCCGCCCACTCCAGGCATCGTTGCCTTCGGGAGATACGTAAAGGGTCAGGGACATCGCTGGGGCTCCGGCGAGAAGGAGGGTCAAAAGGAGGTGTTTCGGCGCACGACAATCTACCCGTTCTCACGGCTCAATTCAAGTCTTTTCTGATCCCTCTTCGACCGGGCGGTCGAGGGGTTCGACCAGATGGTCGAGTCCCGCTCTGTTTCTCGCCCTCTTCCCCTTCCTGGCCGCGACCCTCAAGAGATGGTTAAATCTCTGTGCAACAGGCGGTTGAGGTGTTTGGGCGCATGATTTTCGCCGCTCTGGCACGCCCGTTGCATCGAAAAAGGGGGGAGGACAACCGACCGCATCGTATCAGGAAAGGCCAGGATTTATGAACTTGAGGGGGATCATACCGGCGCTGGCGGTGGGCGTTCTGGCGGCAGGCGTTCTGGCGATCTCGGGGTCTGGCAGGACCTCCTCCCCCGATGCGCAGGCGGGGCCGGCCCCCAGGCCGACGCTTCTGCTCCTGATCGAAAGGATGGACGCGCCGGGGGACAGCCTGGCCGAACCGCCGGGCCAGGATGGGTTTGAGCGGTTCGCAGAGGCGCTCGACCTGAGCGACGGACAGAAGGCGCAGGTCCGGGCCATTCTGGCGGAGGGGAGAGAAAAGGCCGCCGGCCTGAGGGGGGACCGGGAGGGGCTGAGGGCCTTTTTCAAGGAGCAGAAGGTCAGAATAGATGCGGTCCTGACGCCGAAGCAGAAGGCCAGGCTCTATAAAGGGTTGAGGCAGCGGAAGGATTGGATGCGGCGCTTATTATGAGACGGCTGACGGTCTATATCCTCTGCGCGATGGGGCTCCTGGCGGCCTTTGCCCGGGGCGAGGCGCAGACGCCTGCCTTCGTGGACGCGGACGGGGACGGCATCAACGACGCCTACCAGGGGATGCACCGGGCGCGGGGCAGGATGAGGGGGGCCGGAAAGGGGGACTGGCTGACTGCCCTGTCGAAGGTGAAGCTGACGGAGGAACAGCGGGCGCGTCTCAAGCAGGCCTCCCTGGACTACCAGAAGACGACCTCTCCGCTCAACACGACCTTCGACGCGGCGCAGGTTAAATTGAGGGAGGCGATGCAGGCCGCGTCGCCCGACCCGAACGCGATCAACACCCAGATCGACGCGGTCAACGCCCTGCGGTCCCAGCTCCAGAAGGCCGCCGCCACCTATCAGCTCACGGTCCAGGGCATTTTGACCCCGGAGCAGTGGGCGGCCCTGAACGCGGCTGCAAGAGATCCGGGGGTGGCCGGCCCGGCCCTGCGCGGGGCCAGAAAGGGGGGCGATGACGTGTTCATCGACGAGGATGGGGACGGCATCTGCGACGGCCGGGGGGTGGGCCGGAGGCCCGCGCCTCCGGTGAAACGCGGACCTCGCGAACGCGCGGAACCGTAGTGCTCTGTCAAGATAGAAGTGAATAGTAGCCCAGGCGTCTCGCCTGGGCATGGCAGGCGGATTTGGACAGGCCGGAGGCCTGTCCCACCAGAAGAACCAGTCAAACTAATCTTGACAGAGCAGTAGAGCGCAAGAACAGGAGTTGGGGTTGAAGGGTGGGGGGCGAAAAAAAGGGGCGTTGTGGATTGGGTCCCTCGCCCCTCACCCCCCAATCCCGACGCCTTAACGGCAACAGACGTTCACACAGTAAGGAGGTAGTTCCCATGAAACGAATCACCCGCATCATCGCAGGCGTCGGAGCGCTTGTGGCCGGGGTGACCCTGGCCGCGTGGTCGCACGACTTCTTCGTGGATGAGAACGGGGACGGCATCAACGATCTGGCCGGGTACGCGCACACGATGAAGGGGCGCGTTGGCGGCCCGTTCGGCGTGAACCTGAGGGATGTCACGCTCACGGCTGATCAGCAGACGCAGGTGGACAAGCTGACGACCGACCACCAGACCGCCGTCACGGCCCTCGTCACCACGCTCCGGACCAAGGAGTCTGAACTCCGGACTCTGAAGACGGCGGCGACTCCCGACCAGGCCGCCATCGACGCCAAGATCTCGGAGATCAACGACGTCCGGTCGCAGATACAGACCTCGGACGCCGCTTACCGGACCTCCGTCCTGAACCTGCTGACGCCCGAGCAGCGGGGGGCCCTGGATGCGCAAAAGCTGGGGTTGAGGGGCATCACGCTCAGCACGGATCAGCTCACGCAGATCGACAAGCTGGCGACCGACCACCAGACCGCCGCCACCACCCTCCAGTCCAACCTGCAGGCCAAGCAGGCGGAACTCCGGGACCTGATGAGGGCGGCGACGCCCGACCAGGCCGCCATCAACGCCAAGATCGACGAGGTCAACTCCGCCCTGTCGCAGCTCCAGAAGGAGAGTGCCGCCTACTCGATCGCGGTGCGCGGCGTGCTGACGGCCGAGCAGCAGGCGGCCTTAGACGCGGCGCGCGCCGCAAACGTCGGGGTTGGGCCGGGCGGGCGCGGCCACGGCGGGGGCAGGATGGGACACGGGCGTCGCTGAGGGGCGACGCTCAGCGTTACCCGGATAAAGGTGTGAGCAGGGGCACGGCGCGCCCGTGCCCCTGCAGGATGCCGGAAGAATGGAAGGGTCTTCTCAACATAAGGCGGTTTCCGATGCGAACACGACGTCTGGTCCTGTGGATAGCCGGTCTCCTCTCTCTGGTCGCTGTCTCCGCCCCGTCCCGCGCGGAGACGGTCAAACGGGTCTCGATGGAGAGCATCTACGACGACAACGCCTTCAAGTCCTCCGGCGGCGTCTCCGATTTCATCACGCAGACGTCCTTCTACCTGGCCAGGCGGGACACGTCGGCGAGGGCCGGGGTGGAATATTTTTATACGGGCGACCTTGCCCTGTTCACCCGGTCCGGCCAGCGCCACTTCACGACCCATCACGTGGGCGTCGCCTACATCCGGCAGTTCGGTCGGGCCCGGAACCTGTTCTCCGCCGGGGGAAACCTCGGCGGGCGCTGGGACAGGGCGACCTACAACTACTACAACGACCTGGACGGGGCGCTCTACGCGAACTTCAAGCTGAACCTGCCCGGCGCGACCTTCCTGAGGATGGGCTACCGGATGAACGCCCGGAAGTATCTCAATCTCGACGCCTCCAGCTTCCGCGAGCACATGGCGTCTCTCACCTACAACGTCTCCCTGCCCTCCCGCACGGCCCTGAGGGCGGACGTGAGCTACGGCTACAAGGGCTACACGATGGAGCGTCTCACGACCGCTCTGGTCGCAGCGCCACAGCCGGCGGCGCAGGGCGGAATGGGGCGCGGGATGCGACGCGGGCCGGGGGGGATTCCGCAGTTCCGGGGTGAAGTAGAGTATCAGGAGGTCGTCGTCCAGTCCAGCTCTCCCGGCAAGAGTCAGATCGCCCTCAGCCTGCGCCTCTCCCAGTCCCTCTCCCTGTCCACCGGCGTCAACGTCCAGTACCTCCGGCGGTTGAATCCCTCCACCGGGGGGCCCTACCAGTCAGGCATGGGGACCGGCTACGCCGAGGACGACGACCTGTTTGACGACCGCTACGACTACGAGGGGCACGAGTTCAGCGGGGGGGTCTCGCAGCTCCTGCCGTGGGGGTCTAAGCTGACCCTGGAGGCGGGCTATCTCGTCAAGGGCTACCGGAACAAGCCCGCCCTCGACCTGAGCGGCCTCTCCCTCGGAGAGGACCGGAGCGACCGGAAACGCTATCTCTCCGCCGGGGTCGAGATGCCCCTCGGCATGAGCATGGACCTGAATCTCTGGTACATCCACGGGACGAACGTCTCCAACGACCCGTTCTACGCCTACCGGGGAAACCACGCCTTCTCCCTCGGCCTCAGCCGGGAGTTTTAAGAACGCATCGGTATAATCCTCTCTCAAGACAGCGGTGGTCCCTGAGTCGTCCTGCCGCTGTCTTTTTGTTTCTGCCTGGAACATTTGACAGGGGTAAGGCGTCAGGAATGCCGGTGGAAGTTTTGGCAGAGCAGGGTTTATGGGAGGCCTGCCTTCAAATGGGCGCTGTCTTTTTTGCCAGGAGGAAGGCGCATGTCGCTCGATCCCTTAACCCGAAGAGTATTTCTCGCGAACGCCGCCAAGCGTGCGGTCGCCGCTTCCACGCTGGCCTCTCTGCTGAGTTCGTGCGGCTCCAAGGGCAACCCTGTGCAGTCCATCGGCTCCGGCACGATCACCCTGGACCTCTCTCAGGCCCAGTATGCCGCCCTGAACACCGTCGGCAACGCTATGAAGGTCGCCGCGCCGGGAGGGGGGAGTTACCCCCTGATCGTCCGCAGGGCGTCTCAGTCGACCATTGAGGCGTTTACCTCGCGGTGCACCCACCAGGGGTGCGAGGTGGGGCTGCCGTCGGGCGGGGTCATCACCTGCCCGTGTCACGGGTCCACGTATGATGCCAGCGGCAATCTCAGGTCCGGGCCGGCCACGTCGAGCCTGCCCAAAGCCTCCGTGAACTTCCAGGGGAACCAGGTGACCATTACGCTGTGATTGGCAGTGGAAGGAGGCGTCATGAGCAGGTATACGGGACGGACGCGGCGCGAATTCCTGCGGGCCGGCCTCGCGATGCCGGCGGCGCTGGGGCTGGGCGGATGGGCCGCGG
>CAYRZX010000237.1:0-11087 GCA_964428665.1 uncultured Gemmatimonas sp.
TATCACAGTTTCGTGGAGGAGGGCTTCCTGCCCCGGACCCGCTCACGGGACGCCATGCAGAGGGCGATGGATCAGATCGAAGGAGGGCTCCTGTCGGAGTTCGTGCTGGCGTCAAACGTCCGGTCGAGCCTGGAGCGCCTGGGCCTGGTGGCGGTGAGCTATGCGGGGCTGGAGGAGGAGATGGAGCGGGCCTCTTTCCGCGAGCTGTGCGCAGTCCATAGACTGAACCTGGAAGCAGCTCAACTGGCCGTTTCTCGACTCCTGGACCTGATGCGCAGCCGGTTTGCGGTGAATCACGAGGTCTTCAGGACGCGCCTGCGCAGGGGGGACCGGTTGAGCAGCCGGTTTGATCTGACGCCTGGACGCCAGGTGGGCCTGCCTGCGGCCTTATTGCGCCCTGGAAACCGGTCGCATAACACGGGGAATTACAAGCTCCTGAGCACGTGGAACCCATCAGGGCCTCCCGCCGGCGCGCAGCAGCTCTGGCGGCGCATCCTGGGCGAAACGGCTTCGCTGGAATCTTTATCGGCTGTCCTGGAATGGCTCCAGGGGCAGGGATGGCTGGCCTGGTCCAGGATCGGCGTGAATGCCAATGAGGCTGAAGGCTATCAGGTGGTGTGCGAGACCCTGGAGTTCGGACAGAAAAGCGAGTTTGTTCGATGCCGGGTCTGCGGGCGAGCGGCTCCCAGGGATATTGCGGGGGTTCCCTGCTCCCGGGCAGGATGCGACGGACAGCTTATGACCTGGGAAGGTCCCATTGCGGAGGGGAACCTCAATGCCCTTCTTATCGCGGCAGAATACACGCCGCCTCTCAGGCCGGCTGAGCATTCGGCAGCCGTGAGTGACGCTCGCCGGGGGGAGATCGAGGAGGGTTTTCAGAAAGATCCTCCCACTTATAACGTGCTCGTCTGCACGCCGACGCTGGAGCTGGGGGTCAATATCGGCGACCTGGAGGCCGTTGCCATGCGCAATGTGCCGCCCAGTCCGGCCAACTACGCCCAGCGAACAGGCCGCACGGGTCGACAGTCGCGGATGGGTATGGCGGTGGGCTTTGCCCGCAGCACGCCGCACGATGGATACTTCTTCGACCACCCCGACGAGGTTATTACCGGAGCGATCCCCCCGCCGAGGTTCAACGTGGCAAACCTCCAGGCGATCGCCAGGCATATCCGAAGCCTGGTTCTGGAGGAGGCATGCCTTGAGTTTAAGTCCAATCTGGAGAGTCTGATCAGCGAAGATGGTCTGGTGAATGCGGACGAGCTTCAGAGGATGGTCCGGCAGGTGTCAGCCGTCTCATCCAAGGCAAACCAGCGGGCGCGCGATGTGTTCGGGGAGCAGTTGGCCGCCTTGAGACACGATTGGGAGGTCTGGCTGGAAGAGGCGATCCAGGATGTCCCGGCGCGGCTGCAGTCTGCTATAGAGGCCCGCGCAGCCCTCATGGAAGACGCTGTCCGGAAGATGAGAGAGCTGGCTGGGCGGGTCCGACAGACCCCGCGCCAGCAGGATGCCGAGCAGGGATACCGAAACCTGGCGCGGAGGCTGCGCGAGGATCGGCGATATGCCTATCTGCCGCGCGTGCTGGCGGAGATGGGCATTCTACCCGGTTATGCGTTCCCCGGAGACCCGGGATCATTGTCGCTGGCATACGACCTTGAGCCGATATTCACAGGTCGTCTACAGGCCCAGCGGGAGTATGCCCCAGGGCAGATTGTTTACGCCAGGGGGCATCGCTGGCGGGTGGGTGGGGTTGCCATGAATCGGCCGGGAGCCGGGAGTCGAACCCGAGGAGAAGCCCGGTTCGAATACACGGAATGTCCGGCCTGTGGGCTTGCTGGTCCTGCTGCCGGAGCCAACAGTTGCGCCCGGTGTGGCGCAGAACTCTCAGGTCCTTCTCTCACGGCGTGGGACACCGGGGCCTTCCAGGCATGGCTGGCCGACGTCGAGCCGGAGACAGAGGAGGAGAGGATGTTCAGGGGCTTCGATGTCAGGGTGCATCCTCAGCGCGACGTGTCGAGCAAGAACTTCACCTTAGGCCCATGGGGCTTCGAGCTTCGGCTGCAGGAGGAGATTTGGTGGATTAACCACGGGCCGTTTCGCTCGTTGGTTGACCAGGAGGAGGTCCAGGCAGCAGGTTTCCGGTTGTGTCCTGAGTGCGGAGAGCTAAGGCCTGAACCTCAGGCTGTCCAACCCGGTCAAAACCGGCGTGGTCGTCGAAACCGGGATGCCAGGGCCAACCGAGATCCTCACGATGAGCGATGTGGCGGAACGGCGGAGGTCGTTGCCCTGGGACATCAGAACCGGGCGGACACGTTGCGTCTCGTTGTGCCAGGGCTGGGCGGGCTCGGAAGGGAGGGGGTAGCCTGGGCGTGGTCTCTGGCCTGGGCGATCGTTCAGGGAGCTGTAAGGTTGTTCGACCTTGACGAGGACGATATTGAGCCAAGTGTCCTGACCCGGAAGGTCGATGGGCAGGTGGAAGCCCTTGAGATCATCTGGGTGGACACCGTCTTGGGGGGCTCCGGCATCCTCAATGAAATCGTGGCCCGGTTCCCCCAAGTCGCAGATTCTGCTTTGAAGCACTTGCAGGATCACGACTGCCCCTCTTCGTGCTACCGATGTCTCCGAACCTACCGCAACCAGCGAATCCACGCCCTGCTTAATTGGCGCTTGGTCATGCCACAACTTACTGCGGCTGCATCGGACATCATAGCTGAGTCGGGTACGACCTTTCCAGGTCGGCATACTACAGAAGGCCCTGAATGGGAGGAGGCCCGGCAAGAGGGATGCGAATCGCCCCAAGAGCTGCGTTTACTCAAGGAGATGAGAAAGGCCGGTCTTCCGGAACCGGAAAAGCAATACCTGGTCACCAGCGATTCCGGGTGGACGATCACCAAAGCCGACTTTGCCTATCCTCAGCAAAGGCTCCTGATCTATGTTGATACTCTTGCATTTCACTCTTCTCTGAAGATGCGGGTACACGATATCTATCAGACGAACCAGCTTCAGAATATGGGATATCGTGTTTTGAGATTCATGAGTTCACAGATCAATTCTTCTCCTTCAAAGTGTGTCTCGCAGATTCGTGCGGCGCTTGAGTTGAGTTGAACCGGGAAGCGGGAATACTGAGGAAGTCTCACCGCACAAAAGTCTGAGAAGTGTTCACAGGAGCGAGCGGTATGACCCAGCCCATTCCACGCCTGGAGATTCTCGATGAGCCGGGTGTCTCGCGTGAGCTTGATCTGGTGTCGGAGTTGTTTCACCGCATCAATCGCATCATTCCGGAAAATCAGCAGTTGCTGACAATCCCACCAGAGACGACCGCTCGGGACGCCATCGCACTGCTGAGGCAACATGGTTACTCCCAGGTGCCGGTGGTCGCGGGCGGGGAAGTATTGGGGGTCTTTTCCTATCGCTCCTTCGCGCAGAAAGCAGCGGCATCCACCTGGCAAGAGATGGCGCAGCAGAAATATTCACCTGGTGACCTTACAGTAGATGAGTACCTGGAGAAGTTCCAGTTTGCCCGCGTGACCGATGAGATGCGACAGGTCTTCGACACAATTGATAGGGACAACGGAGTTTTGATCGGTTCGCCGGAAAAACTTCAGGGCATCCTTACGCCAATGGATTTTCTGCGCTACCTTTACAAGGTAGCAAGCCCCTTCGTGATGGTTTCCGAAATCGAACTCGCGCTACGCGCATTGATCCGGATCGCTGTCAGCCAGGAGGAGTTAGTCGAGAGTGCTACTCACAGTCTGGCACAACTTTACGGGCCGGAGAAGATCCCGAAGACATTAGAGGACATGACGCTTGACAACTACAAGACGATCATCTCGAATGGGGAGAACTGGCCGAAGTTCGAGCCGATCTTGGGAGGCAACCGAACGAGAACGACGGCAAAACTGAAACAGATTTGCGACCTGCGAAACGACCTATTCCACTTTAAAAGGGAGTTCACTCTGCAAGACCACGAGACACTCAGCGACCACCGTGACTGGCTTTTGCTCAAAGCTAGACAGGCCGACGTGCGGCGCAAGACAGGAGGAAAGTTATGAATGGGCACACTGAATCAAGACAGAAGCAGCCCACCCTTCTGCCACATCAAGCGGCGTTTGTTGAGCAGTTCTTTGCCGATCCTTCCAATCGGGGACATCTACTCCAGTCCGATGTGGGTCTTGGAACATCATTCATGGTCGCGCATCTTATCAGTCGCCTTTTCGAAACACAGCCGACTGCTCGGGTTCTGGTGCTTCTCCCAAAGGCCTTACAGGTTCAGATGCAAGAGTTGCTGGCCAGAACCGGGGTGAGCCCAGAAGCGATTGATCGATTTCGTTACCGGGAACTGGAGGACGCTACCCCTGTGGGAAACACGGTCTGGCGTGCAGGCGCGGTCTTCATCCTGAGTGTAGACTTTGCCAAGCAAGAGGACATTGCAAGGAGTCTCGCCACCGTCTCTTGGAACTTGCTGGTAGTGCTTGAAGCTCATTTGCTCCGAGGGCTTCGAGAACGGCTAATCTGGCAACTCCTGGACTCATCCCCGGACCTCCGAATGGTGTTAGCCACTACTCCGAGCGTAGATGATATTCCGACCTTTGGGATTGAGCCATTCACAAAGACCCGCTGGCGTCGCTCGGAGGTAACAGATCACACTGGAAAACGTTTGCTTGTGGGGCCTCCTCCACAACTGGAGATTGTTGAGTTTCAGAAAGAGGACCCGGAACGGGAGTTGCAAAGGGCCGTAGAAGAGCTTGCTCATCTGATACAAACGGCCGATAGCGCCGTTTCTCTGGGGGGACCGCTCTTTCTTCGGGCGCTTGAATCAAGCCCGGCAGCATTGGAAGAAAGAGTGCGCTGGTTCCGGAATCGCCTTGCTCACGGGATTTTGAAACTTATTTTGGCTGACAGCGAGGAGGGTGAGGAGACGGGCATTGATTTTTCATCCGTCGCGTCGGAGAACCGTGAGAAGCTGTTTGTGACTTTAGAAAAGTGCCTTACAGAATTGGAATCCTTCACTGTGGACTCAAAACTCAACGCACTCGTCAACAAGCTGAAAGCATTGTGGACAGGCCCTGGTGTACCTACCGCAATGTGTATTCTTACTGAATACCGGGCCACACTGTTTTACCTTCAGACAAAACTGGGAGAAATGGGGCTAAAAGCCTACGTCCTCCATGGCTCAATGTCCTTAGACGAACGAGTCCGCAACGTACAGGAGTTCAGGCAACACGGGGGCATTCTCCTCGCCACCACGGCGATGGGGGCAACCGGCCTCAATCTGCCGCAAGTCGAGTCGCTTATCTTGTATGATCTCCCGCGCAGCCCGCTCATATTGGAGCAGATTTACGGCCGATTCCAGCGGTTTGGGCGGACAGTGCCGCTCAAGTTGAGTGTGCTTTACGATAGCGATAAAGTTGACTCGGCGTCAGCAGTGATTCTTGACCGACTGAGAATTATGGTGGCGGAGGAGGCCAGGTGAGGTCTGGGCAGGATATCACAGCCGGGCAAACGGGAACTTTTGTGAGAGACGATTTCACTAAGAGCACCATTGAAACAATTGCGAAGCGGGCCGGATATCTCTGTTCCAATCCCGAGTGCCGAATCTTGACCGTCGGTGCTGCGTCCGGCCACGAAGGATTCGTGAATGTCGGTGTCGCAGCTCACATAACGGCTGCCTCGCCAGGTGGGCCTCGTTATGGCCCTTCACTCACTCCAGAACAGCGTCGGCATCAGTCCAATGGCATCTGGGTTTGTCAAACGCACGGTAAGTTCATCGACTCCGATGACAAACATTTCACTGTTGAGATGCTTCGCAAATGGAAACGCGATGCAGAGGAACGGTCCTTTCGCGCCATTCTTGCATCCCATGCGATTTGTGATCGGAGACCCCTGCCAGTGTTTTCGGACACGGAAGACCGTGAACTGATTGAACGGTTAGGCTTAGGTGCACAGGACGACCTTGAGTCGGTCGTTTTACGCCTGACTGATGCAGCACAGAGAGATTTCGCAGCTTTCAAGAACATGCGGGGGTGGCCCCGCCACACGATTGCGCTCAACCTCAGAATGGCTGATAAGGACAACGTGCGCGTTTTCAACGTTTCGGCGCTGGCCGAAACGATCGAAACATTTAACGAGATTGTCGTCATTGCACCTCCTGGGACGGGCAAGACAACCACTCTGCTCCAGTTGGTAGAGGCAATTCTTTCACGAGGCACCTCGGTTGCCGCATTCATTCCTCTTAGTGAATGGTCCTCGCAGGCGGATTCGTTCCTCCAATCCATCGTGCGCCGCCATGCATTTGTCGGAGCGTGTGAAGAGCACTTGAAGTTGCTCGCACATCGTGGCCGGCTGGTTCTTGTGATGGACGGTTGGAACGAGCTTGATGCAGTATCAAGAACCAGGGTTCACCATGGAATCAGAGCGCTACAGCGCGATTTCCCCGGTCTCGGCGTTGTTGTCAGCGCACGCCGTCAGGCGATGGACGTACCTATTTCCGGACCGATGGTTAAGATTGACGCGCTTACATATGACCAGCAGTTGGAGATCGCGCGTGCCCTGCGCGGTTCGCAAGGCGCCGCTATTCTCGACCACGCATGGCGAACGTCCGGCGTTCGTGACCTGGTGACAATCCCGTTGTACCTGACGGCTCTTCTCGCTCATACTTCAGGCGATGCCTTTCCGACGACAAAAGAAGAGGTGCTGCGCCTATTCGTCGCTGAACATGAGAGATCAACGGAAAAGGCGGAAGTGTTGCACACTGAACTCTTCGGATTCCACACACAGATGCTTACGGCCCTTGCCGCCGAGGCCACCCGTACTGTGAAGACCGTGATCTCCGACAACCAGGCACGCTCGGTAATCAAGCGGGTGGAGGATGAGCTCTCTGACCAGGGGCAGATGCAAATATCGACCGCTCCTCAACCTAAGACTGTCCTGGATGTTCTGGTCAGTCACCATTTGCTCATTCGGTCCGAGGCAGAGACGGCAGAACTCTCCTTTCAGCATCAGCAGTTTCAAGAATGGTATGCATCCTTTGAAGTCGAGGCCCTCATGCGTGACGCGGCAGCGAGTAATCAGAAAGCCAGTCAAAAACTCAGGGCAGATGTGCTCAACATGCCCGCCTGGGAGGAGTCAATTCTATTCGCCTGCGAGCGGGTGTCGCGCCTCGATAGGGCTGGATTGCAGGCTGTGGCAGTGGCAATTCTTGAAACGATAGCGATCGACCCAATGCTCGCCGCAGAGATGATCTATCGCTCCTCTGCCGGTGTCTGGGATGAGATTAAGGATAAGGTCATCGCCTTTGTCGAGCGATGGCATGTGAGCGGCAAGGTAGATCGTGCGGTGCATTTCATGATCAGCACTGGCCGTAGCGAGTTCGCCCCGCAAATCTGGCCACTGATTTCGAACCCGGATAGCCAGGTGCATTTGAAGGCCCTGCGCGCCGGACGCCGGTTTCGACCGTCTGTTCTTGGGGCTGACGTCCAGGTACGTATAGAACAGCTACCTGAAGAGGTGCGCGAAAATGTTGTCTCTTCAATTGCCAGCGAGGGCGGCATGGACGGAATCGAGCTGGCCACCAGGCTTGCTCAGACGGACATCAGCATAAAGGTGCAGGTGTCCGCAATCGAGGCGCTTCATTTTCGGCGAGCGGACCGTTTTGTGGCAGAGATCCTTCGGACGGCGCCGGATCAAGTGTGGCAGCGGCTCGCGCGCAGGGGTTACGCCGAAGAAATCGCTGACCCGGATGTCGCGACCCGTCTACGCCGCGAGCGGCAGCATTACATCGAAAGCGAAGTCAATCCGTTAAGTAAGCTTCGTGTTCTTCTTGATCCAAGACACCATGTGGAGACTTTAGGTCGTGAGGTCGGTGTGCTGATCGAGGACGCCGACTTTCCGGTGAAGGACCAGCACGCAACATGGATCATCCACGAGGCCTACAAGCGCTATCCCAATGAAGTAACGTGGGCGCTCATCCATCGTCTTGAGGCCGGTCAGGAAATCCCTTTTAAGACTGAGGATCTTTTGGAGGCCGCTGACGTCGCGATCGATGAAGGCCCGCTTGTAGCGCTTGTGATGCAGCCTGATACCCCCGAAAAGGTTGTAGAGGCCGCAGTCAGGGTTGTTGGACCGGAAACCGTTGGAAAATTGATAGACACACTGGTCGCTATCCATACAAAGCTGGAAGCATCAGGCTGGCCTGCCGATGAGCCGGCGCGAGAAAAAGGCTACCAATTGAAACGCTGTCTTTCCAAGACAGGCCAAAAATCATTTATTCAAGCAGTACTGCGGCGGTCTCCGACCGTTGAGCCACACGAGATTGCGCTGCTCGCAGTCCTGGTGGCAGGCCACGGCCAGAGGGATGGCGAAGAACCGCTACAACTCAGCGGAGAGCTATACGAACAGATGATCGCTGTCATCGGACGCTGGGCCGAGATTCTCTTGACCTCTCCTGTGGCGACCCGTGCTCAACTTGCAGAGGTGGCTTGGGCAATCGAACGATTGGCTGCGCCAGAGTTAGTGCCTGCGCTTCATCGGATGCTTAAAGAGGACCTGGCCCGATGGCGCCGGGAGCGTGACGAGGTAGCTGCCGCTCGCGCCCGGGGCACGCCTGTTCAGTACAACAATAATTGCTATACGCTCCAGTATAGTCGTGCCTTCAAAGCCATCGGCAATGACGAGGTTGTAGAGGTGATGAAGATGTATTTGCTGGACAACGACTTCGGTGTTGATGCGGCCTGTGTTCTTAAGGATATCTGGGATCGGAAGCATAATCCGCCAAAGGATAAATGGTTCCCATTCTGGAAGGATTTTTCGGAAGTGAAGGCCCGACGGATGGCACGGCAGGATCAAGGCGTACATAGTGAGTCATCAGCGTTGGCGGAGGCGATTATCGCAGTAGTAAGCGATTTAGCGAAACCAGACGCGGGTGAGAAGGCTCACCGTCAAGCCCTACAGCTTGCAAAGGTCGCTTTTAGCGTGCCTTATGGCAATAAGACGGAAGTCATTAACACCCTGCTACAGTTACCTCTACCACTCGCCGAAAAACAAGGATTCCTTACGGTTCTCGTGCTCGCCGGCGAAATCATCAACGCCGACATGGTTCTCGATGGCATCAAGACCATGCTGGAAGAGGTGAAAACAAATCGGTGGATGTTGAATGAAAACGGAAGCGAGCTGGAAGGATGGCTGGAGCTCCTGCCCTTTTCCGATCGACCCTGCGTTACGGTTGACGGCTTAGAATTGCTGGAGCCCAATCTGCGGCCTCCCTGGCGGCTGCGCCGGCTTTTGTCGGCTTTGGGCTACGCACCCTCTTCTGAGGCTGAACATATACTGGATCTGTTGCCGCGGCAGGATGAAAGATTTCTTAGCGAGTACGATTGGCTTACCGCCCTGGAAAAGCGCGGCACTGTGTCAGCAGCGCGCATACTTCTTAATCTTATATGCGAAGGCGTGTTCGCTGGCGTGAAGGATCGATTAGACACATGGGTTCTTTCTAAGAGTCTGGTGAGTGCCATTCTCGCCCACACAAACTTCCGGTCCGAGGTCTACCATAGGTATGAGAGTCTGGCTGCTGGCCCCGGCAAAACCACCCTGGAATACGTCATCTCTGAAGTTGCGGATGAGGAAGGAGTGCTAATTCTGGTTAATGGTTACGCCGCTCGAGGCCGGTCATTTGACCAGGTCCTCGAATCCGCCATCAGACAGGCCGCTATGGGGGAGTGTCCGTCCGAGAATTGGGCAGGAGCGAACGAGGTCTTCAGCGTGCCCGTCTCCGATTTGCGGAAAAAGCTCTTTGGGATGATCGGGGAAGACACAGCCAAAACGAAGCTGGCGGTGGCATGCCTTACTGCCATCGATGAACTCCGAGACGAATATGGTCCACCTGAATCTGAACCGCGTCACCCTGACATTGACTCTGGTCGCCCGTGGCCACTGGCGGCGGGTTATCCCTAACTTTAGCTGGTGCAGACGAGCCGACGGTAGCAAGATGTCCTGCGGGGGCTTGCCCTTACTTCGGATGTGAATGCCCTCATTGGCTGGGGGAGGAGGGTACTCTTCACATTTCTATGCTGCCGAGGCTTTTATGGCTGGTAGTCTGACCTCGGCCACGGTCTGGTATCCGTGTCGCTGCCGGAGTTTGGAAATGACTTCCACCTGGCGGGCCAGTTCGGCGGGGTCAGACATCACCATCCGGATGGACCTGGGCCTGCGGGACCCGATCCGGCCCCAGCGCCGGACCAGCCGCTTGGGATAGAACAGGGACAGCTCGACCTCGACCTCGTAGAACTTGCGGTGCGGGGGAGAGGTGTTCTCGAAGCGGAGGTAGATGGGTTCGGGGGACATGGGGAGACCTCCTGGGGGAAGAGGAGGGTTTTGCCTTTCGGCTCTGATACCACCCCACCACTGTTTCGGCGGCCCGTGCCGCCGAGTCACTCTTTGTGCGCACAAAGAGTGACCAGAAAAGCGCTCCTCAAACGCCGGAGGGGCTACCTCCCAACCTGTCGCTCCCGTTGAGGTCGCGACCCACCACCCTGCGACGCAAGGGCATTGCTCCAGAAAACGGATCATCCAGAGGTGTCCATTGCAGCCCAATGCCTCTCCTGAGCACCGGTGGTTAGCCCTTCCCACCCCTCCTATCGCTCCCATGAGGTCGCGATCCACTACCCTGTCGCGCTTTTCGTCAGACCCCTGGGGAGCTTCCGGGTGTGCCGGCGGTCAAACTCCTCGAAGGCCTGCCGGGTGCGCTCCGGGTTGACCCGGGCATAACGCAGGGTCGTGCGGATGTTCCGGTGCCCCATCAGGTCGCGCAGGACCAGGGCATCCATCTTCCCGGCCCGCTCCGTCCCGAAGGCGTGCCGGAGCTGGTGAATGGTTACCGGCCGGCCGTCGGGCCGTTTGAGCCCCCCGGCGTACCTCTGGAACAGCACATAGGCCATCGGATAGCTCAGCCGGCCCTCCCGGCTCTCGAACAGCGGCCCGGCCTGGGGGGTCCCCCGGCTTCTCAGGTAGCGCCTCAGCAGCGGTTTAGTCTCCTCGCTCAGATACCCCATCCGCTCGGCATTCCCCTTGCCCACCACCCGGAACGTCCCATCCTC
>CAYRZX010000238.1:0-11042 GCA_964428665.1 uncultured Gemmatimonas sp.
CTTCCTGCAACCTGAACTCTTTCAGCCCTGTAGGCATCTTCTGGAATTATCAGTACAAAATCTGCGTGTCCGGGTTGAACGGGTTGGGATAGTTCTGCCCTAACCCATAGCTCAACGGCACAAGTCCCTGTCCCTCCAGGCCCACCCCGGACACCCGGTTGGTCAGTCCCTCCCCGTCCAGAAGCAGACCCTCGGCCAGTCGAAGGCTCCCGATGCCTCCCCCCGGTCGAACCCGGAAGGTCAGACGACTCAAAGCCCCCTCTCCGGTCACGACCCCTGACAAAAGCACATCCCCCAGATGGACCTGTCCCAGGCCATCCGAAACCCGGAGGAGAGGACGAGCCTCCCCTCCGGTCTCGAACGCGCCCTCCGGCTGCAACTCGATGAACTCCAGTTCCGAAGGATCATAGCTCAGGTGGACCCCGTAGCCCTTGAGGCCCTGCGCCCCCAAAACCCTCAGGTCCACCCCCACCACGTCCTGAACGTCCGAGGGGACCACCTGCAAACCCAACCGGGCCTCCCCGTTGACCCCGGCAGCCCCCAGTCCCGCGGGCTTGGCCAGCGCAGGCTTGGATATCCTCTGCCCGAACTTCCCCGCAAACTCGAAGAAGTCTCCGAACCCGATCTCCCCGTCCCCGTCCAGGTCATACTTGGCGTTGGCCCCTGTGGCCGGCTGTCCAAACGCCCCGGCGAACTCGAAGAAGTCCCCGAACCCGACCTCCCCGTCCCCGTCAAAGTCGGGCGTCGGCGGCTTGGACCCCCCCCCGGTACTGCTGCTCAACACCACCGAGGCGCCGGGCGTCAGCGTGTTGTTGACCCCGGAGACCCGAATCACCAGCGAAGACAGCTCGATCTCCGTCTCCCCCGTGAAGTCTCCCAACGTCTCGAACGTCAAGATCGCCACAGGACCTTTGCTGACCGTGGTCGACCCCCCCAAAATCGACGCCCCATAGGTCACCGTGTTGTCCTTGACCTGTGCAGGAAGGTCCAGGGCGCTGCTAAACGACGTCCCGTCCTTCCGACCCGTCACCGTCGAAGACAGCTTCTTCGGGTCGAACTTCAAGACCACCTGGAACGCAGAGGCGCTGGCATAATCCTTGTTCAGAATGATCTGCACATCCACCTTCTGCCCCGCCTTCACCCCGCTCAGCGTCCGGGAGTTCTGGTCCCCGGCAGCCACATCTAAGTCCACCATCCCCGTCCCGTCCCCCGCCTTCGGCGTGAGCGTGGCCCCCCCGCCCGGCGGCTGCTGACCCGGCACACTGACCGTCCCCACCGCAGACGACTTCACCGTGTCCGTGCCGGCTATGCCCTTCAACACCACCCGCGTAATCGAGATGGTCGTCGTCGAGTCGAACGTCTCCGTCGTCTTGAAGCGGAACACGCCGAGCAGCCCGTCCCCCTCCGGCGCGGTGGCCTCCGTGGCGGCCAGCACAGCGCCGCCGAACTCCACGCTGGCGCCGCCCTTGAGGTTGGGAGGCAGGAACACCGCCACCCCGCCCGACGTCTTGAGGAGATTCGTCCCCTCCGCCGTGTTGTCGTTCTCCGCCCCGTTGAAGGCGAGTTTCGTCGGGTCGAAGGCGAGCGTCACCGTGTAGCCCGACAGGTCCTTCACCCCCTGGACGTAGACCGCCACGGTCACGTCCGTCGCAGGGCTGACGTTCTCCAGCCTCGTCTGTTTCTGATCCCCCTTGTCCTTTCCAAAATCGAGCGACGCCGTGACCTTGGCGTTGGGACCTCCTCCCGTCGTCGGAGGCGTCACGGTCGGCACGGTCAGCGCGATGTCGATGCCGGTCACTGCATTCCCGCCCCTGATCTCCACGAAATCCTCGTCCTCCCGCTTCCCATTTTTGTTCTTATCGTAGAACCCGCCCACCTTCAGCTTGTTCTCCAGGGTCAGGTCCACCACGATGAAATACTTCCCGTCAGGCAGCCTCGGGAAGACATAGACCGAGTCCGCGTCCACCTGCGCAATGACGATCTCATTCGACCCGGACTTCACGCTCGCGAACACCGACCCGTGCGGCCGGCTCCTGTCGCTCAGGCTGATCTTTCCGGTGACGGACCCGAGGGCCACCCTCTGAGACCTGGTCGTGAAAAACCGCTCCTCAGAGACCCTCAGCTCCGCGCCGGACACCCCCACGGCCCCCCGGACGATGAACTGGTAGTCCGTGTCGGCAGACAGTTCCACGGTGAAGACCACCTGCCTCCCCTGGTCCTGCACCCGGAACTTCCCCTGCCCGAACAGGTCCCCTGACTTGGCCGCCGGGATCAGCTCCGCGTTCACCCCCACAAACTCCCGGCTCACCTGGATCGCCTCCGAAAAGGTCACCACGATCTGCGTCTTGAGAGGCACGCCCCCCACGCCCTCCTTGAGATCGATCAGCTCGCCGGACTCGATCTTCCCGTTGTTGTTCTTGTCGCTGAACGCCTGCACATTCAACACCCGCAGGGCGCGAGTCTCCTGCTCAAACGGACTCTGCGGAGACACCTGGACCCTGAGGCCCTTGATGTCATCGGTCTTGCCCACGGCCAGGACCCTCGGCTTCCCCTGCGGGTCCGTCAGGAACCCATAGAAAGATGCCTCGTCCTCAAACCGGTGGACTTCAACCAGCACAAAGTACCGGCCCTCCGGGATGTAGGCCGCCCGGAACAGGTTTCCGTCCGAGACCCCGATGGCGGCCACCACCCGCTCAAAGTCGCCCGGCCCCAGATCGCGCAGGTCGATGCCCGCCGGGATCAGATAGGTGAAGATCAACCCCACGTCCCGGCTGATGGCCCCGCCCGGTATGCCCGCGACCTCCCCGGAGACCTTCCCCGTCCCCACCGCGGCGCCCGTCGAGAACCCCGTCTGCGCCTCCAGGCTGCTCGCCGGCAGGAGGCCCTCATTGCTGCTCTCCGCGTAGAACACGAACGCCTGGTACGTGGTGTTGCCCGCCAGCGTCACGTCCACGCTGACCGTCTTCGCATCCTCGCTCAGGGAGAGCTGCCCCCGGTCTATGGGGCCGCTCTCAGGCTCCGGGAACAGATGGATCTCTGCGCTCACAAAACCGTTGTCATCAATGCGGAGCCTGTCGCTGAACGTGAACGACAGCGTGGTCTGCAACGGAACGTTGACCGCGTTGGCCGCCGGCGTCACCTTCACGACCCGGAGCGCCGGGGGCGGGTTGAGTTGGATGTCGATCCCCTCAATCCTGATAATGGTCGCGCTCGTCAGGGAGACGGTACCCGCCTTCTGCTGATCCACGTAAAAGCCCCGCAGGCTGCGCTCCGTGCCGGGGATGGGAGGGCCGGTCGGCCCGCGCCGGGCAAACACGTCGACAAGGGCTGCCACGTAATAGCTCCCGGCCGGCACCCCCGTGACGATGTAACTCCCATCCGGGCGGATGAGTCCCGCCCCCGCAATCTGCTTCAGGAACTTCACGTAGTCGTCGGAGTTGTCGGAGTTCAGTAGCGGCAGGGCCGTGGCCGGGTCCTGCGTCATCAACAGGACGCCCGTGCGCCCGCTCGCCGGGTTGATGGACAGGACCGCGCCCTCCGGCAGCCCCGGGATGTCCTTGGAGGCGGGCAGGACAACCTTCCCGGAGACCGTCCCTCTGGGAAACTCCGACCCGGTCGTGAAATGGGCCACGAACGGGGCCTTCTGCCCCGAATGGATGACGACCCACATCGTGTAGGACGTGTTGGCCTTCAGGTTCAGGTCCGCCACGAACCGGCCGTTCCTGGCCTCGTAGGTCTTGAACAGGTCATCCGCATACGGGACGATGACGACCTCCAACTGGTCGATAAAGTCCTGGTTCGCCGGACCGTTGAACGAAATCTGAAGCTGGGGGTTGGTGGCCAGGTTGGTCGCCCCGTCCGCCGGGACCGTCCCCGTCCGGGTGAGGAAGGCCGCCCCCGTCACCTGGTCCGGGTTCTGGCCGGGGATGAACCCGGCCGGCAGGACCTTCACGCGGACCGCGTACTGCGGAGGCGGGTCTTTGGGCATCGCCTCCACCTCCACGAAGTCCCCCGGCATCAGCCTCGACGCCTCGATCGGATTGTCGTCCGCGTCCACGAACATCGTCCTCTGATCGAACTGGAACCGCTGCTCGATCAGGAAGAGCCTTCGCGCCTCGATCCGGTCGATGACGCCTATCGTCTGGTCCATGCCGGGCGGAACGACCTGCCCCGGCCTTAAAATGCGGATCTCAACGGCCCTGAGGGGCGTCGCCTCATGCTCCAGCGTCACGACCACCGGGAAGTTGGGCTGGAGGTCCCGCACCGTGATCCGGCCCCCCTGGCCGCCGAACACGGCCACCTGGTCCGGGTCGAACTCAATGGACCGGCCGATGGCGAACTGCCTCTGACTCAGCTCCACGCGCGCCACGACCCCCCGGATCGCCGGAGGCGGCGGTTCTTTGCCTTCTGTCAACAGGACCGTGGCGATCTCCAGCCCCTCCACGCTCCTCCCGCGCTGGACCACCACCGGGTCCGCCTCTCCGTCTCCGTCGATGTCGTAGACCCCGAACACCTCGCCGTACTGGCCGTTCACCTCCACGTCGGCGCTCGTCAGGATATAGTACTGCCCGTTCGGCACGAACAGGAAACTGAAATTCATATCCTGGATCAGGGAGGCCCGCAGCGAGACCTGAAAGAGCCTCTCCTCGATGTCCTCATCCCCGCCTTCTCCATCATCCTGCTCCGGCCCTGCCTTCATGAGCCGCGCCGCGACCCGCTTGGCCGCCCGCGCCACCTTCGAAGACCCCTCATTCCCGAAGATCTCTTCGGGAGGCACCGTCAGCAGGAGCGCGATCCCATCCCCGATCTCAGCGTCCTCCGCCTCCGCCGGGGGCAGGATCGAGCCGGACACCTTCGCGTCGGACAGGGCCGTGGTCCCGAAGTAGAAGTCCGAAAAGGTCTCTTCGGTGTCGTCGTCCGTGTCAATGTTGGTGATGACAACGAGTTGATACGTCGTGTTCGCGGGCAGGTCCAGCGTCACCGAGAACCCCTTCCGGTCCGGGCTGACCGCGATGTCGGGGAACTGGGACGGGAACGGGAGAAGCGCCAGATCCACCCCGGCGACGTCAAACTCCCCGGCCTTTGGGTCGAGGTGGATGTTCAGCGCCGTGTCGAAGGTGAACTCCACCGTATGCCTCCCCGGCGCGACCGGGTCGGTTTTCGTCTGCTTCTGGACCACCTTCCCGTCCAGCTTCACCGAGACCAGGTTGACCTTCACGCCCACCGGCGTCGGGCCGGGCTGCGCGGCCCGATCCAGGACGCGGACCTCGGTCGCGACCGGCGTCTGAGGCGGCCCTGGCTGCGTGGGGGCCGGGGTCACCCGCACCCGGTCGTCCCTGCGCAGGTTGCCCGGTCCGATCGCCACCCCCTTCTCATCGAAGATCTTCGTGTCATTGGCCACCCGGAAGGCAAAGAACAGGAGCCGGACGAACCCCCCTGTCGCAGTGACGCTGGCGTCCCCGATCGTGCCCTTCAGCCGGTTCGCCTGGTCCGGGATCGCCGGCAGTCCGCCCGCCCCCGCGATCTGGATGCGCGTGGCCACCCTCGGGCCTCCCGCCTCCTGCCGGTAGTCCACGGCCACGGCGATGCCGACCCTCAGAAGGCCCTGCAGGGTCGTCCCCCCCGCCGTGCTCTCCCGGCCTGTCGCATCCACCACCGTCACGGGCGACGCCGGCAGAGATATGCCCGTATACAGGCTGACCGTGCCGCTCTGTGCGTCCAGCGTGGCGATGTGCCCCTCCACGCCTGCGACCTCTGTGACTCCTGCCCCCTCCACCCGGCGGATGCGGTGATTGTTGTTGTCAGCGACGTAGACAGCCCCGGCAGCGTCCACTGCGACGCCATAGGGGCGGTTCAGGCTGGCCTGGATAGCCGGTCCCCCGTCCCCTAAAGAACTGCCTCCCCCCGCAAAGGTCGTGATGATGCCATCCGATCCTACCCGGCGGATACGCTGGTTATCCCTGTCGGCGATATAGACGTCCCCTTTTGCATCCACGGCCACACCATATGGGACATTCAGGCGAGCCTGTGACGCCGATCCCCCATCCCCTGAAAAACCACTTGTCCCCGTCCCTGCGAAAGTCGTGATGATGCCATTGGGACCGACCCGGCGGATACGGTGATTTTGTGTGTCGGCAATGTAGACGTTCCCCTTTGTGTCCACTGCCACTCCAGAGGGTTCATTCAACTGGGCCTGGACGGCCGGCCCTCCGTCCCCCAGCCCACTGGTTCCTCCACCCGCGAAGGTCGTGATAATGCCATTCAGTCCCACCCGGCGGACGCGGTGATTCCCACTCTCAGCGATGTAGACAACCCCTGTAGGATCCACAGCCACGCCATACGGGCCACGCAACTGGGCCTGGGCCGCCTGTCCCCCGTCCCCTGAAAAACCCTGAGCTCCCATACCCGCGAAGGTCGTGATGACCCCGTCCGTCCCCACCCGGCGGACGCGGTGATTGGTAGCGTCGCTAAACTCGGCAAAGTAGATGGCCCCATTTGCGTCCACGGCCACGCCATTCGGGTTGGACAAGTTGGCCTGGGCCGCCGATCCCCCATCCCCTGAAAACCCCAAAGTTCCTGTACCTGCTGCGGTGGTGATGATGCCATCTGAGCTTACACGGCGAATGCGATGATTGAAATGGTCAGCGATATAGAGATTCCCTTTTGCGTCTAGGGCCACGCCGGTCGGGTTGAACAAGCTGGCCTGAATCGCCGGCCCTCCGTCTCCTGAAAAACCACTTGTTCCCCTACCCGCATAGGTCGTGATGCTCCCTGCCACGGCGGCCTTGGCCAGCGCCCCCTCCGTGATCCACCGCTTGAACAGGTCGATCTGCGCCTGCGGGAGCGGGGTCCTCCCCTGCGGCATCTGGGGAGGGAACGTCCCCTCCAGGCGCTGAATGAGCTGGCTCTTGGTCGGGTCTTTGGGCACGACCCGGGGGGGATTGCTCTGCGTAGTGGGGTTCACTAAGTTCGTGTAGGCCACGCCGGCCTGAAGGGACATCGGCCCGCTCCCGCCGGGCACGTGACACCCCGCCGTCGCACAACTAACCGTGAGGATCGGCTGGATGTCCTTCTCAAAATCCACCGGCGCGGGCTGCGTCGTCTGCCCGAAGGCGAGCATCCCCGGCGCCAGAAAGAGCAGGGCAATGGCTGTCAAAAAATTGATCTGTCTCATAAAATGCATGACGAATCCTCCTCAGAGGGCAGACACGCCCTCACCGACGAGATCTCAAGCGAATTATATTCAATAAATTAAACTACTTAGATGTAAAAAGAAACCCTCCCAGCAGGATGGCTCGGCGAGACGATGAAACAGGGGGTGAGTCGATCAGGCAGGAAAGCGATAGTCGCTATACGGCAAAGGCCGATAGCCACTATACATTTTTTTTCAAAGTCGCCTCCTTAATAGTCCATAATATACAAATTGTGAACATCCTTCAAATCCTGTAAAAATTTTTGTAAATAGCTATAAAGAATAAGGTTGTCTTAAGGTTGTCTAATATACACAATGCCCGACCCGAATTCAACAGTTTTTTGGTTTATCCGACTTTTTTAAGTCGCTCCGGGGGAGAATATAGCCTCTCCCGATGCTTTGGGATGTGACGCGAGGCACTCTGCGGAGGTGATCGCTGTCACATCTCAGAAGGGTTGTAGGGCGCGATCGGTGATCGCGCTTGTAGGGCGCGATCGGTGATCGCGCCGCAGCCCAAACGTTCAGGTTTTTGAACCCGGCGGGAATTTAACAGAAAGTTAACACAGGAGAAATGACCCTGAAATGAAACGTCGGTATATTGGACCGTTTAAATTTTTTCCCTTGCTTTTGAGGATCGTATCCCTCATAATATGGCGCGATATCAAAGGCAAATCACACCTCATCTTCTCTGAATCACCGTTACGGAAAGGAGTCTCTCCATGGCAAAGTCCCCTCAAGACGTGATCAAGATGGCCAAAGATCACAACCTGAAGATCCTCGACCTCAAATTCATGGATTTTCCCGGCCTCTGGCAGCACTTCTCCGTGCCCATCTCCGCCCTCGATGAGGACGCCTTCAAGGACGGCTTCGGGTTCGACGGCTCCAGCATCCGGGGCTGGCAGGCCATCAACGAGAGCGACATGCTCGTCGTCCCGGACCCCGACACGGCCATCATCGACCCGTTCATGAATCCCCCGACGCTGAGCATGATCTGCGACATCCGCGACCCCCTCACCCGCAGCCGCTACAGCCGGGACCCCCGCAGCGTGGCCCGCAAGGCCGAGGATTACCTCAAATCCACGGGCATCGCCGACAACGCCTACTTCGGCCCGGAGGCCGAGTTCTTCATCTTCGACGACATCCGCTTTGACCAGGACGCCCGCTCCGGCTATTACTACATCGACTCCGCAGAAGGGCGGTGGAACACGGGACGGGACGAGAGGCCCAACCTCGGCTACAAGCCCCGCTACAAGGAGGGCTACTTCCCGGTGCCCCCCTCCGACGCCCTGCAGGACATCCGCAGCGAGATGATGCTGACCATGATCCAGTGCGGCATGAACATCGAGGCCCACCACCACGAGGTGGCCACCGGCGGGCAGGGGGAGATCGACTTCCGGTTCTCCCCCCTCGTCTCCTGCGCGGACCAGCTCACGCTCTATAAGTATATTGTGAAGAACGTGGCCAAGAAGCACGGCAAGACCGCCACCTTCATGCCCAAGCCCCTCTTCGGCGACAACGGCACCGGCATGCACACCCATCAGAGCCTCTGGAAGGGGGACAAGCCCCTGTTCGCCGGCTCCGGCTACGCGGGCCTGAGCGAGATGGCGCTCCACTACATCGGCGGCCTCCTCAAGCACGCCCCAGCCCTCCTGGCCTTTGCGGCCCCGACCACGAACTCCTACAAGCGCCTCGTCCCCGGCTTCGAGGCCCCGGTCAATCTGGCTTACTCTCAGCGCAACCGGAGCGCCGCCGTCCGCATCCCGATGTACTCCACCAGCCCCAAGGCCAAGCGGGTGGAGTTCCGCTGCCCCGACGGCGCCTGCAACCCCTACCTGACCTTCGCCGCCATGCTGATGGCCGGGCTGGACGGCATCCAGAACAAGGTCGACCCGGGCGAGCCCCTCGACAAGGACCTCTACGACCTCGAGCCCGAGGAACTGGCCAAGGTCCCCTCCACCCCCGGCTCCCTCGAGGACGCCCTGAGCGCCCTGAAGAAGGACCACGCCTTCCTGCTCAAGGGGGACGTGTTCACGGAGGACGTGATCGAGACCTGGATCACCTACAAGATGAACAACGAGATCCAGCAGGTCCAGCTCCGGCCTCACCCCTACGAGTTTGCGTTGTACTATGACGCATGATCTCGTAGGGGCGACCGGCCGGTCGCCCCTACAGCGACGGAGGAGGGTGAGGTCTAGAAACGCAAAAAGCGGAGGTCAAAGCCTGACCTCCGCTTTCTTTATATCCCCTGAGCTGAATATTCGAATCAAACCCACGTCTTCTGTGACCCTATCCGAGTATGCCGTCTATGAGTCCGTCCACCACCTTCTGCCGGACCTCCCGCATGTCATAGAACCCGCTGGCGGCGCGCTGTTTCGCCTGGGCCACCTGATCCGCCCTCACGTCGGGCACCTCGGACATGGAGGTCCTGGCGACGTTGACCTGCCGCCTCTCCGCCGCGACCTCTTTCACCACCCCGGAGTTCAGGATGGAGTCGGCCACGGCCTGGCGCACCTCGGGCCGGTCGTAGTAGCCCTCGGCCACGCGGGCCTTCACCTGCTCCACGCGGGCCTGGCGGGCATCCGGCGTCTCCTTGAGCGCCGCAGCCGCCGTCTCCTGCTGAGACTTCAGGGTGCGGGCCTTGTCGGAGATCTGCACCACATCGCCGCCGGACCGGGCCGCGCCCGGACGCTGCTTGGCGTCGGCGGCCTTGCGGTCGGCCTGCGTGATATTTCGGAGTTCGCTGAGAATCCCCTCGATCTTCATAGTTGATCACCTCTGTCTATTATATCGGACAGAGCGAAACTTTCTTGAGGAAATTTTAGACGCCTTGCAAGAATTTTTATATTTTTTAAACTGCACAAAATCAACAACTAACGTGTCCTGTCCACAAATCGCGCCCCGTCCGAGGGCCTCGGGCTGTAGCCCCGCACGGCGTTGGCCCCCACGCTGAGGGCCACCATCTCCCGGCGTATCCGCTCCATCGCCGATTTTGCAAGCCCCTCATTTCGCGCCCTCAGGCCCTCCACCTCCAGGACGAGCGCGCGAACCGCCTCCGCCCTCTCCTGGAGAGGGTCCCCTGTTTCAGGGGCCCGTTCGCGCCACCGCGCCAGGAGGGGGGCGAGACGGGCCTCCAGGGCAGAGCCCTGTTTCACCGCCTCCCGGATCTCGGCGTTCGCGGCCCCGACGACGACGACGTCGCCCTGTCGCAGGCAGATCCCCTGTCTCAGCAGCGTGCGCCTGAGCGTCTCGTAGCGCTCCGCCTGCTCGTCCAGGATTTCCTCAATCTGTGCGGTGAGAGAGTCCATGTGCCTACCTCACAATGCTGATCCGCGACGGCCTCAGCTTCCCCATCCCCCCGTCGTCCTTCTCCGTCACCACCTGCTCCCACGCCTCGTAGAGGTTCGACATGATGCGGATCGTCTCCTGGATGGGGGCGGCGTCCTTGCGCAGGTTGGCCTCGATCAGGCGTCGGTACATGTAGACATAAAGACCCCGCAGAGACCGGGCGATCTCCCCGGCGCTCATGTCGAGCGCCATGTTCAGTTCCATGATGATGTCCTGGGCCTTGATGATGCACTCCCCCTTGCCCATGTAGTCCTTCTTTTCGAGCAGATCGACGGCCTTCTTGAGGGAGGTGATCGCCCCCTGATAGAGCATGAGGATCAGCCTGCCCCGCGATGCCGTGGCGATCTGCACCTGCCGGTAGCGGCTGGTGGTGTTCGGCTTCGTCATCCCTGACTCCTTTGTCGTCCGTGACGTCCTGTCCTGGTCTGAGTTCATTTATCTCCCCGCGCCCAGCGCGCTCAGGTTGGCCAGCTGCGACCCCAAAAAGGTCCCCAGCGAGTTGAAC
>CAYRZX010000239.1:0-11039 GCA_964428665.1 uncultured Gemmatimonas sp.
GGGGGATGGGGCCTCGGGTGCGAGTTGATGGAGTGGTTCATGGGTGGAAGCCCCAATGTGCACGGGGACCTGCTGGATGTGGGCAGGGTCACGGCGAGCACCATTCAGGGGGGGGAGCTGCACTACGTGATCCTCGTGGCCAAGATCAAGTTCGACTCGCCGGAGGCCGCCCAGGAGGCCGGGAAGAACCTCTCCCGGGTCAGGGACATCGTCCTGCACGTCGTGTCGGTCAAGCCCGGAGAGGACCTGGACGATGTCCAGGACCAGGAGAGGCTGCGGGAGGCGATCAAGCAGGAGGTCTCCGCCAGGATCACCAAAGGGAAGGCGGAGGAGGTCTACTTCACGCAGTACGTCTACCAGTAGGACCCATCCTGTGGGAGGGACGATATGACCAGGGCCTTCGCGATCGGGCTGCTGCTTGCGTTGACGGTCGCGCTCCCCGTGTACGGCCAGCATCACGGGGGCGCGGCTGCCGTCGGCGCATCGCACGGGTTCACCCTCAAGTACGCCTTCTGGGCCATCTCGCTGGGGGCGCTGGTCGCCGTGTCTCTGCCGGCGGGGGCGCTGCTGGGCGTCGTCTGGAAACCCAGCACCGGGGTGACGGCGGCCATGATCGCCTTTGGCGGGGGGGCGCTGCTGGCGGCCCTGAGCCTGGAGCTGGTCGCGCCGACCGTGATGGCGGTGGCCGGGGGGGAGGAGGGGGGGGGCCACGGGGGGGGCGCGATGGTGGGCATGATGGCCCTGCTGGCCGGGAACGTGGCCGGGGGCATCCTGTTCGTGGCGCTCGACCAGGTCGTGAACGCCCACGGCGGGTACCTGCGCAAGTCGGCCACCACGATCACCTACCTCGCCCGCCGCAGGAAGCAGCGGATTGAGCGGATGCTGAACCGGCTCAGCCATATCGAGTTCCTGCGGAGCATTCCGCCCGAGCACGTGCAGATGATGGTGGACTACGTGCGCCCTGTGGCCTTCGCGCAGGGGGAGCGGGTCTTCGGCGAGGGGGACCAGGGGGATCGGATGTACTTCATCGAGCAGGGGGAGGTCGCGCTGTCGCGAGGGGGGGCCGAGTTCAAGACCCTGGGCGCGGGGGACGTGCTGGGGGAGATCGCCCTGCTGACCGGCGCGCCCCGGACGGCGCAGGCCGTGGTCCGCACCCGCGCCGTGGCCCTGGCGCTCCTGAAGGAGGACTTCGACAGGGTGCGCAAGGCCTCCCCGGAGCTGGAGGCGGCGATCGCGCGGCTGGCCAGCCAGCGTCTCGAAGAAAATCGCCAACTCGACGCGGCGGCGGCCCGCGCCGCGGAGGAGTGGGCGGAGCAGGCGGCAGACGCCCTGCGCCAGGGCCTGTCGGCGCCGACCCCCCAGGAGGTGCGCCAGGCCGCGGACGAGCACTCGGGCGCTCCGCTGGCCATCTGGCTGGGCAACTTCATCGACGGCATCCCCGGCAGTTTCGTGATCGGGTCCAGCTTTCTGGCGATCCTGACGGAGAAGCTGGCGCACGGCGCGCCCGCGTTCGTGGAGATCATCCCCTACACCCTGATCGCCGGGCTGTTCCTGTCGAACTTCCCGGAGGCGATGTCGAGCAGCGTGGGGATGCGAGACCAGGGCTGGAAGACCTCCAGGATCCTGGCCCTGTGGGCGTCCTTAGTGGTCGTGGCAGCCGTCGGGGCGGCGCTGGGCTATTCCATCGGCGCCAAGGTGGACCACACGATCGTCGTGGGCATGGAGGGGGTCGCCGCGGGGGCGATGCTGACGATGATCGCGCAGGCGATGATCCCGGAGGCCGTGCATTTAGGAGGGGCCAATGTGGTGGGCCCCAGCACGCTGGCCGGGTTCCTGTCGGCGGTGGCGTTCAAGCTGCTGGAGGCATAAAAAAATGAAACGGAGAAGGGGGAAACGGAGAAACGGGGAGATTCTTTTCTCCGGTTCTCCGGTTCTCCGGTTCTCCGGTTCGCTCTGCGCTCTTCGCGATCTCTGCGGTTAGAGCTTGTGTTTCGGGTGTATCTATGGACGTTGTTTCTCATGCGGCGTGGGGGTATGCGGCGCTCCGCTGGCGCGGGCGGAGGACGTCCTGGTGGGGGGCGCTGGCGGGCGCAGCGCCGGACCTGCTCTATTTCATCCCCTCCACGGTGGAGCGGGTCCTCGAGCGGGGCTGGGGGGGGCTGTCCCCCGGCGCGGCCAGGACGCCGGGGATCTGGCGCGCGGATGGGCCACCCATGCCACAGGAATTGCTGGACGCCTACCACAACTATTACGTCTATACTCACAGCTTAGTGGTCCTGGGGATGGTCGCGGGGCTTCTCTACCTGCTGGGCCGGCGGCGCGAGGTATGGCTCGCGATCCCCTACGCCCTGCACATCCTGATGGATGTCCCGACGCACGAGCGGTTCCGGACGCCGTTTCTGTATCCTGTCTCGATGTGGACGTTACAGGGGATCAGCTGGGGGCACCCGCTGATCTTCTGGCCCAACTGGGTCGCGCTGATCGGCGCGCATGTCTATCTGATACTCCGCTATCGCAAGAGACCCGAGGCGGAGAAGGCAAGGGCGGCAGAGGGACCTGGATAGGCCGGGCATGGACATCGTCGACTGCCACGCGCACATCTTCCCGCCGCTGTGGGGGGCGTGCGGTTTTAAGGATGCCGAGACTCACCTCCTGTATCAGCAGCGGGCCATGCACACGCACGGCAACCAGCCGGTGCGGAGGCTGCGCGACCATCAGGCCGTCCGGGAGAGGCACCTGTGGGACGCGCGAGACCCCTCGGAGGGGGGGCGGGCCAGGGACGTTCATTTCCGCGTGGGGCGCTTCGGGCGGTTTGAGTGGGAGAAGGACGGGGAGGGCTATTACGTGCAGTTCCTGCCCCCCGGCCTGCAGGGGATGGCCGCGCCTCCTGAGTTCATGGTCGTCCAGATGGACTACGTTGGCGTCCGGGCCGCGGTGCTCCAGAACGACCCCATCTACGGGGACCTGGCGGGGTATTTTGCGGAGGCCGTCCGGCGGCATCCGGGCCGGTTCATCGGGCTGGCCAGGGTGGACGAGGCCTTCGCCTACCGGGACGATCAGATGGCGATCCTGAGCGACGCCGTCGGGGGGCTGGGCATGCAGGGGCTCTACTTCACGACCGCCGGGTTCTTCCGGAACGGCTACCGGGAATACTACGACGGCCCGAATTTCAGGCCCTTCTGGGACGCGGTGCAGGGGCTGAGGATTCCGGTGTTCTGGGTCTTCTTCGGGGACTCGCCGGTCGGGGGGTTCGCGGAGGAGATGGCCGTCTTCTTGGAGTGGCTGGAGCGCTACCCGGATGTCCCCTCCGTTCTGGTGCACGGCATCCCCACCGGCCTGTTCGCCGATGCGCGGGATCGGGTCCGTTTCCCTGAATACGTGACCCGGATGATGGAGGACTTTCCGGTCTATTCGGAGGTCCTCTACCCCATCGCGTGGGGGGGGAAGACGGACTTTCCCTATCTGCGCGCCCAGGGCCACCTCCGGCAGGTGTACGACAGGTTCGGGCCGGACCGCCTGATCTGGGGGTCCGACATGCCCAATGTGGAGCGGTATTGCACGTACCGGCAGGCGCTGACCTGTGTCCAGGAGTATTGTGACTTCTTCAGCCGTGACGACCTGGAGAAGGTTTTAGGCCGGAATGTCCTGTCGCTGTTCGGGAGATGTTCAGGATCATAAAACAGTAGTGGCCCAGGCGGCTCGCCTGGGCACGCACAGGCCAGCGGCCTGTGCCACGCCTGAATCGAGGAGGAATCGGAATGCAGCGAAAGTTGAAGATCGGGATGATCGGATGCGGGGAGATCGCCTACAAGGCGACGGGCAAGGCCATCCAGGCCACCCGGAACGCGGAGATGGTTGTCGCCATGGACCCGGTCGCCGACGTGGCGGCCTCGTTCGGAAAGACGTTCGAGGTCCCCCACACGACGGACGTGAAAGAGGTGTTGAGCCGCCCGGAGGTGGAGGCGGTGGTCATCTCGGCGCCCCATTACCTCCACGAGTCCCTGACCGTGCAGGCCGCGGAGGCGGGGAAGCACGTGATGTGCGAGAAGCCGATCGCCTGCACGCTGGGGCAGGCGGACCGGATGATCGAGACGTGCCGGAGGGCCGGCGTGCTCCTGGGGATCAACTTAGTCTCCCGCTACGAGGCCTCCACGGTCCAGGGGAAGGGGCTGGTGGCGTCCGGCGTGATCGGAAAGGTGATCGGCCTGCAGTTCCACGTGATGGCCGCCAAGCCGGAGAGCTACTGGACGGGGGGGTACACGGGGCGCGTCCGGACCGACTGGCGGACTTCGCGGGAGAAGTCGGGGGGCGGCGTGCTGGTGATGAACCTGGTGCACGACATCGACCGGTTCCGGTATATGACGGGCCTGGAGGCCGTGCGGGCGTTCTGCGAGTACGACACCTATTGCACGGCCACGGAGGTGGAGGACTACATCACGGTGACCTACCGCTACGACAACGGGGCGATCGGGACCGCGACGGCCTCCTCGTGCGCGCAGGGGGGGCGGGGGCAGGGCAACCGGATCGTGGGGACGGAGGGGCAGGTCCTGTTTTCGGGCCGGCGGGCCCTGGAGGTGTTCAGCCTCCGGGGGGGGGACGGCCTGAAGGCGGGGGAGTGGACCGAGGTCCCCCTTCAGGCGGGCGGGGACTCCCGGCAGGCCTACACGGAGCGGTTCGCGGAGGCGGTCTTCGAGGGGAGGCGGCCCGACATCCCGGGCGAGGAGGGGCGCAAGACCTTAGAGGCGATCGTGGCCGCGTACCGGTCGGGCGAGACGCACGGGCCGGTGACGCTTCCGCTGAAGGCGTGAGGCGCGCATGAATGAAGTCGCCCGGAGGATCCTGACTCGTCTCCGCGCCAGGCGCACGCTGAACGGGGCGGCGCTGCCAGACCGGTTTCTGCTGCCGGCCTACGAGGGTCACAGCCTGGCCAACATCCCGGCGACCGCGCTGGCGCACTTCGGCGTGCCCGGCCCCCCCACGCCGCCGCTGGCGCCGGAGGTGGTCGGCGACCAGCTCAAGGGGGCCAGGAAGCTGGTGGTCCTCCTGATCGACGCCCTGGGCTACCTCCCGCTCACCGCGCAGATGGCCTCGGACCGGGGCCTGAGCCTGAACGACCTGGCGCGCCGGGGGCGCTACGCGCCGCTGACCTCGGTGTTCCCGTCCACCACGTCGGCCACGCTTTCGACGCTGCACACGGGGCTGCCCCCCTCCGGCCACGGCATCGTGGGGTATCGGATGTACCTGCCGGAGCGGGGCGTGGTGGCCAACATGATCCGCCTCAGCCCGGACGCGGACGAGCGGTTCAACCAGCTGCTCCGCGCGCCTGAGGACGGGCCGGCGCTGCTGGGCGTGCCGACCGTGCACCGGAGGCTGACGCGAGCGGGCGTCAGGTCCATCTGCCTGATCGAGAAGGCGATCTTCCGGAGCGGGCTGTCTCAGATGCTCTACGCGGACGCGACGGCGACGATCCCCTACGTCAACTCCTCCGATCTGTTCGTGCAGGTCCGGAAACTGCTGGAGACGGACCCGGATCAGCCGGCGTGTATCTGGGCCTACTGGGGGGCGCTGGACACGATCCAGCACGACTACGGCACGTGGGGGGAGGAGCCGGCGGCGGAGGTGAGGAGCCTGGCCTATTCTCTCCAGACGGAGCTGGTCGCGCCGCTGAGGCGGTCGAGGGGGCGCGCTGCGGCGCTGATGCTGACTGCGGATCATGGTCACATCCACGTGGCCGAGGAGGACATCCTGCCTGCGACCCGGTTCCGGAGGCTGCGGGAGGCGCTGACCGCGCCTCCGACCGGGACGGGGCGTTCGCCCTATCTGCACCTGAAGGATGGGGCGGCGGGCGCTCTGAAGGACTACCTGAACCGGAGGCTGGGGGACCGCGTCCTGGCGCTGCGGTCCGGGGAGGCGCTGGAGGAGGGCCTCTGGGGGCCGGGAGAGGTGAGGGCCGAGGTGCCGGGGCGGGTGGGGGACCTGGTCCTGCTGATGCGGGGCTCGCGCATGCTGTTTTATCCTTACCGGAAGGGGGCCAAACCGTCCGTCCTGGCAGGCGGGAGTCACGGCGGGCTGCACGAGGAGGAGATGTTGATTCCGTTTTTGTGTGTTAAGTTATAAACCATATCTTTCACGAAAGGCACCCCATGTCCGACCTCAAACCCGTCGTCACCCCTGCCGAGCTGCGCGCGAGGCTCGACCGGCTCCCCCGGCTCTCCCTGGCCGACCTGCCCACGCCCCTGCTCGACTGCCCGAGGCTGTCCGAGGCCCTGGGCGGCCCCCGCATCCTGGTCAAGCGGGAGGACCTGACCGGGCTGGCGTTCGGGGGGAACAAGGTCCGGGAGTTCGAGTACTCCATCGCCCCGGCGGTGAAAGGGGGGTACGATGTCCTCCTGCACGGGGCGGCCTCTCAGTCCAACCAGTCCCGGATCACCGCCGCGGCCGCGGCCCGGCTGGGCCTGAGGGCGGTCGTGGTGGGGCGGAAGGACGCCCACGCGGACCCGGCCAGCGGCAACCTCCTGCTCACGCGGCTGTTCGGGGCGGAGGTCCATCTCGTGGAGAGCGAGGCGGAGAGGGCCGCCGTGGTGGAGCGTCTCCGGTCCGAGGGGCGCCGGGTCTACAACACGAGCTCGGACGGCGCTCCCCTGCGGAGCGTGGCCTACGTGGACGGGTTCCTGGAGCTCTGGGGGCAACTGGAGGCGCGGCGCATCCGGCCGGACGCGCTCTACGTCTGCTCCGGGGCGCACACGCACGTGGGGCTGGTCGTGGGGGCGCGGGCGCTGGGCATCCCCCTGCGCATCGTGGGCATCAGCCCCAGCCCCCGGAAGAACGCGGAGGCCAACGCCCACCTGGCCCGGGTCGCGAACGAGAACGCCCGCATCCTGGGGCTGGACCTGACGTTTGGGGCGGAGGACATCGAGAGCTACGGGGAGTACGCGGGGGAGAGTTACGGGGTGGTCACCCCTGCGGCGCGGGAGGCCGTGCAGATGGTGGCGCGGACGGAGGGGCTGGCGCTCGACCCGGTCTACACGGCCAAGACCGTGGCCGGGCTGATCGCTCACGTCCGGCAGGGGCAGTTCACGAGGGATCAGACGGTGGTGTTCGTGCACACGGGGGGGACGCCGGCGCTGTTTGCGTATGGGAGCGAGATACTTTAGAAAGGGAGCGCGTCATGCCCAGGATCGCCATCACCCAGATCGCGTGCGCGGTGGGCAATGTGGAAAAGAATGTCGCCAGGGCGTGCGACATGGTCGCTGACGCCGCCGGACAGGGCGCGGACCTGGTCCTGTTCCCGGAGATGTTCACCACGGGCTTCCCGCTGGAGGACCTGCCCCGGCTGAGCGAGCCCATCCCCGGCCCCACCACGCAGCGGCTGAGCGCGGCGGCTGCGCGGCACGGGGTCTTCGTGGTGGCGGGGATGGCGGAAAGGGACGCGGGGACGGGCAGGCTCCACAACGCCGCGGTGGTGCTGAGCCCGGGGGGGGACCTGCTGGCCCGGTACCGAAAGGTCTACCTCTACCTCGGGGAGCGGGACGCGCTCACGCGGGGGGACGAGGCGTGTCTGGTGGACTTGGGCTTCGTCAGGGCCGGGGTGACGATCTGCTACGACTATATCTTCGCGCACTACGTGCACGGCCTGGTGGCGCGGGGGGCGGAGCTGCTCCTGCACCCCACGGCCTGGGTCACCACGGACGACTGCGAGCGCTGGCGCTACTCCCCGATGGCCTTCCGCGCGCAGGGCATGACCCGCGCCCTGGAGAACTCCGTGTATTTCGCCTCGTCCAACCTCTGGGGGGCGTGCGACCCCGCCGGGTATCTGCGGGGCATCGGGCAGTCCGCGGTCATCGCGCCGTGGGGCGAAATCCTGGCGGAGATCCCGTCCGGGGAGGGGGTGGCCGTGGCCGAGGTGGACTTCTCCCTGTCCCCGAAGTGGCGGGAGGCCGCCGCGCCCTACCTGGCGGACTGGGAGCGGGAGGTCCGGTGGCCGGAGGTCATCCCACGCGCGAAGAAACAGGAGAAACAGGCCGCGACCTGAGGCCGACCTTTCGCAGCCCCGAGTAGAGCGAGAAGATCGGGTGAGAGACCTGGCCGTGAATCCGGGCCTGACGGCTCAGGATCGCCCGCTTCAGGTCGTCGAGTGTCCCGGCCTCCGCCTCCACGCAGGCGTTCCCGACCTCAAAGGGGGTGTGGGCGTCGCTCCCGGCGGTCTGAGGCAGGCCGTGCGCCGTTGCGCAGGCCGCGGCCTCGCGGTTCCCCTGGCCGGTGTAGCTCCTTCCGTTGAGCGTCTCCACGGCGATCCGGCCGCCGTACTCATACAGCGCGCGGGACCGGCCCAGGGCCGGTCTGCGGTAGTCGAAGGGGTGCGCGGCCACGACCAGCCCCCCCTGTCCCTCCACCTCCGCGAGGATCTCCGTCAGGCTGTGGCTCCGCACCGGCGCGCGCAGGAACAGGCAGAGGACCTCTCCCACGACCTTTCCCGCCTCGATCACCTTTCGCTCCTCCCCCCGGATGAACAGGAGGCCCGCCCGCTCCGCGGCCCTCTGCATCGCCTCCCATCCCGCCGTGGTGTCGTGGTCCGTCAGCGCAATCCCGTCCAGCCCCTTCCGGAGGGCCGCCCGGCAGATCGCCTCGGGTGAGTTGATCGCGTCGGGGGAGAAGGAGGAGTGGAGGTGGAGGTCGAGTTTCATGGCAGAAATCCTCATTTTAACAGGGATGGACAGGATATACAGGATAAGAGCGATCAGGCCCTCGCCCTCCCCCGCTGCTTGTCAGAAGACCCTTGTTACCCCCTCCCTCTCCCGTACGTACGGGAGAGGGAGGGGGAGTAGGGGGTGGGTGAGGGCCTGTCCATCCTGTCTATCCCTGTTCCACTTTCAACATCCTTCCAAACTCCGTCACCACCGGGATTCCCCGGATGACGCAGAGGGCGACGGTCAGGTGCGTGGCCGTCAGGGCGATGAGTTCCAGCCCTGTCAGGAGGGGACCCCCAGGCGCCAAGACGAGCCGGGTCGCGTTCAGGGTGAAGAGGCCGGTGAAGGCGAGGGCCTTGGAGACGCCGTAGGCCGCCCGGCTGGCCCGCGAGGCGACCAGGGCGTGGCCGATCCGGGACCGCATCATCGTGTCTTTGCCGAAGGCCGTATGGCCCTTCGACAGGGCGTAGCTCCGGAGGGCGTCCGTGAGGAACCCCCGGCTGAGGACCAGGACGGGCACATAGAGGGGGATGAGGCGGAGATAGGCGAAGACGACCCACCAGACGTTCTCCGCGAGCCGGTCGCCGACGATGTCGAGCAGACCGCCGACCCTGCTCTCGCACCTGCACCGCCGGGCGGCCAGGCCGTCCAGCCAGTCCATCAGGAGGGCCGCGACGGCGAGAGGGACGGCGAGGGACGCGAGCGTGAGATTTCCCGTGACCGCAAGGGCCGCGGCCAGGAAGAGGAGGAGGACGCGCCCGGCGGTGATCAGGTTGGCGGCGTGCCGGCGGAGGGCCGGGAGTGGGGATGTCTGCGTCAGTTCGAGCGTGGACATGGCTGTGTGTCTCCTTTCTGATGGCTAATGATAACTGAACAACATGCTCATTCCGATCCTGTTCTGGGTGATCGTTCTGCCCCCTCCATCGTCCGGCAGGCGGTCCCCGATACGATTCCAGAATCGGGCGAATTCGAGGCGAACGCCCACCTTTGCGCCCCCCGGTCGCCTTTTGGGAGAGAGATCGAGGCCCATTCCAAGGTGATAGGTGTTCGGCGTGAAGGACGGCCATATCGTCGTGGAGGACCTGAACGGCTCCCCGTTCAGGTCGGTGTTTCCCACCGTGTAAGCGCTCCAGCCGTAGCCGAGGCAGAGGTAGGGGCGTAAGGCGTCTCCGAAAAAACGATGCGGAACGACTCGCAGGCTTCCGGTCAACTCGTAGGTCAGGAGAGACCCATTCACTGTGCCGACGGGCTGCTGGACAGCATCCCGGATGTGGTAACGCAGCCTGTTATGGGCGAAGGAGATCGTCGTCCCGCTCGAAACACGGTCGCTGAGGCGCAGCATCCACGACAGGGCGACGGACGGCGAGGCGCTCGTTTTCAGGCTTTTCGCGTCGATCTCTGAGCCGGCGTTGGCCGCCAGGAAGGAACCTATCGCAGCGTTTTCCGCTCGCGGTAAGAGACGGGCAAACCCTTTGCCGCCGAACGTATGGAATGTCCCGGAGGAAAACGAGAAGAAGCGCCGGGGCACGTCGTGAGGGACAAAGTGATGGTCTTTGGACTCGACCATGGATTCCAGCAGCCCGCCTGTGTAGAGCCAGGCGAGGTTGCCGACGGGCAGGGAGATCAGACTGATAAAGGGGGCGTTCAGAAATCCCAGCGGACGACGAAAGTTGTTGGACGGTCCCTTGTATACCGCGCGAGAGGGTAAGATGTGCGGGCTGTAAGGCTCAAATCCCGCGACCGCGCCGACGCGATTCCAGGTCGATTTGTAGGCAGGTCCCACCGGCGCCAGGTTGCCCGTGTCCGCGTGCCTGACGAATCCCCCCATCGGGGACTCGACCGCCGGAAAGCCCCAGAGGATGGGCAGGATCAACCAGCTCCATTTTCTCCGGGCGTTCGGGTCCGTCAGCGCCAGGTCTTTAATCCTCTCCCAGTCCGGGACCAGAAGGATGTTTTCCTTCCCATAAACCAGGAAGTCCTCGTTCCTCTCCGATTTATACCAGGGTTGCTCCTCCGCGCGAGGGCTGTCTCCTCTTTCTCCGGCTGACGGCAACAGGAATTGATACTTCCCCCACTCCCCACGGACCTTCTCCGCCGTGTCGAGCGGGCCTACAGATTGCCAGACTCCGGGGAAAGGATAGATGCCGTCGGAGTTCTGATTCTTTCCACCGGGCCGGGTGAGCAACTGAACAGGTCCCACGTAGTCGCCGCCGATGTATCCGATCGGGTGGGTGTTCAGGGTATCTTTCATGAGGTGTACTCTGCGATAGACCTCCTGATGGATCAGTTTCGCCCCCCGTTTTTCCTCACGGATGTCTTCGAGGGCGGCGTCGAAACGCTCTTTTTCTTGCA
>CAYRZX010000240.1:0-11035 GCA_964428665.1 uncultured Gemmatimonas sp.
CTGATCGTGCAGATCCCCTGCCTGAACGAGGAGGAGACCCTGCCGCCGACCGTCCGGGACATCCCGCGGCAGATCGAGGGCATCGGCCGGGTGGAAATCCTGATCATCGACGACGGCTGCACGGACCGAACCGTGCAGGTGGCGCAGGAGGCCGGCGTGGACCACATCGTCCGCTTCCCCCGCAACCGGGGCCTGGGCCACGCCTTTCAGGCGGGGATCGACGCCTGCCTCCGCCTCGGCGCGGACATCATCGTCAACACCGACGGCGACAACCAGTACTTCGGCGGGGACATCCCCGCGCTCATCCGGCCCATCCTGGAGGGGAGGGCCGACCTGGTCATCGGGGACCGGCAGCCCGAAAAGATCGCCCACTTCTCGTTCACGAAAAAGCTGCTCCAGAGGCTGGGCAGCCGGGTCGTCAGCCGCCTGTCGGGCATCTCCGTGCCGGACGTGGCCTCCGGGTTTCGCGCCTTCAACCGGAACGCCGCCCTGCGCCTGAGCTGCTTCACCGACTTCGACCACACCGTGGACCACGTCATCCAGGCGGGCAAGAAGCGCCTCGCCGTCGTCAACGTCCCCATCCGCACCAACGAGAAGTTCCGCGAGTCCCGCCTCTTCTCCGGCGTCTCCCAGTTCGTGGCCCGCTCCCTCGGCATCATGGTGCGCGTCTATTCCTCCTACGCGGCCCTCAAGATATTCGCCCTTGCAGGATTCCTGGTCTTCTCCCTCGGCCTGCTGCTCGGCGTCCGGTTCCTCTACTACCTCCTGTTCACGCCCGAAGGCTACACCCACGTCCAGTCCCTCATCCTCTGCGCCATCCTGCTCCTGGCGGGCTTCCAGATGACCCTCACCGGCATCGTCGCCGACCTGATCGCGGCCAACCGGAGCCTGATCGAGGACGTGGCCTACAGGGTGAAGAAACTGGAGATGGAGAAAGACGACCTCTCCCCCAACCCCTCTCCTAAAGGAGAGGGGGGAAAGTAGAGACACCCCCTTTCCTTCAGGAAAGGGGGCCGGGGGGATAGGTCTATCCCGTCTCAATCTCCACGATCGTCACCCCGCTCCCCCCCTCGTTCCAGTTGCCCAGCCGTTGAGACCGGATGCGCGGATGGGTCTTGAGGTAGACCCCCAGCTTCTGCCGCAGCGCCCCGGTCCCCTTGCCGTGGATCAGGACGGCGCTCTGCACCCTGGACACGAAGGCGTCATCCAGAAACTTGTCCACCACCTCCGCCGCCTCCTCGAACGTCATCCCGCGCAGGTCGAGGGAGGTGCTCACCTCTCCCCCCTCCGCCCTCCGAATCGGCGAAACGGAGAGGGGGCGAAGGGGGGACCCCGCTTCCCCGCTTCTCCGCTTCTCCGCTTCGAGTTTTTTAACCTCCGACGGCGCCACCTCCACCTTCACATTCCCCACCTGCACCCGCATCCGGCCCGCCGCGTTCCGGCCCGACAGGACCACCCCCTCCTTCCCGAAGCGCTCGATCCAGACAGAGTCCCCCACCTCCGGGTCGGGCCCCTCCTCCGCAGCCGGCCTGCGACGGTCCTGCTCCGCCTCCGCCCGCACCCGCGCCAGCGCCTCCTGCACCCCCCGCCGCCCCTCCTGAATGGACGCCCGGCTGGCCGCCTCCTGCCGGATGCCGGCCACCGTCCGCTCGATCAGGGCGTTGGCCTCGCTCAGGATGCGCTCCGACTCCTGCAGGGCCGCCCCCCGGAGCGTCCTGCGCTGCCGCTCCAGGTCCGCCAGCCCCTCCTCGTACTCCCGCCTCAGCCGGGCGGCCTCCCCCTGCTGCCGGGCCAGGTCCTCGCTCCGCTCCCGGTAGTCCTGGTAACTCCGGTCCAGGTCCGCGATCAGCCGCTCCACCTGGCGGGTCTGCCCCCCGGTGCGGCGGGCCGCGGCCTCCACGATCCCCTCCGGCATCCCCCAGCGCCGGGCGATCTCAAAGGCATAGCTGCTGCCGGGGATGGACAGGCGCAGCCGGAAGGTCGGCCTCAGCGTCTCCGCGTCAAAGGCCATAGACCCGTTCTCCACCCCCTCGGTCTGGTGAGCGAACGCCTTGAGCGCCCCGTGATGCGTCGTGGCCACCGTCCGCGCCCCCCGCCCGGTCAGGTCCTCCAGCAGGGACATCGCCAGCGCCGCCCCCTCGTCCGGGTCCGTGCTCCCCCCCACCTCGTCCAGCAGGACGAGCGTCTCCGCGTCCGCCTCCGCGCAGATCTGGGCCAGGCGGCGCACGTGGGAGGAGAAGGTGCTCAGGTCGTTCTCGATGGACTGCTCGTCCCCGATGTCCGCGAAGACCCGCCGGAACACGGCGATCTCCGACCCCGGCCGGGCCGGGACCGGGAGGCCCGCGCAGGCCATCAGCGTCAGCAGCCCCACCGTCTTCAGCGCCACGGTCTTGCCCCCCGCGTTGGGCCCGGTCAGCACGAGCGTCCGGAACCCCTCGCCGAGCGAGACGTCCAGGGGGACCACCTTCTGCATCGGATCATCTATCCGTTGCCCCCGGCCCGACTCCCGCGCGCGCAGGACCAGCAGGGGGTGCCGGGCGTCTCGCAGGACGATTCGGCCCTCCGCGTTCAGGGAGGGCAGTTGCGCCTCCACCTCGCGGGAGAAGGCGGCGATCGCGTACACGGCGTCGAACCTCCCGAAGACCTCCACGTTGTCTAAGAGGTCCTCCCGCACCCCCCGCACCCGGTCGGTCAGGGCGCGCAGGATGCGCTCGATCTCCCGCGCCTCCGCCACGTCTAACTGCCTCAGCCGGTTGCCCATCTCCACCGTGGCTAAGGGCTCCACGAAGACCGTGGCCCCGCTGTCGGACTGGTCGTGGACGATCCCCGGCACCTTCCTCTGGTGCCCCTCCCGCACGGGGATGACGAACCGCCCCTCCCGGAGGGTGACCAGCCGGTCCTGGACGGCCTCCTGCGGCAGGGTGGACAGCAGGCGCTCCAGCCTCTCCCGCAGGTCCGACCGCACCCGCTCCCGCTCCCGGCGGATGCGATTCAGCTCAGGGCTGGCCGAATCCCGCACCTCCCCATCCGGCCCGATGGCCCTGCCGATGGCCTCCTCCACCTCCGGATGGGGCCTCAGCCGTTCCACCAGATCCAGAAGGGACGGATACTTTGCCCGGCGCCGGTCCAGGTAGTCCCGGAGCTGCCGGAAGGCGCTCAGCGCCTCCCCGACCTGCGACAGCTCCTCCGGGGACAGGGCGATCCCTTCCGCCCCGCAGCGGGCCAGAGACTCCCGGATGTCGGGGATCCCCCGCGCCGGGACCGGGTCATCGAACCCGATCAGGTCCATCATCTCCGCGGCGCGACCCAGGCGCTGCCGGATGACCTCCGGGTCCCCGACGGGGGCGAGAGACAGGACCTCCTCCCGGCCCATCTCCGACCCGCTCTGGCCCGCGATCCGCAGGACCACCTTGTCGAACTCCAGGACCTCTATCGTATGTTCATCGACCATAAAATTTACGGCTTAGGCCTGTTTTTTGACTCGGAACTGTCCTTTTGCCCGCGCGCCACCAGCGTGTCCACCTCCGCCCAGACCTGGCCCACGCGCCTGGAGACCTCCTCCACCACCTCCGGACTCCGGCTGACCACCGAGCCCCGGTCGGCCCGCATCCGGCGCAACAGGTCCTCCACGTTCGGCGAGGCCCACCGGATGCCGGCCACGAGCGTCCCGCAAAGGCGCTGGACGGGCCGGGCCAGGGAGGAGGCCGAGAGGTGGGCCGGCAACCCGCTGTGCAGCGGATAAAAGGAGAGGAAAGAGAGCAGAAGACCGATGCCTATAGCGCCGTTCAACAGGCCCACGACGCCCCCGCCCACGGCGTTGACCGGCCCCAGCGGGGAGGCGCGGACCATCCTGTCCAGGAAAAAGATGACGAGGCCGCAGCCCAGGAACACCGCCACCAGGGTCAGCCCGGCCCCCACCCAGGCGGAGGCCGCCGGCGACCACCCGGCCCACGCCCCGACCCGGTCGCCGACCCACCCCCCCCGGGCCAGGGCCAGCCAGACCGAGGCCACGATGCCCGCCAGCCCCAGCAGGCATCGCAACAGGCCGGTTCGCCACCCGTAGGCCCCGCTGATGAGCAGGACGACGGCGATGAAAAGATCCACAAAATTCACAATCGGCCCCAAAACAGAGATAACCGCACCGAAAGGAGATCGGTGCGGTTATCCGAATCAGAACCACCCCCGGGCACAGAAAGCCTTATTCGTCAAACTTCTCACGCTTGCGTCGGGCCGAGTTGAGCTTCCGCTTTCTCCGCTCGCTGGGCTTCTCAAAGTGTTGATGCTTCTTCATCTCTGAGATAATCCCGGCCTTTTCGCAGGTCTTTTTAAACCGTCTCAGGGCCTTCTCAAACGGCTCTTTATCCCGCACAATAACCCCTGGCATGAGACCGATCCGCCTCCTTTCTCTGGATAGATTTTAAACACGTAAAAAAAGACAAGTTTTTGATTTATAAAAACCTATGCGACAGAACAGGCAGAACAATCCAAAGCCCATCTGGAGCAGATATTTAGAATATAAAATATATACTATGCCCTGCCATTTCGCAAGATGATTTTGCTAAAAAAATGCACCTTTTTTACCCCTGTTTAAGTCCCCTCGCAAACGCATTCGTCCTGGGGCTTAAAAAAAACCTTGACGTTTCTCGTATTTTATATAGATTACTTCGCACGGCTTTTGAGGGCCCATAGCTCAGTCGGTTAGAGCAGATGACTCATAATCATCCGGTCCGGGGTTCAAGTCCCTGTGGGCCCAAGAGAACGAAACGAAAAGAGCGGCTATGGCCCTGGGCCATAGCGCCTCTGGTCAGGATGGCGCTGGTTTCACCGAGATGACCGATTCATCCATGCGGAGTTGGCGAGTTACAGGGCGATTAGCTCAGTTGGTTAGAGCGCTGGTCTCACATACCAGAGGTCACTGGTTCAAATCCAGTATCGCCCACCACTTTCCGGGGTACCCTCACATTCGACGACAGAGCGGTGGGAAGAGGTTCCGTGAAGCGTCCACGCGAGGGGACCGCAACGCGAGAGGAGTGCATCTTCTGGATGCACTCCTTTTTTGTCCCGTCAGGAGGAGAACACTCGAATGAAGGAGAGCCTGTTCAAGCTTCTGGAGCTTCAGGAGATTGACAATCAGGTTGACGCCCTCGATCAGGTGCGCAGGGATTATCCCGCACAGATCTCGCTGATCGACCAGGAGATTGAGGAGGCCCGCAAACAGATCCAGGAACAGCGCGCCAGGCGAGAAGATCTGGAGAAGACACAGAGGTACCAGGAGCGCGAACTGGCGGCGGCCAGCGCAGACCTCAAGAAGCACCAGGACCGTCTCTATGAGGTGAAGACCAACCGGGAATACGACGCCCTTCAGGTCGAGATCGAGGCGTGCAGGAGCCGTGTCAGCGAACACGAGAACGCCCTGCTTACGGCGGAGGTAGCCCTCGAAGAGCTGATACCCGTGATACAGAGCCTCGAAGAGACGGGCGCTGAGACGGAAAAAGAACGGCTGAAACACCGGGAGTCCCTTGTGCAGAGGCTGAACTCCATCGGCTCGGAGGTGGAGCAGCACCAGGAGAGACGGGAGGCCGTTCGGGTTCACATCCACCCCCAGGCTCTGGCGACCTATGACCGCATACGGAGAGGCAGGAGCGGATTGGCCGTGGTCCGGATCGTCAAGAAAGGGGCCTGCGGCGGATGCTTTCAGGAGATCCCGCCCCAGAGGGCCAGCGAAGTCCGGAGAAACAACCGGATCATTCTGTGCGAGAGTTGCGGACGCATCCTCGTGTGGAACGGCGTATAAAGATTTTAGATTTTAGATTACGGATGTCCGGAGTGGATCGGGCGATCGCGCCTGTCTCGCGCAGGTGAGGAAAGTCCGAACTCCGCAGGGCAGGGTGCTGGGTAACGCCCAGGAGGGGAAACCCTACGGAAAGTGCAACAGAGAGCAGACCGCCAGCGGATGGGGTCTCGACCCCGTTGCGGGCAAGGGTGAAACGGCGAGGTAAGAGCTCACCGCGTCTCTGGCGACAGAGACGGCACGGTAAACCCCACCCGGAGCAAGGCCGAATAGGAGAGGAGAGGTGGCCCGCCTCGGTATCCCTCTCGGGTAGGCCGCGTCGAGGCGTCGGATAACCGGCGCCCCAGAGGAATGATCGCCCCCTCGGAGCAATTCGAGGGACAGAATTCGGCTTACAGGTCCACTCCGGCCATCCAAAATCCAACATGACCTTCCTCGAAAAACTCCGGAGCGTCACGCGGGCCAACGACAGCCTCGTCTGTGTGGGGCTGGATGTGGACCCGGCCCGGATACCCCGGCGCCTGACGGATGGCCCCGACCCGATCTTCCGGTTCAACCGGGCCATCATCGACGCCACGAAGGACCTCGTCTGCGCCTACAAGCCCAACTTCGCCTTCTACGGCGCGATGGGCCTCCGGGGGTGGGAGGCCCTCATCCGGACGGTGGAGCACGTCCCGGAGGGCATCCCGGTCATCCTGGACGCCAAGGTCGGGGACATCGGAAACACGGCCGAGCGATACGCGCACATGGCCTACTGCGAGGTGGGGGCCGACGCCGTCACGGTGAACCCCTACATGGGCCTCGATGCCGTGGAGCCGTTCCTGGCCTACCCGGACCGCTGCGCCCTCCTCGTCTGCCTCTCCTCAAACCCCGGCTCGGCGGACCTTCAGCGCCTCCGGGTGGACGGCAGACCCCTCTACCGCATCGTGGCCGAGAAGTCCGTCGTGTGGAACCGCCGGGGGCCGTGCGGCCTGGTCGTGGGGGCCACGCACGCCGACGAGTTAAAAGAGATCCGGGGGGTGGCGCCCGACCTCCCCCTGCTCATCCCCGGCGTCGGGGCCCAGGGAGGGGACATTCAATCCGTCGCCCGTCACGGGACCGACGCGAACGGCGAACTGGCCATCGTCAACGTCTCCCGCAGCGTCCTCTACGCCTCCGGGGGGGACGACTTCGCAGAGGCGGCGCGGAGGGAGACTGAGAAACTGCGGGCGGACCTGAACCGACACCGGCCCGGACGGTAATCGGCCCTCACTCACCCCCAATCCTCATCCCCCGATCCCTGATTCTGGAGGACCTTCCCATGTCACCCCTTCCCCGCATCGTGGGCGCGTCCGGTCTGGCCGGTCTGCTGATCGTGGGCTACGGCCTCCAAACCCCTGAAGCCCAGGACGTGGACCTTGAGGGCAGACCCGACCTGGTGAGGGTCGAGGTCAAGTCCGTCAGGAGATTCTTCGACCCCCGCATCCAGGCCTGCGTCGTCTTTCTGAAGTCCCCGAAGACCCGGCGCATTCTCCCCGTCAAGGTCAGGCTGTCGGAGGCGGACGCCATTCAGATGAAGCTGAACAACGAGACGTTCCCCAGGCCGTTGACCCACGACCTGCTCAGGTCCGCGCTCGAGGCCGTCGGGGCAAAGGTCCGCTACGTCCTGGTCGACGCCCTCAAGCCCACGGGCGGCCGGGACTCCGGCGCCCACTCCGCCAGGATCGCGCTCAACCTGAAAGACGGGGCCTCGGTCGAGGTCGACGCCCGCGCCGGTGACGCCATCGCCCTCTCCCTCCGCGCCGGGACGCCCATCTACGTGGCCGCCGGCGCTATGGAAGGGGACAGCATCGCCGACGAGGGGGAGCTGGAGAGGGAATTTTTAGAGGAGGAGGGGGCAGGGCCGAAGCCCATCGAGAAGCAGAAGAAGCCCATTGAGAAGCAGAAGAAGAAGGAGAAGAGGGCGGGCGGAGGCTATTACTGACCTGCGTCCTGGAGGGGCTATGGAGAGGCAGCCGTGGTGATCCTGACCTCTGGAGGAGCCTTCTGATGGTATCCCTTCGTCGCGCGGCGGGCATCGCCGGCCTGACAGGGCTGCTGGTCCTGATCGGGGATCGCCGGCCCTCCGGGGCGCAGGACGCCGTCACCGAGGGCTGGCCCGACGTCGTGAGGGTGGAGGTCAAGTCCGTCTGGACCCCTGATCCCCGGATCAACGTCGTCTTCCTGAAGTCCCTGAAGACCCGGCGCGTCCTCCCGGTCTGGATCGGGCCTTACGAGGCAGAGGCCATCCAGATGAAGCTGAGCGGCGCGACGTTCCCCAGTCCCCTGACGCACGACCTGCTCAAGTCCCTGATCGAGGTCGCCGGCGCAAAGGTCCGCTACGTCCTGGTCGACGCCCTGAGGGCCACGGGCGGCCGGGACTCCGGCACCTACTTCGCCAAGATCACGTTGAGCCTGAAGGGGGGAGGCTCGACCGAGATCGACTCCCGCACGAGCGACGCCATCGCCCTCTCCGTGCGGACCGGGACGCCCATCTACGTCTCCGCCGGGATCATGGAGGGGAACAGCATCGCGGACGAGAGTGAGCTTGAGAGTGAGTTGATGGGGAAGGAGAAGAAGTCGCAGAAGCCCTCTGAGAAGCCTGAGAAGAAAGAGAGGAAGGCGGGCAAGGACTACTATTGACCGGGCGTGGAGGTCTCATGAAGTCTCGTTTCAAACTTCACAAGATATTGAAGATACTAACCATATTGTCCTTTCTGACCGCCGGGATCGCAGCCTGCGGGGGCCGGAGGGAGGTGGGGGTCATCGAGACGGACAGGGGGACGATCGTCGTGGAACTCTACGAAAAGGACGCCCCGCAGCACGTGGCGAACTTCAAAAAATTGGCCTCGCAGGGGTTCTACAACGGCCTCACCTTCCACCGGATCGTGCCCGGCTTCGTGATCCAGGGGGGCGATCCCAAAGGGGACGGGACAGGAGGGCCAGACTACACCGTCCCGGCGGAGATCAAACGCAACCACGAGCGGGGGTCCCTGGCCGCGGCCCGCACGAGCGATCACGTCAACCCCACGCGCGCCTCCAGCGGCAGCCAGTTCTACATCTGCCTGAACGACCTTACCCAGCTCGACGGCCAGTACACGGTCTACGGAAAGGTGATCGAGGGGATGGACGTGGTGGACGCCATCGCCCGTCTGCCCAGGCTCCCCAGCGACCAGCCGACCGAAAAGGTCGTCATGAAAAGCGTCCGGGTCGAGAGGCGGTAGCCTTGCAGGATGAGATGCGCATCCAGGCCGTGCATCGGGCCGTCGGACGGGGGTGGGCCTACCTCGGCGTCTACCGCCCCAGGGCGGGCCGGAAGGGGGAGCCAATGGACGTGGTCCGCACGCCAGCGGGCTTCCTGTATGGCCGTCCGGTGACCGCCGCTGACGACCGGTGGACCTACCTCAGCGAGGCCGAGTGGGGGAACGGATGGGTGAAAGAACAGCCATAATCAGGAGGTTTCATTGGCCGATCACAAGCAACTCTACGTCCAGGGCCTGACCCATCTTGCCAAAGGGGACCTCGACGACGCCCTCGCCAGCTTCCAGCAGGCCGTCTCGGTCAAGGCGGACTTTCTGGAGGGGCATCTCGGCATCGCCCAGGCGTATGAGCGAAAGCGGATGCTGGATGAGGCCGTGGCCGCCGTCCGAAAGGCCGTCTCGATCAACCCCAACGACCCCCTGGTCCACACGAGCCTCTCCAGGTTGTTCCAGCAGAAGGGGATGATCCCGGAGGCCGAGGAGGAGATGGCCATCTCCCGGCGGCTCCAGGCCGGCCTCTGATTATTTTCTGCATTGTGATCTAACGCACATATTTTGGACCGATTTGTGCCGATATTTAGGACAGATTCATCCTCCTTTCCTCTGGTGGAGGGGGAGATCTGCGGCTCACAAGCCCGTGGATCTCCCCCTTTTTTTATCCAGGAGACTGCCCATGTCGGACCCCTTCCTCTGCTGTTCCGCCTGCGACCGCGCCTACGCCCTTTCGGACCCCGTCTGGCGCTGCGTCTGCGGCGGCCTCCTCGACGCCGTCGCTGCCCCCCCCCTCGACCCCGCCGCCGTGGGACGCCGCCCCCCCACCCTCTGGCGCTACCGGGAGGCGATGGCCATCCTGGGGGAGCCGGTGACCTTCGGCGAGGGGATGACGCCCCTCGTCCGGGTCCCTGACCCCCGCGCTGAGGTGTTCTACAAGCTCGATTACCTCTTCCCCTCCGGCTCCTTCAAGGACCGGGGGGCTGCGGCCCTCATCACCCACGTCCGATCCCTCGGCGTCCGGCGGGTCGTGGAGGACTCCTCCGGGAACGCCGGGGCCGCCGTCGCCGCTTACTGCGCCCGCGCCGGCGTCGCCTGCGACATCTACGCCCCGGCGAGCGCCTCCCGCGGAAAGCTGGCGCAGATCGCGGCCTGCGGGGCCGCCCTCCACCCGATCCCGGGGACGCGGGAGGCAGTGGCCGCGGCCGCGCTGAAGGCCGCCGGGGCCGGCTACTACGCCAGCCACAGCTATAACCCCTTCTTCTTTCAGGGGACCAAGACCTTCGCCTTCGAGGTCTGCGAGCAACTCGGCTGGCGCCCCCCCGACGCCCTGGTCCTGCCCGCCGGAAACGGCACCCTCCTCCTCGGCGCCCACCTCGGCTTCTCGGACCTGAGGGCCGGCGGCGTCATCGACCGGCTCCCCCGCCTGATCGCGGCTCAGGCTTCGGCCTGCGCGCCGGTCTGCGAGGCGTTCCGTCAAGGGCTAAAGGCCCCGGTGAAGGTCGAAAAGCGGGAGACCCTGGCCGAAGGGATCGCCGTGGCCGAGCCGGTGAGAGGGGGGCAGATGCTGAGGGCCGTCCGGGAGACAAAAGGGGAGATGCTGACCGTCTCTGAAGAGGAAACTCTGAAGGCGTTGCGGCGGGCCTGGCGGGCGGGGGTCTACATCGAGCCGACGTCCGCGGTCGCCCTGGCCGCCGCGGAGCAGTGGCTGGACGAAAATCCGGGCGGGACCGTGGTGGTCGCGCTGACGGGGTCGGGGCTGAAGGCCACGGAGAAGATCGTGCAACTGCTCAACTGAGGTGTTTTCCTTGCCCCTTGCACTTCGCGCACTTTTTGCGCGTGACCAAAACCCCATCCTTGCACTTCCCGCACCCCATGCCGGTGCAGTCGGGGCAGGTCATCTCCTCTTCGATGTAGCCCTTCCCCTCGCAGGCCGGGCAGGTCGTGGACATGGGAAACCTCGTTAATTTATAGA
>CAYRZX010000241.1:0-10933 GCA_964428665.1 uncultured Gemmatimonas sp.
TTTTACGTTTGCCGTTTGCCGTTTGCCGTTTCACTTTTTCTTCAGACCGCCCTGTCGAGGGCGACGGGCTTCTGAAGGCCGCGCAGGAGTTCGATGTCCTGCCTCAGGCGGCGGGTCATCATCTCCGCCACCCGGAGGACGATCTTGAGGCCGAGGCGGGGGTCTGTTTCGACGAACTCCATCAGGTCGGGCTTGAAGAAGCCGAGCAGCTCGCTCGGCTCCGCGGCCACGATGGAGGTGGACCGGGGGGAATCGTCGAGGATGGCGAACTCCCCCAGCAGGTCGCCGACATCGAGCCGCCCGACCTTCTGGAAGATGCCGTTCCCCATCGGGCGGACCACGTCGACGCTGCCGGACTTGACGATGTACATGCCCGACCTGGGGGCGCGCGCCCGGATGATGACCTCTCCGGCGGCGAACCGCCGCCGGTGCACGATCCGCTCCACCTTCACGAGTTCGGGCGCTGTCAGCGTCTCGAACATGGGGAGGCTCTTCAGGATCGACGGGATGGTCTCCTCGGTCGCCTCCTTTCGCCGGAGGACGTTTCCCCATTCCGGGTCGGTGTATGTCGCGTCGGGGTTGGGCATGGAACTTTTTTATTGAATCACAAACTTCGTAAAGTAGACCTCCACCACGTGTCCGCCGAGCCACTTGTTCAGCTCATCCCGGATGGCCTCTTTCATCTCCCCGTGGGCCCGTCCTCGAAGCTGTTCGAGGGTGCGCGGCACGAGCACTCTCGTCACGCTGTCCTGCACCCTCGTCCTGTTCTCCTCCGCCTGGTGTTTGGCCGACGAGGCGTCCACGCCCAGCTGCACGGCCACCTGAACGAGGTGCCCCACCTCGTCCTGCGCCGGGCTGACCGTCACAGGCTCGATCCCTTTGACCATGAAGGGGTGATGCAGCAGGATCTGCTCCGCCGTCGGCTTCTCCTCCTGGGCCTCCGCCGCGATCTGCTGCTCCGGCTTCGGAATGGCCCGGTCCAGGAAGTAATAGACCACGGCGCTCTGCATCGCCAGGATGAACAGGATGAGGGGGAGGTACTTGAACGGAGTCGCTTTCTCTTCTGCCATGGCGTCCGCTTCTCCTCACACCTTCTGGCCGCCGCCTGAGAGGAATTTCCTGAACTGTCTCCGGTAGTGCTCGACGTCGGGGGCTATGGAGATCGCCCGCCGGATCAGGGCGATGGCCTGCTCGCGGTTCCCCTTCCGGTAGTAGATCTCGGCCAGCGTGTCGATGTAGGCCGGTTGGTCGGAGTCGAGCCTCAGGGAGAGGCGGGAGAGTTTCAGGGCCTCGTCCAGGTGGATGCCCTGTTCGGCGTACATCCAGGCCAGGTTGTTCAGGGTGCGGGCATCGTAGGGGTCGAGCCGGAGCGCGGTTTTGTAGGCCTCCTCTGCCCTGTCGTAGTCCCGGCGCTCGTAATAGAGCGTCCCCAGCTCCGCGTGCGCCTGATAGAGGTCCGGGTCCGCCTTCAGGGCCTCCTCGAACGCCTTCAGGGCCTCCTCAGGACGCCCCAGGCTTCTGTACATCAGCCCGGCCTCGGCGTTTGCGGCGGCGTCCCCGGACGACAGGGCGGAGATGCGCTTCAGCGTCTCGACGGCCCGCTGCGTGTCCTGCGTCGCCGCGTAGGCCCGAGCCAGGCCCTGGAGGGGGGCGAGGTAGTCCGGGGCGAGTTCGTGCGCCTTTTTCAGGTAGGGGAGGGCCGCCTCGATCTGATTTGCCCGCAGGTTCGCCGCGCCCGCCTTCGCCAGCAGGTAGGGGTCTTCAGGGCTGAGGGCCGACGCCTGTTCGTAGGCCGCCGCGGCGTCCCGGAGTCTGCCGGCCCGCTCGTGGGCCGAGGCCCTCTCCGCAAGCCGATAGGCTTCACGGCTCTGGCAGGCGAGGGAGAGGAGGCAGGCGGACAAGAGGGATATGGTCGTATGGCGTTTCAAAAGTGTAGGGAAGAAAATAGGCATGGCTGATTATAGATTACACCCCGGCCTTTGTCAAGCGGTATTTGACGTGCGGATTGACAAGGAGTGGGGATTTACGTATGTTATAGAACCCTCATGAGAAATTACGACGACATTGTGCGCCGGGTCGAGGGCCTGAGCCGGCCCCACGTTCAGCGCCGGGTTCTGGGGGATGTCGAGGGCTACCCGGTCTTCGGCGTCACGCTCTCCTCCGGCCCCGAATTGCCCACCGCCCTCCTCATCGGGGGCACGCACGGGGACGAGCCTGCCGGCGTCGAGGCGGCGCTGGCCTTCCTGGGCCGGGACCAGGGCCCGTGGCTGGATGCGCTCCGGTTTGAGGTCATCCCCTGTTTCAACCCCTACGGCTACGTCCACAACACCCGGCACAACCGGCAGGACGTGGACATCAACTGGGCCTTTCTGCGGGACGATGTCCCGGAGGTCGGGATTCTCCGCCGGCTGATCGAGGGGCGGCGGTTCGAGGCGGCCATCGACCTGCACGAGGACTGGGAGAGCCCCGGATACTATCTGTATGAGCTGCGGCGGGGGGCGGCGCTGATCGGGCCGGACCTCGTCCGCCGGGTCTCCGCCGTCTGCCCGGTGAACACGAACCCCTGCATCGAGGGGGCGGAGGCGCGGGCCGGCGTGGTCTACCCGGACCTGGATGCGGAGGTCGCGCGGCGGGGGGAGGGCATCCCCATCGCCCTGTTCAATCGGTATACCGACCATCTGCTGACCTCCGAGACGCCCACCGGGGAGGCGATGGAGCGCCGGGTCCGGGCGCACCTCATCGCCCTGGAGACGGTGATCGAGACGCACGTGAAGCCGGGTGTTTAAAACCTCAACGAAAGGAGTGTCTTTTCATGAAGAGGGCTCTGTTCCTTGCTGTCGCGTTGACCTTCGTGACCGCCGCCCAGGGGGTCCAGGCCGAGACCTATGAGGTCGACGGGGCGCATTCGTCGGCCACGTTCGGCATCCGGCACATCTTCAGCCAGGTGAAGGGGCGGTTCACCCAGGTGTCGGGGTCCATCATTTATGACCCCGAGGAGCCTGAGAAGTCCTCGGTCACGGCCAGGATCGTCGCTGCGAGCATCAACACGGACAACGAGAAGCGGGACACGCACCTGAAGAGCGCAGACTTCTTCGAGGTGGAGAAGTACCCGGACATCACGTTCCAGAGCAAGGGCGTCCAGAAGGAGGGGGAGAAACTGCTCGTGACGGGGACGCTGAACATGCACGGCGTGGAGAAGGAGGTCATGCTGGATGTGGAGGTCCTGGGCGTCGGGCCGGGGCCGAGGGGGAGGACAGTCGCCGGGTTTGAGGCCACGGTCACGCTCAACCGGAAGGACTTCGGGATCAACTGGAACAGGCCCCTGGGCGTGGGGAAGCTGATGCTGGGGGACGACGTGAAGGTGACGCTGTCGATTGAGGCGGGGAGCAGGCCGGAGGCAGGGAAGTAGGGGCGACCAGGGCAGGGAACGCGACCTCATGGGAGCGTTAGGTGGGGTGGCGTGTCGCCCCTACACGGAACCTACAAGGAGGGTTATCCGTGTTAGCCATTGAGGGCGGGGAGAAGGTCCGGAAGACGCCGTTTCCGCCCCGGCGTCTGTTCGGGGAGGAGGAGAAGCAGGCGGCGGTGGCGCTGTTTGACCGGGCCATCGAGGCGGGCGGGGTCTTCGGGTACGGGGGGCCGGAGGAGCAGGCCTACGAGCGGGAGTTCGCGGAGTTCCTGGGGGGGGGCTACGCGGACCTGGTCAACTCCGGCACCGCGTCCATCTACACGGCGCTGGGGGCGCTGCAGTTGGACGCGGGGAGCGAGGTGGTGGTACCGCCGATCACGGACCCCGGCGGGGTGATGCCCGTGGCGCTGCTCGGCTGCGTCCCGGTGGTGGCGGACGCCCATCCCGGCTCCTACAACGTTGGGCCGGACGAGCTGGAGGCCGTGCTGACGCCGCACACGAGGGCGATCATCGTGGCGCACATCGCCGGGGAGCCGGCGGACATGGACCCGATCCTGGAGATCGCCCGGTCGCGCAACCTGCCGGTGATCGAAGACTGCGCCCAGGCGCACGGGGCGCGCTACAAGGGGAGGCCGGTCGGGACGATGGGCGACCTGGGGGCGTTCTCCACGATGAGCGGCAAGCACCACGCCACGGGCGCGCAGGGGGGCGTGGTGTTCACGAAGGACGAGGGCCTCTACTGGCGGGCGAAGCGGTTCTCCGACCGGGGGAAGCCGTTCAACACGGACTCTCCGACGAACGTGGTGGCCGGGCTGAACCTGAACGGCAACGACCTGTCGGCGGCCATCGGGCGGGCGCAGCTCCGGAAGCTGCCGGACATGAACGCCCGCCGGAGGAGGGTCGTGAACGCCATCCACGAGGGGCTGGCGGGGCTGGTGGCCGTGGGCGCGGCGTGGGAGCCGAAGGAGGCGGAGTCGGTCTACTGGTTCCTGCGCATCCGGGCGCATCTGGACCGGATCAGGGTGGACAAGGTGACCTTCGCGAAGGCCGTGGCCGCCGAGGGCATCCCCGTGAACCCGACCTACCGGCACATCCCGTCGGAGGCGAAGTGGTTCCGGGAGCGGAACGTGTTCGGGAAGAGCGGATACCCCTGGACGTGCGACCTCTACAGGGGGGACCGGAACGCGACCTTCCCGTGCCCCAACGCCGTGGAGGCGGCGGAGACGCATTTCAACATCTCCGTGCACGAGAACTACGGAGACCAGGAGGTCAGGGACATCCTGGAGGCGCTGCGCAAGGTGGAGAAGGCATATTTGAGGTAGGGGCGGGTTTTCAACCCGCATCATCTCACATCGAGGAGGTTTTCCCATGCCGAACGTAACCGTGAACTGGCTGACGAAGCCCTGCCGCACGCCGGAGGTCAAGAGAAGGGTGGCGGACGCGATCATCGCGGCGATGGCGGGGGTGAAGGAGGCGGAGATCGCGGCGGATCGCGTGACCGTGGAGTTCACGATCATCGACGAGGGTCAGCCGAAGGAAGGGTATAAGGTGCGGTAGGGGCGAGGCATGCCTCGCCCCTAAGGATCAGGAGGATTATGCCCCGCACGCCACAACAGGCTTATGACGAATTGATCCGCCGGATGAAGGAGATCGAACTTCTGGGGAGCTGCGCCGGGCTCCTGGGGTGGGACCAGCGGACCTACATGCCGGCCAAGGCCTCCCCCTACCGGGCGGAGCAGCTCGCCCTGCTGTCGGGGATGGTCCATCAGAAGTTCACGGACCCCGAGATCGGCGGCCTGATCGGAGAAGTCGAGGGGAGCGCCCTGGTCGCTGGCCCGGAATCCGCGCCGGCGGTCAACGTCCGGGAGTGGCGGCGGGGCTACGACCGGATGACCCGGCTGCCCAGGTCGCTGGTGGAGGAGCTGACGCGCACCTGCGCCCTGGCGCACGACGTGTGGGCCGGGGCGCGGAAGACGTCGGACTTCCCGAAGTTCCGGCCCTACCTGGAGAAGGTCGTGGGGCTCAAGCGGCAGGCGGCGGACGCCTACGGGTTCGCCCATCATCCCTACGACGCCCTGCTGGAGGACTACGAGCCGGGGGAGACCACGGCCAACCTGACGCGGGTGTTCGCAGACCTGCGCGAGGAGCTGGTCAAGCTGATCGGGGATGTCGTGGGGTCTGGAAAACGGCCCGACACGTCGGTCCTGCATCGAGACTACCCGGTGGACCGGCAGGAGACATTCGGCAAAATGGCGGCGGCGGCCATCGGGTTCGACTTTGAGGCGGGCCGGCTGGACGTGACGGTGCATCCGTTCTGCTCCGGGCTGGGGCCGGGCGACACGCGGCTCACGACGCGCTACGACGCCCGGCAGTTCCACATGGCGCTGTTCGGCATCCTGCACGAGGCCGGGCACGGGCTCTACGAGCAGGGGCTGGACCCGGAGCACTCCGGCACGCCGATGGCAGAGGCGGTCTCCCTGGGGATCCACGAGTCGCAGTCCCGGATGTGGGAGAACTTCGTGGGCCGGGGCCGGGCGTTCTGGGCGCACTTCTTCCCCCTGGCCCGGCACCTCTTCCACGAGTCCCTCTCCGACGTCTCTGCTGACGACCTCCTCTTCGCGATCAACGACGTGCGGCCCTCATTCATCCGGGTGGAGGCGGACGAGGCCACGTACAACCTGCACATCCTCCTCCGGTTCGAGCTGGAGCAGGCGCTGCTGACGGGCGACCTGAAGGCGGGGGACGTGCCGGGGGCCTGGAACGAGCGGTTTAAGAAGTACTTTGACCTGACGCCGCCGGACGACGCGCAGGGGTGTCTGCAGGACACCCACTGGAGCGGGGGCGGGATCGGCTACTTCCCCACTTACAGCCTGGGCAACCTCTATGCCGCGCAGTTCTTCGAGCAGGCGCGGAAGGAACTGGGCGACCTGGACGCGCAGTTCGCGCGGGGGGAGTTCCTGCCCCTGCGGGACTGGCTGCGGGAGAAGATCCACCGGCAGGGGATGCGCTACCGGGCCGGGCAACTCGTCGAGAGGGTCACCGGCAAACCGCTGAGCCACAGGCCGCTCATGGCGCACCTGAAGGCGAAGTACGGGGCGCTTTATGGCATTTAAAGGAGGGGGCTGAAGCCCTGCGTTCTGGCAGTGCAGGAAGGGAAGGTTCTCTATGAGCGGCCCGTCTGATTGGGAAGGAGTGTATATGGCAAGAAAGCGGCAGCAACAACAAGCGAAGCCCAATGAAGAGGGACGACAGAGTGCCCGCCCACGGTGTGGGCTATGCGGCAAAACAACCAAACTGACGAAAACGGAATGTTGCGATCAGTGGATCTGCGACGACGAGGACCAGTACGTTTTGTTCTCGTATGCGCGAAACAGTTGCTATCGGAATCATAGCCGGTTTACCTTGTGCGGCTATCATCATACCGAAGGCCACAAGGGACGATGGCAAGATTGTCCGAAATGCAGAGAAGATTTCGAGACGGAGATATATGTGTATTATGGGACGAACGAGTACAATTTTGAGAAGCTGAAGAATCCACCAGCGTACGAGCCGACCAAGTGTTCCCAATGTGGCGCAGTGATTGTTTTGAGTGAAGGGGGCTATTCGATGAAAGGCGAAGGGTACTTTTGTGCAAGATGTACCAACGCGGAGTTTTCTGGTTTGTTCAGAAAAAAACGGAAGCGCAGGGGCAGGTAATTTTGAAGCAAACACCCATGTCGCGCAAGAAACGATCACGCAAGAAGCCCAAGAACCGCCGGTACGGCCAGGGGGATAGCGACAGTCTCATCCGCTCGCGGCAAGGCGCGGACCAGAAGATGTCGGAGGTCTTGCTGGACTTCATCGAACCCTACCGGCAGTTCGCAAACACCGACGAGGCAATGGAACGACTTGTAGTCATGGGGATCACAGCCTGGAACGTGTCCCTGTTACCCGAGCACAAACGAGATACGATGCTCACAGAGTTGGCAGCGGCGGCCCTGAGTGGGGGGTCGCTGGTCAGGCGTATTGCTTCGAGGGTCCGCACGGCGATTTTCGGACAGTCGCGGGACGTTGCTGACTTCAAGCAGATAGTCTATGAGATGGTCGAACGCAAGCTCCAACACTACGCAGAGAACCGGCGGTTCATCGCCAACTACAAACTTTCGCAGACTAAAGATGACATCCATCTGTTCGTCGTTTCGACGCTCACACCTGTCCCGTAGGCGTGGAATGTATGCTCGCAAGCGCAGCTCAACTTTCGGTTGCGCTGATGATGGGAGGATATGTTGAGCAAAGGGCAATAGGGCTATGTCAGTCACAGTAGAAAATCGTTACCGACAAAACGGCGCTGCTGAAAAAGTTCTTGGGGCCGTTTATACCCCTCCCAGGGTTGCATCTGCTCTCGTTCGATGGGCCGTCCGTGCGCCTGGGGATCGGGTTCTGGACCCTTCGTGCGGCGAAGGGGTGTTCCTGGCTGCGGCGCAGACGCATCTTGCCGACCTCGGCGACAGACAGCCGACCTGTGTGGGAGTGGATATAGACCCTCAGGCCGCCACAGCAGCGGACGGCATTTGCAGCGATTTCTTTGAGTGGGCAGACCATTCCCCTCTGTTTCAGTCTCCCCACGTGTTTGACGCTGTTGTGGGCAACCCGCCGTTTATTCGTTCACACCTGTTCCCTGAGCGCAGCCGGACGCTGGCCTTTCGTCAGATGAAGGAGATGGGATTACATCCATCCCGGCTGATGAGTACCTGGGCGCCGTTTGTGGCCCTGAGTTGCAAGCTGCTGTCCGACACCGGACGGTTGGCCCTGGTCCTCCCTGAAGAACTTCTTCACGTCGGCTACGCTGAAGAACTCAGGCGGTTTTTCCTGTCCCGTTTCCGCCGTGTCATTGTCTGTCTGCCGGACAGGGATTTATTCCCTTCGGTCCAGCAATCCGTTGTATTGCTCCTTTGCGACCGTGACGCTGCCGGTCCTGGCGGCCTCCTCACGATGTCTTTTAGACATCTTGAACAAGGCCCGCCGTACCCTGTCGACCCTGCGCCTGTCTGGGACTGGTGTCCCAAGTGGACACATCTGTTTCTGTCTGCTGAGGAACGTCTGTCCGTCAGTGAGTCCTTCCGTCAACTCGGATGGAAGCCTTTCAAAGAGTATGGCCGGGTGGAGGTCGGAGTCGTCACCGGCTCGAACGATTTCTTCATTGTATCCAGGCCTGAAGCAGAGGCTTTGGGAGATGGGAATTGTCTCACGCCCATCATCACCAGCGCCCGCGACTTACAGGGGATCTGTTTTTCCACCCGCGATTTCAAGTTTCTTATATCGCAGGAACGCCCCTTATTCTTGATATATACCTCTGACCCCGTTGAGAGCCTTCCGTCACAGATGCGCACTTATTTGGCGCGTGGCGTTGAACAGGGGGTCAATCGCCGCTTTAAGTGTCGGAACCGTGAACCCTGGTATGCTGTCCCCAGCGTCTGGCCTGCGGATGCGCTGCTTTTGAGACAGGCCGGTGAAATACCCAAACTGGTCCATTTGACCCAAAAGTACACTTCCACAGACACCATTCATCGCGTGAGATGGAGTAGGCCTTCCCTGGGAAAACGGCACGTGGTCAGCTTTGTCAATACGTGGACGTTGATTGCGTGCGAGATCACCGGACGGAGTTACGGAGGGGGGGTGCTGGAATTGATGCCGGGCGAAGCGAACCGTATCCCATTGCCATCGCCCGTGAAAAAGCTGGAGGCTGTTTTTAAAGAGGTGGATACCCGTGTCAGGGAGCGTCTATTTGAGGCTGCGATCGAAGTCGTTGACAGGATTGTGACTCCCTCCTGTATAACCGTTTCCGAGTATCAGAAAGCCAGAAACATACTCTCTAAACTCATCTCGCGAAGAAGGATGAAACAGAATGGCCACAATTGAAGACGAGCTTTGGGCCGAAGTCGTCAAGGGTCATCTGATCGCCGATTCCGCCGCAAGTCTATCCAAGGCCCGGCAGCAAGCTTTAGCAAATGCCCTTCAGAAATGGACGGCACAATGTATTGCCTCACATCTTGAAAAAATGCTGGACGAGCAGGAGCGTGACGATTTAAAGCGGTACCTTCAGCAGGAGAAATGGCAGGTTCATCACAAGGGCAAAAATTTTCTGGGAGCGGTTCGCTGGCAAGAAGTAGACGTCTGGATGGCGAACGCGGAATCCGGGCTGGTGCTGGCTGCCGACCCCAAACATTTTCAGTCGCAGGACAGTCTGGAGAAAAACTGGAAAAACGGCCATAACGACCTGGTCGCCTTTGCCACCAACTTTCACGAACGGTTTCCGCTATGTGCTGTCGGAGGAATCATCAGTTTTCCCGAATGGGCAGCCACCTCTCAGAGCCTCCGACAGATTCACAGCGTTTGTGGGCGTTCCATCCCGCGTGAGCGCCCCTTGAACGCCTACGGCAAGTTTGAAGGATTTGCTCTTGCTGTATATCAACAAAATACGGGTGATCTGGTCTGGCCGTTTAGACAAGACTCCCCGCTCAAACCGGAAATCGCTTTTGAAGCTCTATCAAGAGCGGTGTATCTGAGAACTCTTTCCCTGTTGTAGGATTTATGGCTGAGGTTCGAGCCGGAACATCGTTCTCCTGTGAAACAGGCTGTCCTCGTCCCCGATCAGGAAGAATTCGATCAAGCGCTCCACCCAGATGCCCTGGGTGACCAGCAGGCGGGGGTTCTGGATGTCGGAGGGCAGGTCGAACACGATGTCCTTCGTATAGAAGCCTGCTGGTCCAACGGGCTGCTCGAACGGAACCCCCCTGTCCAGCGCCGATTCCAGGGCCAGGCCGAGGGTCCACTCCCTGCTTGAGAGGGAGACGATCAGCAGGGCTCCGGCATAGACCCCCAGCCAGGCCCCCATTCCCAGCGCGACCTTCCGGTTGCGCTTGTGTCTCGTTTCCACTTCCGCATAATTTGTGTTAGGCATCGCTCGGGCCACCCGTCCACAACTCGACGAGCAACGTTTTCCAAGGCTCTCGCTCCTCCGCTATCTTGGCTAGCGCCAGCGAACCGGCGGCTGAGACTGCGCTCAGGAGAGTCAGAGGACCGCTTATTGCGGCAGTGATTTGCCACAGGTCAACGTGGCGTCCAACACTCGCTAACCCCACAGTAACCAAAGCAGCCGGAACAAGGCTCAGCAACAGACCAGCTACCGCCCCACAAGCCACGAATCGGGGAAGCGACAACTCATCGAATCTGCGACGGCGCCCTGCAATCCCGAGCACCGTTGAAAAGAGCACACCACCAAAGAAGCCCGGTATCGCCAGCGCCGGCAACGGGGCATCAAAGACCTCAAAGAAGGAATCCCACGGGAGACCGGGAAGAAGCCTACTCGTCACTCCTATCAGCACACCGACGAGCGCCCATCCAACCACCCAAGTCAGGCCCATCCCGAGTGCTCCGCGGATGCGTCTTAGCCACTGCTTCATGACTACCTCCCTGTGCACTTGCACCTTCTACCACCGACGCTGCCGATTAACTTCGGACGATAGCTGGTCCCGCTCATCGTAA
>CAYRZX010000242.1:0-10858 GCA_964428665.1 uncultured Gemmatimonas sp.
CGCGACCGACGCGGAGGGAGAAACAGCGCCCTGAACCCATTGCTCTATCTATAGAGGATGGACCGGAGCTGACAGCGAACACGAGTTACGCAGTTGGCCGAATCCGGCCCAGAATCAGGCGATCTGTACGTCGTTGTAGGCGCGATCGGTGATCGCGCATCGGCCTTGTCAGATTGAATCGCCGGGCGACCACCGGTCGCCCCTACAGCCTGCGCGCGAACCGCCCTTTTCTGGGCCTTCAGGGGCCGGCTGCGTAACTCGTGAGCGAATAAGGAGAGCATACCTATGGAAGAGAAGCGAGAGGATTCGGCGACGTCGAAGGAAGAGGCGCCCCTGGACCGGGCGCTGTCCATCCATCGGACCGCCGTCGTGATGAACGCCGCCGTGATGAGCTCGCAGGCCCTCATCCGCCCGGGACGCGATATCGGCAAGCGATGGCAGGGCCTGGCCCCCGGAACGGGCGACCTGGACCTGCCGAGGCTGCGCGACGGCGAGGTGAACGTGCTGTGGCAGGCGGTGTGCGGCAGCACCGGCGAGGACGAGACGAAGATTCCGCTGCAGGGCCTGGAGCTGATCGACACACTCCTGACCGACATCCTCGACCGGTATCCCGATGACTTCGAGCTGGCCCTGACCGTCAGCGACGTGCGCCGGATTCGGGAACAGGGGAAGATTGCCGTGCTCCTGGGGATGCAGGCCGGCCAGTTCCTTGGGGGCAGCGTGCGAGCCCTGCGCGTTTACCGTCGCCTGGGAGTCCGCTACATGACCCTGACGCACGCCTGGACCAACCTGCTGTGCGACTCTTCCAGCGGCGCCATCCGGTGGAACGGACTGAGCGAGGTGGGTCGCCAAGTGGTGCGCGAGATGGGGAGGCTCGGGGTGATCCCGGACATCTCGCACGCCACGGATAGGGCTGCGCTCCAGGCGCTGGAGCTTTGCCGGGGGCCGGTGATCGCCTCGCATTCGAACGCGCGCGCCCTGTGCTGCCCGTTGCCGGAGATGGCGCGCACTCTGGGGGCCGAGTCCCTGGCCGAGAGAAACCTGTCGGACGACCTGATCCGGCGCCTGGCGGACAAGAGGGGCGTGGCGTGCGTGAACTTCGCGCCGGCCCTGGTGAGCCAGGCCTTTTCGGACGGCTACCCGAAGCTCAAAAAGCTGGCGCCCGCGCTCAACGCGCACATGGAGACCTTCCGCGCCGCCCATCCGGACGATGTGGAAGCCCATCGGGAGGAGAAGGCCCGCTTCATAAGGGAGCACGGCATCACGCCGGCCACCCTGGAGGACGTGGCCGATCACATCGAGTACATCGCCGAAGTGGGCGGCTGGGACCACGTGGGAATCGGGACGGACTGGGAGGGGACCGGCGGGCATCACCCGCGCCATTTGGAGGATGTCAGCAAGATCCCTCTCCTCACGGCCGAGCTGCTGCGGCGCGGCCACGGCGAGTCCGAGGTCCGGCGGGTTCTCGGCGAGAACATGCTCAGGGCGCTGGGGGATGCGCAGGAGGTCGAGATGCAGGGCGGATGAACGCTCGACGCGCCGGCGTAGTCGGGGCTGTTGTGGTGGGCCGTGGCGTAGACGCGGTTCATTCTGTCCCGGCAACCCTGTAGCTGTAGAGGTGCGACCCGCTGGCGAAGTAGATGTGCCCGTCCAGGAAGTCCCCGCCGGGGCCGATGGGCACGGGCGACTCGGCCAGCATCGCGATGCGGAACGCCCCCGGCGCCACGCGGGCGATGCCCTTCACGAACAGGACGTAGATCGTCCCATCCGGGCCGGGCACGAACACGCGCGGCCCCTGCTGGGAGTTGGTCGGCCCGAACCTGGCCCTCGTGTCCTCCTCGTGCACGACCCTCCTGCGGGCCGGGTCGAAGGCGAAGAAGCGTCTCCGGTCGGCGAAGCCATAGACCAGGCCGTCCGGCCCGGGGCACAGGTCCGTGTACTCCTGAACGCCGGGGAACGTGTGCTCGTGCCACTCGACCCGCTTCGTGGCGATGTCCATGACATAAAGCTCCGCCTCCTCGGCCTTCTTCTCCCCGCCCGTGCCGGGGTTGGTGGTGGTGCCGCCCAGCAATTTTCCGTCCGGGAGCGCCACGAGGCTCATCGTGGAGTGCTCCGGGAGGATGTCCGTGTGCTTCACTAAGGTCCCGACGCCGGCCCTCCGGTCCCAGAACAGCAGGCCCCCGCCCGTGTAGCCGTAGTCCGGCGTGCCGGCCATGACCACGAGGTCTCCGTCGGGGTGCGCCAGCAGGTCGTGGGGCCGGTTGATGTCGGGGTTGGCCTTGAGATGCCATCGGGGGTTGGAATCGGCCCTCCCCTCTTCGGTCGGCGTCCAGGGCCTGGAAGGGTCCCACTCCAGCAGGTACCCGCCGCTGTAGGCCCCCACGAAGAACCGGTCTCCCCCCCGCGCCACGGTGTTCCACTGCCCGTAGCTCTCCCGGTTCGTCCAGGCGTCCGTCCTCGGGTCGTAGCTGAAGAAGCGCATGGGAAAGGCCGTGCCGCCGCAGACCGTGCCGTCCGGCGCGGCGGCCAGGCCCATGACGTGAGCGCCCTCGCTCGTGTAGTCGAAACACAGCTCCTTGACCTCCTGCGTCTTCGGGTCCTCCACGGCCAGGACCCGGTCCACCAGGTCGCATTCCTTCAGCCTCTTCCCGTCCGGGAAGTCGCGGTGGAACAGCCCCTGGCTGCTGGTGATGATCGGCTTCTCCCGCCTCTGCGCAAGCCTCCCGACCTTCTTCCCCTCCCCCCTGTGGAACTCGTACCAGCCCTCTTTTGCCCCGCCGAGGGCCAAGCCGTAGACCCTCCCGTTCACGTCCCGGTAGACGTACGCGCTCCCCCTGCCGCGCTCCGCCTCCGGGAGCATCGGCCTGGCCCTGCCGCTTTCGGGGTCAAAGGCGATGATCTGGCTGGCGGTGTTGCCGACGGCAAAGTAGACCCATCCGGCGTCGTCCGCGGCCACGTGGCGCTGGTACTGCCTCCAGTTCTGCTTGTACACGTGGCCGTAGTCCCTGAACTCGCGGCCCTGCGGGTCGAACGAGACGACGCCGCTGTCCGGATACGTGACCGACCAGATGCGGCCGGCGTCGTCCTCGGTCATGCCCATGGCCATCTGCGGGGCCGTCTTGCTCACGAAGGTGAACGCCCGCTTCGCGGGGTCAAACTCCACGAAGTGGCTGTTAAAGTGGGTGTAAAACCGGTTCCGGCTGGAGAGGATCGAGGCGTAGGGGCAGTCCCCGCCGGGCGGAAAGGGCACGGGGAACTCCTCGCTCCTCCCCGTCTCCGCGTCGATCATCAGAAGGGCGTAGCCGCCCCGGTGGTCGAACAGCCAGACTAAGACGACGCCCCGGCCCTCCCCGTCGGCCGTGGCCACGGTGCCGCGATGGTTGCTGACGGGCGTGGCCACGCCGTGATGAAAAAAACCGTTCCCCAGCGCCTGCGTTGAAGGCTCTTTCACGATGGTCTCCTCTGTGGTATGACGCGCTCCAAGAAAAAAGGCTTGCGCGACAGATGCGCAAGCCTTTTTTTAATCATGTGCGGACCGCCTTGAGGATGTCCTGCGCCCCGGCCTCCAGAATCCGAAGGTCGCTGGCGATGTCGATCAGCTTAAAGCCCTCGGCCACCCGTTTTTGGATGGCGGGGGCCACCCGGATGGGCAGGCCGCCCGGCTTGCCCACCTTCTTGCAGGCCGCCAGGAACTTCTGGATGGCCTTCTCGTGGTCGGGGTGGCCCGGCTCCACGCCCATCGACATGGCCAGGTCGGCGGGGCCGAGGAACCCGACATCCACGCCCTCGACGGACATGATCGCCTCGGCGTTCTCGATCCCCTTCATGTCCTCGATCTGAGGGATGACCAGAATCTCATCGTTGGCGGTCTTGCGGTAGCTGGGGCCGTAGACGGCGATGCGCCCGGTGCCGACCGAGCGGACCCCGCGCGGGGGATAGCGCATGGCCCTGGCCAGGGCCTGGGCCTGCTGCGGCGTGCTCACGTGGGGGACGATGACCCCGAAGGCCCCGGCGTCTAAGAGCCGGGCCAGGGACACCGGGTCGTGGTCCCACGCCCGGACGAAGGGGGCCACCCCGCGCGCGTCGATCGCGCGGAAGGTCTCGGCGATGAGGGAGAGGTCGAAAGGGGCGTGCTCGGCGTCCACGGCCAGCCACTCGAACCCGGCGCTGGCCATCATCTCGGCGGCGAGGGGGGAGCCCAAGTTGAGCCATCCCCCGAACGAGACCTTGCCCTGATTCAGGGTTTCGCGGACACGGTTTTTCATCTGATTCTCCTTAACATGTTGAGGTTTGGACAACGTGAACGGTCTTTCGGTGACAGCGGAGCTGGACCATCATCTCACGCCTCATTTTGAGGCCCTGCGCCAATTCTCCTCCACCGCGGCGCTCAAGGCATCCCTCCTCTACGCCCGGCTGAAGCCCGAGATCGACCGGGTGCTGGAGGGGGTGGCGCAGGAGGCCCCGACGCGCGACCCCTCTCCGGCGCGCCCCGCGATCCGCGCCACGGCCTGGAACATCGAACGGGGGCGTCAGGTGGACAACGTCGTCCGCGTCCTGCGGGAACACCCCCTGATCCGGGACAGCGACGTCCTCCTGCTCACCGAGCTGGATTACGGGATGGCCCGCTCCGGGAACCGCAACGTCCCGCGGGAGATCGCCAGCGCCCTGGGGCTCCACTACGCCTTTGCGCCCTGCTACGTCAACCTGAGCAAGGGGAGCGGCCTGGAGGACCGGGCCGCCAGCGACAACGCGCAGGCCCTGCACGGCAACGCCCTGTTCGCGCGCCACCCCCTGCGCGACGCGCACGCCATCTCGCTCCCGAACGGCAAGGACAAGATGCGGGGGAAGGAGAAACGCCTGGGGTCGCAGCGGGCCGTGGTCGCCACGATGGACCACCCCCTGGGGGCCGTGCGCCTCGTCAGCCTCCATCTGGACGCCCACTCCACCCAGCGACACCGACATTGCCAGATGAGGCTGGTCCTCGACCACCTGGACGGCCTCCGGCCCGCGCTCCCGACGCTCATCGGCGGGGATTGGAACACCTCCACCTACAACTCCCGGCGCGCCCTCTACGCCATCCTGGGGTTCTGGCGGCGCGTCTTCATGGGGGTGAGCTACGTCATCCGGAACCACTACGCGCACCCGGACCGGTGGTTCGAGCGGCGCCTGTTCCGGGAGCTGGAGCGGCGGGGGTATCGCTATCGCGACCTGAACCAGCCGGGGGGGTGCACCCTCCACTACGACGTCCAGAGCCTGGCGCTCAACTCCAACCTGGGCGACTGGATCCCTCAGTGGTGCTTCAAGTTCATCAACTGGTCGCTCCGGGAGCACCAGGGGAAGTGTTCGTTCAAGCTCGACTGGTTTGCGGGCAGGGGGATCGCCCCGGCCTCCCCCCCGGAGGTGGTGGAGAGGCTCAGCGAGACCTACGGCCCCCTGTCCGATCACGACCCGATCCTGCTGGACTTCGTGCCGGAGTAGGGGCGACCGGCCGGTCGCCCCTACCACGTTAAAATGACGCCCAGGGCGCGGTCCCGCTCGTCCCGCAGCAGCCGGTAGGCCTCCCCGGCCCGTGCGCCCGGCAGCCGGTGCGAGATCAGCCCCTTCACATCTATGCGGCCGTCGGCGATCATCGTCAGGATTTGTCCCCGGTTGTACTGCTGCGTCCAGGGGAAGAGGCCGGTCGGGTGGATGGGGCACTTGGGCTGGTGGCAGCCGACCAGGACCAGCTCCTTCAGGTGGAAGTCCATGAAGTCGATCTCCACCCTCCGGTGCCAGATCGAGCCGAGGAGCACGACCCGGCCCCCGACCCGGCTTAGGTCGAAGATCGCCGGCAGCAGGTCGGGGTAGCCCGACGCCTCGACCGTGACGTCCAGCCAGCGCCCCCCCGTGACCCGCTCGACCTCCACCTTCAGGTCCACCCGCTTCGGGTTGAAGGCGTGCGTGGCCCCCCCTTCCCTCGCCTTCTTCAACCGCTCGTCCACCAGGTCAACGGCGATCAGGGCCTCCGCGCCCGTCCCGGCGGCCAGGCGGAGGGCGAGCTGGCCCACGACGCCCATGCCGGTGACCAGGGCGTACTCACCCAGTTCGATGCGGGCCTTGCGCACCCCGTGCATGGCCACGCTCCCCAGCACCCCGAAGGCCGCCTCCTCGTCGGAGACGCCCTCCGGGATGGGGCGAAGTCGGTGGGGGACCACCGAGGAGACGACGTGCGTGGCGTGCTCCCCCAGGGAGAGGACGCGGTCGCCGACCCGGTAGTCCTGGACCCCCTCCCCGACGGCGATGATTCGACCCGCGTTGGAGTACCCCGGCGTGTAGTCCCGGTCCCGGCGCTGCTCCTGGTTGCCCAGCTCCGTCCCCGCGCTGATCAGCGTGCAGCCCGTCTCGATCAGCACCGCGCCCGGCCCGGGCGGATTGATGGGGAATTCCCGGGTTTCGACCCGATTTTCCGGCGTCACCACGACGCGCTGTCCAGTCTTTGGGATAGGTGTGGCCATCGTTGGTCCTCTGTGAAGTGTGAGACGCGATCCTCTTCAAAACTGCCACAATCCCACAATGATCGAGACCATGACCACCAGCAGGATGATTAACCCCACCAGCTTCCATAAAGGTGTCTTTTTCATTGTCCCTCTTTTCCGCGACACGAAATCGTAGTGATCGGCTGTGGGGCCTCGTAGAAGGGGGACCAGCGCCTGCCGCGGTCCCGGCTCACGAACAGGGTCTTCTCCACCACCGCCCACGCCAGGCCCTGGGGCGAGAAGGCGACGTGGAAGGTGTCGATGTTGCCCTTCGTGGTCGGCGGGAACCCGTCCGTCACGTGCGCCCAGGTCCGGCCCGCGTCGTCCGTGCGGTAGAGCCAGCCCGTGGCGCTGGCGCGGGGGCCGGTGCTGACCGTGGCCAGGAGGCAGTCGGGGTCGTCCGGGTGGACGGCGATGGCCCGGCCATAGCGGGCGTTCAGCCCCTTGGCCCGGTGCGACCAGGACTCCCCCCGGTCCTCGCTGACGTAGACGGCGTCCGCGGTGTTCGCGTACACGCGCTCGTCCGACAGCGGGGAGGTGGCCACCTGGTGGACGTCCTCGTGGAGGTCCGGGGTCACGGGCGCCCACGAGTCCCCCCGGTCCGGGGAGCGCATGATGCTCCCGACGTGGATGTCCGCGTAGACCCACCCGTCCCGCGTGCAGGCGAAGCTCCGCACGGAGGCCGGCCCCCCCCAGGGGGTGTGCCACTCCTCTCGGCAGTCCAGGGCGTCGAAGGAGGGGATGCGCTCGACCGCCCCGTCCTCCGTGAGACTGTGGATGTGCGGGCCCTCTGTCCCGATCAGCAGGCGCAGGGGGGTCTCGGAGGCCAGGGCGAGGGACTCGATGGGCGCCTCGATGCCGGTGGGGACGCGCCTGAGCCCGTCGCCCGAGCGGAGGAGGAGGTCCCCGCCGGTCAGCGCGACGACCTCCCAGCGCGCCCCCTCGGCGACGCACTGGATGCCCTCGCCTTCGACCCTCACCCCCGGTGTCTTCCGGCCCCCGCCGCTGTCCAGGGTGTAGACGGCAGTTTCGGTCGCGATCAGCATGGCAGACCTCCTTTTTATAGGATTCCCCGCGAAAAGACTTGACTTGGCGTTCCGGCTGGGTGTATCATGGCAGGCGTTTGGATAAATCCAACTTTTCTTTGCTTGCCCAAAGAAAAGTTGGACAAAAGAAAGGGCACTTGCTCAAACGCCGCAAGGGGCTTGGCGCGACGCAAGGGCATTGCTCCAGAAGACGGATCGTCCCAAGGTTTCCACTGCAGCCTAACGCCTCTCCCAAGCCCCGGTGGTTAGCCCTTCTGCGTCGCGCCCCCTGTCGTTTGGACATGCCTTCTCCCCCTCTCCGTGTCGGAGAGGGGGACGGGGGGTGAGGTCTAGCTCCCCCTCTCCTGTGTACGGGAGAGGGGTGCCGAGCGTCAGCGAGGCGGGGTGAGGGCCTGTGCGCCGGGCGACATCGTTCCAAGCACAAGACTGATGAAAGGAGTCCCCATGCTCACCCTGGAGGGCTGTAAGGAACGGCAGCGGAGGCTTCGCGAGCGGCTGTCCGCCGCCGGGATCGACGCCGTCGCGCTGGCCGACCCCCGGGACATCTACTACTTCACCGGTCTCCCCCTGTCCAAGTTCCCCGCCCTGCTGTTCCTGGAGACCCGGGGCAGCTCCTGGCTGGCCGCGCACACGGACCAGGGAGAGGCCGTGACGGGCGACCGGATCGCCTACGAGTGGCACAAGCTCTACACGATGAACCCCGACCCGATGCGACAGCTCAACGCCGCCGTGGCAAATCGGCTGAAGGGCCACGCCTCTGTGGGGCAGGTCGGCTGGCAGGCGGAGGCCATGCCCAGGCTCCTGGCGGACACCCTGGCCGGCGCCCTCGGCCCTGCGGCCTGGACGCCGGTGGACGACCTCCTGGCAAAGCTCCAGAAGCGGAAGGACCCCGACGAGGTGGACCTCCTCCGCAGGGCCGCCCGAACCTGCCTGGCCGCGTACAGCGCGGCGCAGAGGGCCATCCTCCCCGGCGCGAACGAACTGGACGTGCTGGCCGCCGGGCAGCAGGCCGCGATGCGGGAGGCCGGGGAGGTGATCTGGCACGGCGGCGACTACCAGTGCGCCGCGCTGGGGGGGCCGGCCCGCAACCGGAGGATCGAGGCCGGGGAACTCTACATCATAGACGCCCAGAGCGCCTGCCGGGGCTACAACTCCGACCTCTGCCGCACGTTCGTCGTGGGCGGGGAGCCGACCGACCTCCAGCGCTCGGTCTACGACCACCTAACCCACATCCTGACGGACATCCCGAACCTGGTCCGGCCTGGGGGCCGCGCCACCGAACTCTGGAGGACCCTCGACGCCCGCATCCGGGGGCACGCCCGGTTCCGGGACGTGGGCCTGATCCACCACGGGGGCCACGGCGTGGGCCTGCGCCCCCACGAGGCCCCGGACATCAACCGGGACCGGGAGGGCATCTTCGAGGTCGGGGACGTCTTCTCCTGCGAGCCGGGGGCTTACTGCGACGAACTCCGGTTCGGCATCCGGCTTGAAAATACCTTCCTGATCACCGAGTCGGGCGTTGAGACGCTGTCAGAATATCCCCTTAACTTGATTCCAGGAGCGTAAACGATGATCGACACCCACACCCACCTGGGGCAGCTGGTGTTCGACAACCCGGGCCTGACGCCCGCCAGACTCCTGCGCTGGATGGACAAAAATGGGATCGAAAAGGCCGTCGTCATGGCCGTCGAGGTCCCGGAGGAGCTGGACTTCTTCGTCCCCACGAAGGAGCTCCTCAGGATGACGAAGCCGCACCGGGACCGCCTGCTCCCCCTCTGCGCGGTGGACCCGCGCCACCGCTATCCGGGCCGGTTCAACCCCCACCCGATCCTCGCCCACCACATGGACCAGGGGTGCGTGGGCTACGGGGAGAACCTGTGCGGCCTGCCCGTGGACGACCCGATGCAGCAGCGCGTCTACGAGGCGTGCGACCGGCTGAAGCTGGCCATCGTCATGCACTTCGACAACTGGATCAACCGGGACCAGCCGGGCCTCACCGGGTTCGAGAAGATGCTGGCCACGTACAGGAACGCCCGGTTCATCGGCCACTCCCCCAACTTCTGGAAGGAGATCTCGGCCAATCCCCCGTGCGACGTGAGCTACCCCAAGGGGCCGGTGACGCCGGGGGGGCGGCTGGACGAGCTGTTCTCGAAGTATCCCAACCTCTACGCGGACCTCTCCGCCGGGTCCGGCTACGGCGCGATCACGCGGGACCCGGCGTTCGGCCTGGCCTTCCTCAAGCGGTGGAAGAACCGGCTCATGTTCGCCACGGACTACCTGCGCGTGGGGCAGGAGACGCCGATCATCTCCTTCCTCCGGAGCGCCGGCCTTTCGAAGGACGCCTTCGAGCGGATCGCCCACAAAAACGCGGAGAAGGTGTTCCGCCTATAACAACCCCTTCTCCTTCATCATCTTCCCGACCCGGCGTCGCCCCGCCGCGTCCAGCACGGCCCCGGTGGCCCGGACGGGGCCGCCGGCCAGGCCCATCATCTCCAGCCCGCCCTTGAGCATGGGCGTGCCCAGTTCGCGGCGCATCTCCGTCAGGGGCTCAAAGTAGTCCCGCCACGCCATTGCCCTGTCCCAGTCCTTCCGGATGGCCGCGCCGTGAAGCTGGGCCGACTGCGGCAAAGTGAGGTTGGCCATGCCGGTCGTGAACCCGACCGCGCCGGCCAGGTAGTAGTAAGGGATCATGTTCTCGCTGCCGCCCGTGATGAAGGGGACGCCCCCGCAGGTCACGCGCACGCCCGTCCGCACCCAGTCCACGGCCCCGCTCTCCTCCTTGATGGCGACCACGTTCTGGACCCCGGACAGGCGTCTGACCAGGTCGATGGAGAGGAGCTGTTTGGGCGCGCGGAACGGCATGAGGCCGATGCCGACGGCCTTCGAGATGGCCAGATGATGTGCCCAGATGGCCTTCTCCCCCCGGCCCACGACCGGGTCGTGGGGCATCACCAGGACCGCGTCGCACCCGGCCTCCTGCGCGCCCACGGCCATCTGGACGGCGTTCTTCGTGGGGCCGCCGATGCCGCAGACCACCTTGCACCGGCCCCCCGCGCCGGCCACGGCGGCCTGCGCCACGGCGATCACCTCCGACGGGGAGAGGGAGTGGAACTCCCCCGACCCGCCGCAGACGACCATGACCTTCTCGCCCTCCACGCGGGAGAAGTGGCGGATGTTCCGCTCCACCCCCTCCAGATCGACCTCGTACTGACCCCTCCGGTCCTTCGTCATCCTGAACGGCGTCATCACGAACACGAAGACCCCGCGCGCGTCGAAGGCCCTCCGCAAATCTCCCGC